>NZ_CP037452.1:6055163-6385005 GCF_007754425.1 Gimesia fumaroli
ATTGTGTTTCCAGCACATTCAGCAGCGAGCGGGGAATTTTATTGACGACTGTAATTCGATCGTCAGTTGTGGGTGCTCGCTCCTCAGCTTGGGAACCAGGCGCGGTTTGTGCAGTCCGTGATTGGAGCGACTGCTCAAAGAGGGTCGCCACATCTCTGGTGCCGGAAGAGAGTGCTGCCTGGATCGCGTTCAGACTTTCAGCCAGATGTTGAAATCGCTCTGAAAAATCTTTGGCATAGAGATCAAGGTTGGTTTCTTTCTTTTCCGTCAACCGATTCATGCCAGCGTCCATCGTTTCGCGGATGTCCTGAAGTCCCTCGCCGACATTACTGAGCTGCAGCACTGCCTGCGCCAGACGATCTTCACCTCCCACACTTTTGAGCTGTTGATTTTTGCGGAACGATTTCTTGATATCGTTCCAGCGTTCGAGCTCGAATTCGGTTAAAATCCCCATCAACTCCTTGAACTTCAGCAGATTGGCTTCGGTATCCGAAGTCAATGTCTGGGCGTCGTTCTCGTAATTGGAAACAATCAGCGTTTCGAGTTCTTTCTCGTTCATCACCGCAAACACTTTTTCGGCGATGCGGTTCATATTTCGGTACGAGCCCTGTAATTTAAACGCAGGTTCGGTCCGATACTCATCAGACTGGGCCGCAGAGCGGATGTATTCCCGGTTGACGCTCAAAATCACATCACGTACGCGGATCAGTTTTTTCATGGTGGAAACCATCTCGTTGAGCTCTTCCACCGAGTAATTGCCTTCCAGATCTCCGCGTTCACCCGATCCATCCTCTGCCATCTGGATGATCGTATAAACATCTTTCTGACTGCGCGAAGAAAGCGGATTCAGCACTGGATTGGACGTGATACAGTTTTCCAGATAACTCATTTCAAAGGCATCCGCGTGTTCGCCGATCACTTCTCCCAGGTTATAAATGTCGGCCCGGTTGGAGAGCATGTCGGGAATCTGGAATTTCTCGCCGCTTTCCGTATAAGGATTACCCGCCATCACAACGGCGACTTTTCTACCGCGTAAGTCATAGGTACGTGTCTCGCCTTTATAAACGCCTTCAATTTTCCGCTGGGCATCACAAAGAGAAATGAATTTTTGCAGGAACTCTGGATTACAGTGCTGAATGTCATCCAGATAAATCATGACATTGTCCCCCATCTCCAAAGACAGATTGAGCTTCTTGACCTCTTCTCGGGCGCCGGCATTGGGGGCAGCCGCCGGATCGAGCGAAGTTACCTGATGCCCGAGAGCCGGTCCGTTGATTTTCATGAAGATGATTCCCAACCGATTGGCGATATATTCCATCAACGTCGTTTTTCCGTAACCGGGGGGAGAGACCAGCATCAGTAATCCCATGCGGTCAGTCCGTTTCTGTTCGCCTGCTTCCCCCATCTGCTTGGCCAGATTATCACCAATGACTGGCAAATAGACTTCGTCTAGTAGTCTGTTTCGAACAAATGAAGTCAGTACGCGCGGTCGGAATTCATCAAGCCGCAGGGAATTACGGGATCGATCTACGATCTCTTTTTTCAATGCCAGATACGATTCATACCGGGGAACGTTCACCGACTCAAACTCGGTTAACCGCTTCATATAGCGATTGAAGTGCAGATGATATTCTCCATTTTGAATGCGTGGATGTGAGCCTGACAGACCGGAAATCTGTGCGGTCACGGTCGCATCAATCAGTCGACTGCGATCGAGTTTGTCCTGAAGCAACAGCAGCGCCACTTCATCCAGATAATCAAAATCTTCGTCTGAATCCAGATGATCCAGATACGCCTGAACCCAGTCGCGAGCCAGGAGGAACCAGTCCGCCGGATTTTCATTCGTGGCCTCTAGACTTTCCTGCAGTCGTTCCAACGCGTTATTGTGTTTTAAATATTTTTCAAACTCCTGGTAGAGATCAGCGGCCCGCTTGCTGATTACAAACGCCTCTCCGCGTACCAGTTCCTGAAATAGATACTCGGCAGCTTCCGGAATCAATGCCTGATCACAGCAGGATATTTGCTGTACGAATTGCGAAAGCTGTTGCTGTAATTCATTGATGTAATACTGTTGTTGGCCTGTTTGGGGAAAGACCTGCATGATCCGGCCAAATCCGGCTAATTTCGTGGCAAAAAGTGCTTTTGTTTCCGGCTCGCAAAAATATTCCCAGTAGAGTGACGCTAATGCGCGTGCGCCCGACTGATATCGCAAAAGCCCGAGCGCCGGTTTCACTTTCAGCAGTGACCGCAACAGCAACAAGGTATCCTGATCGTGGACCCCTTTGACATAACCTTCACTGTAACGCGGCCCCATGAATTTCTGAATGAATGCCAGCAGCTCTTCATCAGATAGTTTGGCAAGCGATTCCACGGAATGTTCCGGATCCGACTCCAAAGATTTCATCAGACAGTACGTTAAATATTCCACCCGATACACATCACAGTTTTCCGAAACGACTTCCTGATCCCAGACTTCTCTGGTTGCTAACAGACGTTCGTCTTCGATCACTTCAAAGAAATTGGTTCCCGTCAAATGCAGCTGCAGGGCATCATCACGATAGACGGTTGTTAAATCGAGCGGCTGACGATTGACGGTGAATTGGCGATTGCCGAGCTTGATGATATTTTCGCCATCAACAAACAATTCCTGCTTGTCTTTTAACTGCCGGACGGCATCTTCGCGAATACTTTTCAGACGGCTCTGAATATCATCGACTTTAACCGTATCTTCCAGCTCACCCAACTGCCGAACGATGTCCCGGACCTTGTCGATCATCAGGTCAGAAGCAAAGTAGCCATTGATCTCATTGATCGATTCCAACTGCTCTGCACGACTGCGGATACCGGTCAGAATTCGGTCTGCCGACTTCGCCAGAGAATTCGCCCGTTTATTGCGACTTTCGACAATCGCCAGTTTGCGCGTCTCAAAGGCGGCGTAGATTTCTTCCCGCTTCTCGGTCAACTGTTCAACGAACTCATCAAATTCCGAAAATCGACCTTCGAGTTCCTCTACCTGAATCATTAGTTTGGTGAGAAAATCATCACACTTTTCAGGTGAATCGGAAACGTCCAGATAATTGACCACTCCTTGATTCAACAGCTTGATCTGGGCATTGAATTCCGCCACTCCTTCCACGGACATCAATTCCTTGATGCGTCGTTTCAAAGCAGCTCGGGACTGATTGATCCGCGAAAAGTTCGTGGAAATATTGTCAATGATCGCGGTGCGCTGTGTTGTGTCCTCGACTTTCAGATTACTGACAATATCGATCAACATTTCGAGCTCGTTCGAGCTGGCCTCGATCTCCTGCTCGACTTTTCGTGCGTCGGCAACCTTTTCTACAGTTTGAATCTGTTCTGTCGCAACTGTGATTCGATCTGCGTAGGGCTTAAGTGCATCCTCTCTCAGCAGGAACGAAACACAGCGGGTCGCCAGTTTTTCGGTTCGCTCGCCGACATTTTTTTCCATCCGATCGACCAGCCCATGATCGACATATCTCAGATCACGTAACGAAATTACATCGCCGCGCAAACCTCGTAAACTTGCCAGACTCTGGACAAAGTCATCAATCTTATCAAAACGTCGATGATCAATGTCAGTGAAAGTTTTCTTTGTCTTTGACTCAATCTCGGCTGTTGTTTTTTTCGTATTCTGCCTGAGCTGCAGAACTTTTTCATACTCAGAGACGGCCGCTTCCGCAGCCTTTTTGATCTCAAGTACGACCTCGCCTAAGACAAACGTTTCCTGGTGATTGATCCAGAAATAGGAATCGAGCACAACACTGGCCTGTTTCACCAAATCAACATACAGATTTTCGTAAGCATCTTTTCGGTAGATCAACCCGAGAAGCTCATGGCATTCGGCCATGCCGCGTACGATATCTTTATTACCAATTTTATCGAGATAAGAATCAGTTTTGTGTGGAACCTGAAATGATTCACTGATGTAAGGGGTCTTCCAAAGCTGAATCATGTGATGTTTTTGCGGCTCATCCTGGCCGGAAAAACAGATCAACTCTCCCCCTTCGAAGCGGGTGAAACCGTGGCAGATTAAAGGAGTATCGAGCTTTTGTTCGATCACATTGTACTGGAGAAGAACATAGGCTCCCTGATCCGGCTGATAGAACACATACAGAAAGTCTTCGCCGTTCGGAGACGCAATGCGTTCCTGATAGAGCATGTCCTGCAGTTCGGTGTCGAAGGTTTTTGATTCTCCGTTCTGCAAATAATAGCCGTTTGAAAAAACCAGACCATGATCATCAGGGAGCAAAATGCAGGCATCTTGAATTGAATCCAGCCGCTGGGCTTTTTGCAATTTCTCGTTGTAGATGAAATACCGGAATTTTGTTTCTTTATACGGGCGTATTTTCAGCAGAATTAATGAGCCGATGATCGCATAGAAAATCTCGGCATCGTCCAGAACCTGATCGGGATCATCAACGGGTTCGGAATAGATTCCCTCGCCCGATTCGGTATTGTTTTCGATTTTGATTGTCAGGTCGCCGCCGATGGTTTCGACAAACAAACGATCATCGATCGAAATATGAGGATGTGCTCCTGTGTAATGCAGATCGCGATGAGTACGCGTCCATTCAAATTCCTGCTGAGGCGGATACTGGACCTCGTGGTCACTCCGGTTATCTACATAAACGAGTTCGCTACCCTGAATCGCCCACTTGAACGACTTGAAATCCTTGGGGCCATCCCCGACCTTAAACAACATATACAAAAAAGGACCTTTGACAAAAAACTTGGCAAAGGTGGCATTTTTGTAATAGCGGTAGATGTCCTTGAAGTCTTTTTCGAACTCGGCATTCTGAATCAGATCGAGTGGCAACGCATGATACGTGCCCTCTTTGAATTCGTAGACCGAGAACACGTCACTCAGATGTGTTTCTGATTTCAGGCCAAAGTGCACGTTGTAACCGAACAGAAACTGGTTCCCCACCGCCAGCATATCACGGGGGATGCAATTATGCTCGGTTGTGATGCGGTCACTACCCAGCAGCTGGGTTTCAATGGAACCGAAGACCTCTTTACGCAACTCATTCAGTTTTCCGAGTCGCGCCTTCAGCTCTTTTCCATGGCTCTGTAAGCGATTTTGAATAATTTCATATGTACTGCTTTCGAGGGCAATCGCATCTGCATTGCCGCCGGCAGTCTCTTCTGAATTATTTTCCAAATCGGCCATTGATCTTATTTCCCGTGGCACCTGATATCGTTAATTCTTACAGGCCATTGCCCTGAATTCAATCGGCTCTCTCCACTGAAGTTCACACTTCAGATGGAGAGCAAGCCGACAGAACAACTATAAAAAGTCGAAAGTTGAGGTTTACACTTTTCTACTTTTTGACTTTTGCATTGATAAAGGAAGAAACTTTTTTGTCTGAAATCCCGAGGTTTTTCACAGTCTCCAACAGACGATTCAAGACGGACTTGTCTTCATCGCTGTCTGCCTGGACGAGCAGTTGAGAAATCAAAGCTGCCACGGAAAGATTCTTCACATCTTCAAAGGACATACCAAACCGGGAAATAAACGTCTGGAGTTGATCTTCGAAGTAATCAGGGTTTCCATTAAAGAACGTATTTTTAATATCGGTCAATGTTTCGCTGTTATGCACGAAGCGATCGATGGATTTACCACTCTTGATCGAATCGACAATCTTATCGAAGAAGGTCGTTTCGCCACCAACAATGTCGATGCGGGCTGACTTGAGTGCTTCCCCAACAATACCAGCCTGTGCTTCTGCGATTTCCTGTTGAGCAGCGATGGCCGCCAGTTCGATATCCTTATCTTTATTAATCTTAATCTTGAACTCTTCGTGCTCTCGACCAACACCATCGAACAGTTTCATCGCCTTGGCTTTTTCTACAATACCAGTCGCTTCAGAACTGAACTTGAGCTTCATAACAGTCGCCTCCGCCGTTCCGGCCTTCTCGGCTCCATCGGCTTTGGCAATCATGACATTGGCTTCGGCTTCACCAGTTTTCTGTACGCCTTCCGCTTTCGCAATCATAACATTGGCTTCTGCCTGACCAGCCTTTTCGGTCGCGGTGGCCTTGGCAATCATGACCTGGGCATCTGCCAGTCCGATCGCAGCACCGTCTGCTGTCTTGGCTTCCGCCATGACTTTGATCGCGTCCGATTTCTTTTCGGTGGCCGTTTTCTCAGCCTCGGCTTCGATGACCACTTTTTCAGCCAGCAGTTCGGCTGAGGTTTTCTGTGCTTCCGCTGCTTTGACTTCTTTGACCAGATTTTCTTCTGCTTCCATTTCCGCCTTGGTCACGGTGACCTGCTTGAGTCGATCTGCGCCGGCGAACTCTTCGGTATCCTTGATTCGTTCCTGCTCTTCCACAACCGCACGTTCTACAATCACACGCTCGCGAATCACTTCCTGAATATTACGTTTTTCTACTTCGATGGCTTTATCTTTCTCGATGTCAGCCACACCCACGACACGTTCGCGCTCCTTGACTTCCAGTAACCGGTCTTTTTCGACACGTTCCGTTTCGACTGCGTCAGTCCGCTGTTTACTTTTTTCAGCCACGATCACCTGTCGTAGTTTATTTTCCTCGGCAATCGCCAGTTCTTCATCTGTGCGAATCCGGGCCGATTCTGCCTTCAGGCGTTCTTCATGCTCGACACGGCGTGCTTCTGCATGCTCTCGAGCCGTTAATGAAGCAATTTCCCGCGTTTGTTTCTCAACAGCTTCGACTCGCTGGCGTTCCAGTTCCAGAATGGTTTCCTGGGCTTCTACGTCCTGCTTCTTAATGGTCTTTTCTTTTTCACGCGTAATATTATTCGACAAGACATGCTCACGAGCCGTGAGGTCGGTGATCTTTTTGATCCCCTCCGCATCGAGAATATTCGTCGGGCTTAGTTTTTCCAGAGGAGTCTGTTCCAGATAGTCAATCGCACAGTCATCCAAAACATAACCATTCAGGTCTGTTCCGATAATCTTCAGAATCTCTTCCTTGAACTTATCCCGTTCATTATAGAGTTCTACAAAATCGAAATGCTTTCCAACGGTTTTCAATGCTTCGGAAAATTTGGCATCAAACAATTCCACCAAGGCTTCCCGGCTGGAGGCCCGTTTACACCCCAGTGATTGAGCTACGTTGCGAATATCGCCAGCCGTATTATTCACACGTACAAAGAAGGCGACTTCAATATCAGCCCGGATATTGTCCCGACAAATTAAACCCACTTCGCCTTTTCGAGCGATTTCGATCCGCTTAACAGACAGGTCCATCTTATCAGCCTGATGCAGAACCGGAATCACAAAGATTCCTTCACCAGTTGCAACTTGCAGTTTCCTGACACCAGTACGCACCAGAGCCTCTTCCGGCCCGACTTTACGATAAAACCTTGTTACCGCTACCGCGAAACCGATAACGCCTATTAAAATTACGGCGCCCCCGAACGAGATTGACCAACCGAAGAGATCGGCCCCCAGCAGTTGAACTGTGGGAAGATGGAACAATGAAATGGACATAATCTTAGGACTCCTGGTTAATCTTTACGACGTAAAAAACCTGTTGTTCTGTGTTAAAGTCAGCTAAACGCACCAGATCTCCCTTCTGGATTGCCTCCTCTTCCGAACGAACATGCAGCTTCAGAGGAGCTCCCTCTGTTTCTAATTCTGCCTGACCGAACTGATCAGTAACCGTACTACTGGTAACACGACACGACTTCCCCAATAACGTCTCGATCTGATTAGGGGGCGTAAACTGGAAATACCCTTTAAATGGCTGTGTAATCAACTTTGTGACCACCAGACTGATCCCCGCGTTTCTCAAAAACAGAGGCAGATAATCCATCAAAGTATTGATTTCGATCTCGGAATCGAAATTGATCGAAAGCATCCACATGCTGAGTGAAAAAATGCTGAGCCACAACATCACCGGCACTTCGCCCAGATTGAGAAACCGCAAACCGATGAAACCAAAATCAAGAACTGAAGGACTATCTGAACCGATTTCAAAGTCCAGATCGATATCGAGAAAATCGATCTCTAATACTCCCACGATCACGCTTAGCCAATACAACACGCAAATGGCGACCAGCACCGTTGCCGGCAGTGTGGGCCAGTTTATTGCAGCGTGTATCAATTCGCTCACGATTTTCACCGGACAATAAGGGGATGTGAAATGATCCTACGAGCTCGTTCTGGATAGAATCCAACGAGTATGATTACTCCAGTATGAACCCTAAAAACGGGTCTATCGCATTGAGAACGCAATTTTCCCCGATTGGATCACGAAAACCTGCGAAACCGGCAGATTTTTTCTCGATGTCGGAATCGTTAGCAAAAAGCGAGTTGTTCAGAGAACATTCAATGTAAGACAAGCGAATGAGCAAAATGGAAAATTTGTTCCTGTGAGGCAAGATTTGCTCAAGATTTCATTTCTGTCAGTCACGAAACTGGGGAGATCAAGGCGTGAAAAAAGCCACCTGTTGTAACGGTTATGTTCAACAGGTGGCTTGATAGTATTATGTGAATCGCAGGTGCTGCTAAGCTTCAGCCTGCTGTTGCTGCAATTCAATCGGCGGGGCGCCCATAATGTGGTAGCCCGAATCGACGTGATGATTTTCGCCGGAGACACCACTCGACAGATCACTTAACAGGTACATGCCGGCCTTGCCAACATCTTCCGGAGTAATATTTTTGCGTAGCGGCGACATGGTCTGATACAATTTCATCATCATATCAAACTCGCCGACGGCAGAGGAACTGAGTGTCTTCAAAGGTCCGGCACTCAGACTGTTAATACGAATGCCTTCAGGGCCGAGTTCATTCGCCAGATACATCACGGAATTCTCAAGGGCGGATTTGCAGATTCCCATCACATTATAACCGGGGATCACTTTTTCGCCGCCCAGGTAACTGAGAGTCAAAATGCTTCCGCCGGGCTTCAAAATCTCTTTGGACCGATTGGCAATCGCCAGCAGACTATAGACACTGATTTCCATCGACAGTTTGAAGCCATCGCGACTCACGTTGTAGACGGGCCCCTTCAGGTCATCCATGGGAGCATAGGCAATGGAGTGCAGCACAAAGTCAATCTCGCCATACTCTTGCTTAACCGTTTCAAAGACGCGATCCAGGTCTTCGTCTTTGGTGACATCACAGGGAAGCATGATCTTGGCCCCCTTGGGCTCAACGAGCTTTCTCAAACGCCGTTCCATACGTGGTCGTTCAGGATCTTTGTCGGGAAGGTGCGTGAATGCGATCTCGGCCCCTTCGTCGTAAAGTTTCTCCGTAATGGCCCATGCGATTGAATGGTCGTTCGCAATTCCAAAAACCAGACCTTTTTTGCCTTCAAAAAGCCCCATACTGTGGTACTCCGTAAATATTATGAGATCTAAGAAGATTGAAGTTCGCAGAACGTCCAACCTGTTGCTGATGTCAGATTTCGCTGATTCCGTATAAACTATTCGAATTGCGCGAAATAGAAAAGTCAAAGGCGGCTTGTTGTTCGTGAAAACAGCAAACCGCCTTTAATATGGAACTTATTGAATGGCTTGTCAGAGACTATTCAAGCGCCCCCACCATCGTGGAAGACTCCTGCTCAGACTGAGCGCCCTCTTCCACTTCATTTTCCTCATCTTCCTTGTTCGGGAAGATGGCGTCGACGAAACCTCTCAGGTGAGCACTACGAGTCTGATGCTGTAATTTACGTAGGGCTTTCGACTCAATCTGGCGAATACGCTCGCGCGTCACCTTGAAAATCCGGCCTGTTTCTTCCAGCGTATAACTGTAACCGTCGCCTAAACCGTAACGCAGACGGATAATTTCCCGTTCACGGTAGGTCAGGCTCTTGAGAACATGCTCGATTTTATCTTTCAGCATTTCACGCATGGCGGCATCAGCGGGAGAAGACTCATGGCCATCTTCCAGAAAATCGCCAAAGCTACTGTCTTCACTTTCCCCAACCGGAGTGTCCAAACTGATCGGATGCTTCCAGGTTTTCATGATCCGTTCGGTCTCTTCGACTCCAAGACCAACAGAATCTGCAAGCTCTTCCATCGTTGGTTCGCGACCCGTTTCCTGACGGATCTGCTCGCTGCGAGCCTTCAGAGTTGAGATACTCTGGAACATGTGCACGGGAATTCGAATGGTCCGGGCATGGTCTGCAACAGCGCGGGTGATCGCCTGACGAATCCACCATGTTGCGTATGTTGAAAATTTGTACCCGCGGCGATATTCATATTTTTCAACGCCACGCATCAAACCGGCGTTTCCTTCCTGAATCAGATCCAAAAAGCTCAAACCACGATTTCGGTATTTCTTGGCAATTGAGACGACCAGCCGCAGGTTACCGCCGGAAAGCTGCTGTTTGGCTTCCGTCCAGTCATCGAAGCGGCGTTTAATTTCACGAGAACGTGTCTGGAAATCTTCCGAAGACTCGGCAACCATGCTGGTTAATTCCGACAGCTCACGCTCGAGAAGGCGAGTGTCGGTCGACTTATGCCGCAGCGATTTGAAATCATTGAGCTGTTCTTCGACTTCCCGAATACGTCCGGCGATTTGATGAATTCGCTTCAGTACCGGTTGAAGACGCTGTGTACGCAAGCAAAGCTCTTCACATAGTGTGGCCATTTTTTGACGGCGGACTTTGATTCGCTTTTGTACTTCACGCTGCTGTGGCTTTGTCAGTTCGCCAGAATAAAGCAACTGAAAATCGCTTGAACTTTTCTCAAGCAATGCTTTCAAAGTAGCGATGTTATAAGGCATGCGCCCCATGATCTGATCTTTGGTCGCATCTTCTGTATCAGAAGTCCTCAGAGTTCGTTCAAAAGGAAGTTCGCCGGCATAGACTTTTTCCAGAGTATCAATGGCGATCTTCAGAGCGAAATCGGATTCCAGCACAGTCCGGCGGAATCGTTTACGGGTGATTTCAATTTTCTTGGCAAGAAAAATTTCACGCGAACGACTCAGCAGTGGGATATTTCCCATCTGACTCAAATACATGCGAATCGGATCGCGGGAAGAGAGAGAGGTTTCCGGCTCGACGATTGATGAGGAAGCTTCTTCAGAATCATCATCTGATTCCGTGGTCGAACCAGCTTCAGCACCAGCCGCTCCATCAACGGCTGCTACTTCCTCTTCATCAATATCTGCATTGGGATCATCGATCAGATCGAGATCACGTTCTTCCAGCCCCACTACAATATACTCGATCAGGGCAGGATCGCCTCCTTCGTCAGGGAGAAACGTATGAACCTGTTGAAATGTTAAAAAACCTTGTTTTTCCGCTTCCTGAAATAGTGAATTCAGATTTGCATCGAAACGGTGCACGGGTCACTCCCTTAATATGTATTATCAAAAAAATTACGGCCACACGTCCGTGTGTAACCACGGCGTTTCAGTTTATGAGAATAAAAGGATCGTATTTCCAGAAGACATTAAGCCTGCTCCTCTCACTATCCTTTTCCAAAATTTTGTTACTGAGTTCACTCGTTATTTATAACTGTCACTCTACTCTGCACCCATCAATTCCTATAGCGATAGAGCAATGAAATAATTGCAAAAACACCAAAACCTGACAGCAGTTTGTAAACCGGCTCCAGATTCCTTCCCCCATAACCGAAGATGGAAGAAGAACGATCTTTTAAATACAGCCTGATCGTCAGCGGTAAAGTGGGCATCGCGTAGAGCATCTGAAAAACTATGTTGCTCAAATACGCTTTCACGCTCTTAGTCGGAGCATCCGGTTCGCCAACAAAATTAATCAAGAGGGTTCTCTCCCAAGGCATCCTTACTTCTCCCGAGAACCTGAAAAAGCTAATAAGCCTCCAGCTCATATAGCCCCATCCTACCACAACTTTTCGTAACGTCTACGGAAATCCACAACGACGATTTAAAAAATCTTAAAAAACCTCTGTCACGTTACCAGCTAACAACTTACGTCAGCTGATGGTTTTCCCTTCATTTTAAAAAGCAGAATTGGTCGCGAACCCAGCCATTCTGGTTAAATCACAAGGCGACAGTACCTTAAGCTGCAGAACCGCTCCGGACTAAAACCAGCACACCCCTGCCTCTTACCTCTATTTTCACACCCTCTGGTAAATAGTCAATCCCCTGATTCCAAACCTTGTGAAGCATAGATGAACATTTATTAAACAAGGCGTTTAAACTGTTCCCCTGAATCCTGTCAGAAACTCCCCTCACTCTCTCGAGGAAACAATTTCGCTTGATTGAACTTATGGCGGGGCTTGATATACTGGAGTCTGCGAATTTTCAATAGTTTGTTTAATAAAAGTCGGTCGAGGATTACTGTCTAAACCAGAGCCCTGGTTTGTGATCGCAAACCTTACTGTAAATTTATTGGCTGTAGTTGAGAAAGTGGAATCAGTTCAAATGAGCGCAGACGACGTAGAGAAAACATCAAGCGAAGCTGTCAAAGGGCTTAAAGGAATCATTGCGGCTGACAGTTCGATCTGTCTAGTCAACGGAACTGTGGGGAAACTCCTGTACCGTGGTTATAACATCGACGATCTGGCAGAAAATGCGACATTTGAAGAAGTCTCTTATCTGCTGCTGAACGGAGAACTTCCCAACGCCAGCCAACTGTCGGAGTATCAGGAAAGCCTGAAGAAATATCGCAGTATCCCGGGCGAACTGATCGATGCTCTCAAGCAGCTTCCCACCTCAGCATCACCCATGGCACTGTTGCGAACACTCACCTCGATGGCCGGAGTTTATGATCCTGATGCAGAATCAGAAACAGACGAAAAACGGATGCAGATCTCGATCAAATTGATTTCGCAGATCCCCACCATCGTCGCTGCCATTCATCGTGTCCGAAAAGGTCTTGAACCTGTTGCCCCCGATCCAGGTTTGTGCCACGCCGGAAACTTCATGTACATGATTAATGGGGAAAAACCAAGTGAAGATGCCACACGTGCGATGGACCTGATCCTGACCCTGCACGCAGAACACGGTTTGAATGCAAGTACTTTCACCAGCCGCGTGATCATTGCAACGCTGCCTGATATTTACTCCGCAATCACGGGGGCCATCGGGGCCTTAAAAGGAAAACTGCACGGCGGAGCAAATACAGAAGTTCTCAAAACACTGTTTGAAATCGGTTCAGTAGACAACATCGCACCGTATGTCAAAAAAGTGCGAGAAGCCAAAGGAAAATTCATGGGCTTCGGTCACGCTGTTTATCAGGTCGAAGATCCTCGCGCCAAGCATTTAAAAGAACTCTCACGACGCCTGGGTAATGAAACTGGTGAACCCAAATGGTACGAAATGTCGATCGAGATGGAGAAACTGGTTTACGCAGAAATCAAACGCAACTGCAACGTCGATTTCTATTCTGCCAGCCTGCAGCACTACATGGGAATCCCCGGCGATCTGTTTACCTGCATCTTCGCTGCCAGCCGCATCGCTGGCTGGTGTGCTCATATCCTTGAACAGCTTGACGGAAATAAAATCATCCGGCCGAAAGCAAATTACATCGGGTACGAAGAACGACCTTATGTTTCCGTAAGTGAGCGTTAAGCAAAATACGAACACTGATTACTCAAACCCCGGTTTCACACCGGGGTTTTTTCTACGATTGAATTCACAATACACGTTATCGTAAGAGACAGGGAGCTAACAATGCGAAACGAGATCCGTTTTGTAAGATTCAAATCCGGGTTACTCTGCCTCCTTCTATTGCTGTGTGGATTCCAACCAGTCGATGCCCGTGTGATTTATGTGGATAATCGCGCCGGGAGCAATGCCTTAAACGGATTTTCTCCCAAGATTGTTGATGGAAACAATGGCCCCGTAAAAACGATTAAACGGGCACTCGACTATGCCCGACGAGGCGACAAAATCATTCTCATTAACAACAAGATACCTTATCACGAATCGATCAGTCTCTCCGGAAAACGATTTAGCGGCATCGGAAAAGAAAAGTTCACCATCCTCGGTAACGGTGCTACACTGGATGGAAGCATCAAAATCCCCATGAATGGATGGAAACAACTGGGAAGTGATCTCTGGAAGGTTTCTCCCTATCGAAAAGGATATTTTAACCTGTATCGGGATGGGAAAATTCTGCCGGAATATAAACCCGAGAAAGGACAGCCCGTCAACCTGGATGATCTCTCTGAAGGAAAATGGGCCGTCTACCAGGGAGCCATCTATTATCGTAGCTCAAAAAATCAACTGCCGCCTGCCGAACCGTTTTCTCTTGCGGGAAAGTCCGTTGGCATTTCGTTGATTGATGTAGACGGAGTCTCCATTTCCGACCTGAAAATCGAAAATTTCCGAATCGATGGCATCAATGTCCACGACCGCTGTAAGAATGTCATACTGGAAAATGTCACCTGCTCAGGAAACGGACGCTGCGGCCTTTCAGTCAATGGGACTTCACAAGTGGAAGTCATCGACTCCAAGCTTATTAACAATCGCGCAGAAGACCTGCTCGTAACAGAACAGGCGATCGCCAATCTCAAACAGACAAAGCTGAGCAAAAAAGGCACAGTTACTCCCTGATGCTTCAGCCATTGGTTTCCGGTAGGGTTGCTTCTGCGCCATCGATTCCTTCCAGTTCTTCAAGCTCTTTCTCCGCTTCCCGCTCTGCCTGACTCAGCTTCAGCCCCTCACGATTGGAAAAATACAATCCGATCAGTGTCACTGGAATATATTGAGAAAGCTGGTAGTAAATGGAGGCTGCGAAAACATCTGCCTTTGAAACACCAAAGCCTTGCAGACTGACCCAGAAGCAAAACTGAACAATAC
Source organism: Gimesia fumaroli (assembly GCF_007754425.1). NCBI lineage: Bacteria > Pseudomonadati > Planctomycetota > Planctomycetia > Planctomycetales > Planctomycetaceae > Gimesia > Gimesia fumaroli. The sequence continues at coordinate 6,069,911 of NZ_CP037452.1, forward strand.
CAAAGAACCCTGGCGTGGAAGGTACCGTCACACCGAACGCTGTTACCCCCAGCACCACAAGCGCTGCGAATGGCGTGACTTGAATATCAAAACTCCAGAGCGCAACGAAAATACTCAGCCCATTGATGGCCCACTGTGCAAAGGAGGTCCAGATGATTCCAAAACTCAGCCGCTTGCTTTTCATCGATGCCATTCCGAGAGCCCCCGATTGCATCATTTCCAAAACCAGATGCGTCAACTTCTCAGGCAGGAATCGCAAGTAACTGAAAATTTTACGAAACAGACCAATCACGGCATCGGTCCAGATCAGATAGGCGGCTACGACCAGGATCGTCACACAAATAACGAGTGCCATAACCAGACTGAGAGAGCGATATTCATCAGGAACATTCGGAGCAAAATAGACCCCAATTCCCAGAAAACACAAAATCGCCACGATATCAAACAACCGCTCGAGAACGACTGTCGAAAGGACGGTCGTCTTGGGGATCTGAAACTGTTTGCTCATCACATAGACCCGCAAAAACTCCCCCAGATGAGCAGGCAGGATGTTATTTCCCATAAATCCAATCATCATCGCCGGGGTAACCTGCCAGACGGAAAGATTTTTGACCGGCTCCAGCAGCATCCGCCAGCGCAATGCTTTAAGCCAGAAGAAGATATAGAGTAGTGCTAACATTACTGGCAAAGTCCAGTAGTTCGCACGTTTGAAACTTTGTTTGATCTGTTCAAGATCAATTCCCCAGACAGCTGCCAGCAGGCAGGTGACTGTGATGATGATTCCGATCACCAGCTTGATCAATTTTGATTTATTAATTTGAATCACTCCTGAAATAACACGGCAAGATTAATCGAATCTCGGAGTAGAATCGCATGAATTTGACTATCTCCTTTGCGGCCATCATACAGCAACCCAGTGAGTCCAGCTACGGAAACAAAAACCGCCAGACCTCTGAAACCTCCCATTTTCTCAAATTCGATGTACTTCTAACATGAATTTTTTACAATGTTTACAGCTTTGCAGTAAAACCTCTTGCCAACTTAATACGAGAATTTTATCCTTCTTCCCTCTTCGTATGTTTTGTCGAACTTTATTGATTCGATGAGCATCCGGGACTCTACCCCACTAAAGATTCCCGTTTGGATTTACAGGAATATTTTTCAAGGGATTGAACGTAAGGAGCTCATGGATGAGCATTTTAAAGATTTATTACCCCGAAAATACACACTGCGAGCCTGTTGTCTCGCAGGAAGAATCTTCTCCTATGATTCTTCCATTCCAGCGAAGTTACCCTAAGAAACCTCATTTTCTTAAACTGGAGAAAGAGGACTGGGTACTCAAGCGAGCACGCATTCTATTCCAGAATCAACAGTGCCCCGCTTGTAACAGTTCTTCTGTTGAGAAACTGGAATTACGCGATGGTTTACTCAACAGGAAGAACCGCCTGATTCCCGGCACCTCAACTGTGGTCGGTTTTCGATGCGAAAGCTGTGATACGGAATGGCCCGCCTGACTTTGCGGGAATTGAGCAAATCACATTACTGAGAAGTAGTTTTCGACCGCAAAGTCAAAAGCGTCTGGTGAAAGTTTCTTAGGCATTTCTTTGTAAACGCAGAAATTTTTCACCTGCAGTAACAGGTCGCGTGGCTGACAGGCACGGAACGGCCGATTGACGGCTTTGTAATGCGTGTCGACCAGATACTGGTATGACTTCTCGTCAAATTGAAAGCCCATCAACGGTGCCATCAACTCGAACAGCGCCCGAAATTCCTCTTCCGAAGGATCGAGGGCTTCGATCTTGTACGGAATCCGCCGCAAAAACGCAGCGTCAACAAGATCCTTCGGCTCCAGGTTCGTCGAAAAGATAATCAACTGGTCAAACGGAACCTGGATTTTCTTTCCACTGGGAAGGTTCAGAAAGTCGTATCGTTTTTCCAGAGGCACAATCCAGCGATTTAATAATTCGTCAACGGGCATTCTCTGTCGGCCAAAGTCATCAATCACGAATGTGCCGCAATTACTTTTCAACTGCAGGGGTGCTTCACAGATTTTGGTCTGCGGGTTTTGGGTGATCTCCAGTTCTTTCATGGTCAATTCACCCCCCGCAATCACGGTCGGACGCACAATCTGAACCCAGCGTGGGTCGACGCCTGATAAATCAAACAGCCCCTCTGAATTGTTTTCTTGAATGACCTCTTCATGCAATCCGGGATCAAAAATGCGAATGATATCCCCATCAATGCCCAGACAACGGGGCACCCAGATCGTTGACCCAAAGGCTTTGGTAATTCGTTCGGCAATACTGGTTTTTCCGTTACCGGCTTCACCGAATAGAAACATCCCCCGCCCTGAATTGACGGCAGGTCCCAGGCGATCCAGCATTTTCGGATTGATAATCAAATCGGAAAATGCTTCTTTCAAATCTGCTTCTGTTGCTTCCTGCTTGGCAATACTCTGGGCTTCCATTGCCTTCAGATAATCTTTGAAACAAACGGGAGCCGCACCGAAATAAGTACACTCTTGTGTATAGCGCCGGGCGCGCTCGCGCCCCAGTTCGGTAATCGTAAATTCATAGTCGCCCATTTCAGCCGTGCCACCATAGGCCACCAGTTGATCCTGCTTGGCACGTTTCAAAATGGGGTCGATAATCCCGAACGGAAGTTTAACCTGCTGACTGATTTGGCGCCCGGTCTGTGTTCCTTTGGCAAGCAGGTACTTTAGGATCAGGCGTTCGATTTCATCCTGGGTTAAGCCGGTGTCTTCTAGCGTTTCAGGGCATTGAGGAATAAAGCTTCCGTGTTGCTGCTCTTCAGCGTCGCCCTTCAAAAGTGACTGCACACGATTAAACAACTGGCTGAGGTGCTGATCTTTACCGATCACTCGCATTGGCTCAGAGACATCCGTTTCGCCGGAAAGCTGTTCCGCAGTTTTGATCGCCAACTCTTCCAGCGCAGCTTCGTTACTCGGATCGTCCGAATCACCATCACCGGTCAGATTCAGCATGCTGAGCGAAGCCAGCAATTCTTCGGTGTTGACAGCATTCGAGGCAGTTTTGCCCAGCTTCTCAGGATCACTGGTTTTGTCTAACAAACTTGAAAGATCGGATTCAGAGTCGTTCGCTGCCATGGTCGGTTCACAATCAATCAATTTGCACTGAAATAAACAGTTTGCATCACCTGAATAATATCGCACTGACAATAAAAGCCTGTCAGGAATGATCCAGATAAAATGCAGTGACATTTCATTTTCTTAGATGCAAGGAAACCTTAGGTCATATAACTCACAAGTCAAATCGATTCTGAACGACAACAGAAAGAACCAGCCCCCCTCTTTCAGTGCAGTCCCTCCCAGATGATCCTGTGAATACCCATTCAAGCCCGGGTATCGATCAGTCCGTTTATACCATTCTTCCCGATTAAGCATCGCAAAGAAGATGCGGCCGTTTATTTTTATGAACGATAGTGCGATCAAAGACTTACGATTTGACTTGATATCGCGGCGACCTAGATTCCTTCTGTAAGAGGTCCCATTCTCGAATGGGCAAGGTCTGTCTTCACCTACGTATCGGATTAACTATGTGCGGAATTGCGGGAATCATTCAGTCTGACCGACAACCAGTCCAACAGACCGAATTGCAGAACATGATTGAAACACTCAATCATCGTGGCCCGGATGCTTCAGGCGTCTCACCATTGGGCTCCGTCGGATTTGCACATAGCCGCTTAAGCATTGTCGACCTCACCGGCGGTTTGCAGCCAATGCAGTCCCCTGACGGAATGCTGACCGTCACCTTCAATGGTGAAATTTATAATCATATTGAACTCCGAGCACTGCTTTCGAGTAAAGGCTATCAGTTCCGTACTCATTCCGATACGGAAGTCATTCTGCATATGTATGCTGAATACGGACCCGAATGCGTTCAACAATTCAACGGCCAATGGGCCTTTGCCATTCATGATCAGAAACAACAGCTGGTGTTTCTGTCTCGAGATCGCATGGGAATCCGCCCGCTTGTTTATACGCAGACACCAGGTCGATTCCTGTTCGCCTCGGAAGTCAAAGCTCTCTTTGCTCTACCTGATGTCGAACGCAAGGTCGATCTGGCCGCGATGAACCAGCTGTTTACATTCTGGTCGCCTTTGCCGCCACGTACATTTTTTGAGGGTGTATCCGAACTCCCTCCCGCACACTCCATGATTGTCAAAAACGGTCAAATCAAGATCTGGCAATACTGGAATCTGGACTACAGCCCGAACGAAGAACATAGAAGCCTGGACGATTGGGCTGAAGAACTGCGGGCCTTGTTGATCAATGCTACCCAGCTTCGTTTACGGGCAGATGTCTCTGTCGGTGCCTACTTGAGTGGCGGGCTCGACTCGTCAGTCACAGCCGCCATCATTCGCAATTTCACCAATGCGCCGCTGAATACGTTCTCCGTAAACTTCAACGATAAAGACTACGACGAAAGCCAGTTTCAACAGGAAATGATCCGGGAACTGGGAACAGATCATCAGACCGTCTGCTGCTCTTACGAAGACATTGGTCGCATCTTCCCACAGGTAATTCAGCACACCGAAAAACCGGTCCTGCGAACGGCGCCCGCGCCGATGTACCTCTTGTCACGGCTGGTTAAAGAAAATCAATTCAAGGTTGTAATGACCGGCGAAGGGGCCGACGAAGTGCTCGGCGGGTACGACATATTCAAAGAGACCAAGATCAGACGTTTCTGGAGTCGTCAGCCCGATTCAAAAATTCGACCGTTGTTGTTGAAGCGACTCTACCCGTACATGAAAAATCTGCAGGCACAGTCCCCCGCTTATCTCAAAGCGTTTTTCAAAATCCGTGAGGATGAAATCAACAGCCCGTTCTTTTCACACCTGCCTCGCTGGGATTTAACCGCCAAGCTGAAAACATTTTTCAGCGATGACGTCAAACAGGAACTGGTCAACCAGGACCCGTTGACAGATTTTTCCGACCAGTTACCGGAACACTTTTCAAAATGGCCTTCCTTCTGTCAGGCACAATATCTCGAATCCATCAACCTGATGCCCGGCTACATTTTGTCTTCTCAGGGTGACCGGATGGCAATGGGCAATTCCATTGAAGGTCGCTTTCCGTTTCTGGATTACCGCGTCGTTGAATTCGCTGCTCGAATTCCCGTGCGATACAAAATGAACGGGCTCAACGAGAAATTTCTGCTCAAATACGCAATGCGCGACTTGATCCCCGATAGTATTCGGAAACGCCCCAAACAACCTTATCGCGCACCAGACGCACATAGTTTTATCGATACCGACAAACAGAAAGCCCGTTTCGAATATGTCGAACGGCTATTGTCACCCGAAAAGCTGAAAGAGAGTGGCCTGTTTCAACCAACAGCCGTCCAGCGCCTGGTCAAGAAAATTGAACAGGGACGCGCCATCGGCACGCGAGACAACATGGCACTGGTTGGCATTCTTTCCACACAACTGCTGGTGGAACAAATGATCCAGGGACAACCAGCACCTCAAGAAAACAAGCGCACTGAGAGTGCGGCGTTACAAACTTAACTGTTTACTGACACAAATAATCCTTAACTAATATCTACTACTTTAGAGGTAAGAAAATGAGCTCTGTCCAATCGATTCAATCTGATGTACGAAATTTTGTGGCTGACAATTTCCTGTTCGGCGAAGCCCCGGAATCACTCAACAACGATGATTCGTTTCTGGAAACAGGAATTATCGACTCAACAGGTGTCCTCGAACTGGTGGCCTTCATCGAAGACAGGTATTCCGTTGAAGTCGATGACGATGAACTGGTTCCTGAAAACCTGGATTCGATTGATCGTCTGATCAATTTCATTGAATCAAAACTCAAAGAATTAGCTTAAGTTCCGAAGGAGCAGGCCGTTGTTGCTGCAATCATTTTTAGAACAGAGTGCGCAAAATCATCCCGAGAAAGTCGCGCTGGTTGTCGACCAGAATCGCTATACGTACCTGGAACTCGAACAGCAGAGTAATCGCCTGGCACAGGCATTATTGCAGCGCGGACTCGAGCGTGGAGACCGGGTCGCTATCCATCTCGAAAATTCTCTGGAAGCTGCCGTCGCAATTTTCGCAGTGCTGAAAGCGGGCGGCGTGTTTGTGATGGTCAACCCCACCACCAAGATCGATAAATTAACGTACGTTCTGAATAACTGCCGTGCCCACGTTCTGATCATTCCGGAGAAGAAACGCAAAACGGTTTTCGAAAATTCCGATCTGTTACCACATTTGAAAAACGCAATTACGGTCGGAACAACTGCCGAATCACCAGAAGACAATGAACTGCAAATGCCCCGGTTTGATGCCTGGGATCAACTGCAGTCAGAATTCGCCGATCACATTTCACCGCCGGCAATCCCCACGATCAACATCGATCTGGCAGCCCTCGTTTACACATCCGGTTCCACCGGAAATCCCAAAGGGGTCATGCTAACTCACTTAAATATGACCTCGGCGGCACGTTCCATTACGACCTACTTAATGAACGAGCCTTCGGACATCATTCTGAATGTGCTCCCGCTCTCCTTCGATTATGGCTTGTACCAACTACTGATGGCGTTTCGCGTGGGCGCGACACTGGTTCTCGAAAAATCATTCACATACCCACATGCGGTCCTGCAGAAAATCATCAGCGAACGTGTCACCGGCTTTCCGCTGGTTCCCACGATGTCTGCCATTCTGTTGAAAATGGATCTCTCGAAATACGATTTTTCGAAGCTGCGATACATCACTAATACAGGAGCCGCCTTACCTACGGAACACATTCTCACCTTCCGCAAACGACTGCCCCACGTACAGATATTTTCGATGTACGGTCTCACCGAATGCAAACGGGTCTCGTACCTTCCTCTGGATCAGGTTGATACCAGAACTGACTCGGTAGGCATCGCCATGCCCGATACCGAAGTTTTCATCGTGGACGATGAAGGACACCGTCTGCCGCCGGAACATGTTGGCGAACTGGTCGTCCGCGGCGCGAATGTCATGAAGGGTTACTGGGAAGCTCCCGAACAGACCGCAGAGCGTTTAAAACCAGCCGATTTACCAAACGAAATGCTACTCTATACCGGCGATTTATTCCGCATGGACCGGGAAGGATATCTCTACTTTGTCGGCAGACGTGATGACATCATCAAAAGCCGTGGTGAAAAAGTCAGCCCCAAGGAAGTCGAGAATGTCCTGTTCACACACGAGAAAATTTCAGAAGCCGCCGTCATCGGAGATCCTGATCCGGTCTTAGGAGAATCCATTCGTGCCATCGTCACCCTGATGCCGGGAGAGAAACTGACTGAAAAAGAAGTCCTCGCTTACTGCCGAAAACATTTGGAAGATTTCATGGTGCCGCAAAAAATCGAGTTTCGGGATGAACTCCCCAAATCTCCGAACGGCAAGATCGATAAAAAACAACTCACACTTCCCTGAAGTGAGAGAGGCAAAACGAACAACGTTATAACCAACAATCAGACGATTTGCTGAACGACTCTGTCAGCGAATAAGGAGAATAGAGAAAGATGATCACTCAGACGAAAACCTTCAGCCCTGAATTATTAAACCTCGATTGTGCAGCTGAAACAGACCGTATCGTCAATTGGATGCAGGAAACGGTTCGCAAAACAATGCGCAAAAAAGGCGCCGTGCTGGGTTTGTCCGGCGGAATCGACAGTAGCGTGGTCACAGCGTTGTGCGTCCGCGCATTCGGAGCCGACCGCGTCCTGGGAATCATGATGCCCGAACACGATACAAAAGATGAAAGTCTGACCTACGGTCAACTGCTGGCAGATCATTTTAACGTCGAAGCCATCGTCGAAAACATCTCACCGATGCTACAGGGAGCAGGCTGCTACGAGCGCCGCGATGCCGCCATCAAACAGGTCATACCGGAATATCAGCCGAACTGGAAATCAAAAATTGTTCTGCCTAACCTGCTCAAGGAGGGCGGCTATCGCGTCTTCTCTGTCGTTGTGCAAACCCCCTCGGGAGAATTCATCAAAAAACGACTCCCATTGTCCGCTTATCAAACCATCGTCGCCGCGACCAACTTTAAACAACGTTGCCGTAAAATGATGGAATACTATCATGCCGACCGTTTGAACTACGCCGTCCCGGGGACACCGAATCGGCTCGAATACGATCAAGGCTTCTTTGTGAAAAACGGCGATGGTGCAGCCGATTTGAAACCGATTGCGCACCTCTATAAATCACAGGTGTATCAGCTCGCCGCCTACCTGGACGTTCCTGAAGTCATTCGCATGCGGCCTCCCACAACCGACACCTACTCTCTGGAACAGTCTCAGGAAGAATTCTTCTTCGCTGTCTCTTATGACAAACTGGACTGCTGTCTCTACGGACTAAACCACGGCTTTCCAGCTGCAGATGTCGCAGCAGGAATTGGGCTTCCCACAGAACAGGTTGAATTGGTTTACGGTGATATCGAATCCAAACGCAAAGCGGCTCGTTATTTACACATGCCGCCACAGCTGATTGATTCCGTATCCAAACATGCCGAAGCTTAGTGTGCTCCCAAGCCGTCAAGAAATCGAACAGGAAACAGAATCGTGAGTAAAAGAGAACTCCTGGCAAAAGCACTGGACTGGTCTGGTTTCAATAAACTGGCTCGTTCGACTCATCTCTGGAATGGACTGATTGTCTTGAATTACCACCGGGTCGGTGAAGCCAATCAGTCACTCTTTGACCATGATCTCTGGAGCGCTTCTGTCGAAGGCTTCGAACAGCAGGTACGTTTCCTCAGCCTGAACTTTGATCTGATCCGCATTCGTGATCTGGACGACCTTTGGAATCGGAAGAAAGGGCGCCACGTTCTGATTACCTTCGACGACGGTTATCTCGATAACTATGAATGTGCCTTTCCCATTCTGAAGTCTTATAACTCTCCCGCCACGTTCTTTCTGACAACAGGCTTCCTGGATGAAAGAAAAGTAGCCTGGTGGGACGAAATCTCCTGGATGGTGCACAGTGCGACACAAACATCATTACCTGAAAATTCCTGGACAGGCGACGCTGTCTCTCTGAATGAAGACGACTACGATCAGTCAATCAAAAGACTGCTCAGCGTCTACAAAAAATTATCGGGGGAGAAAACCGAAGCCTATCTGAACTTTCTGGCAGAGCAAACCGGCGCCGGACGCTGCCCGCAGGAGATCGCAAACCAGATCTGGATGACCTGGGACATGGTCCGGGAAATGAATGACGCCGGCATGGATTTCGGCGGCCATACTGTCAACCATCCCATTCTGGCAAACCATTCGGAAGAACAACAGCGATTTGAAATTGCACACTGCAAACAGAGAATTGAAACGGAACTCAACGATTCGATCTCTGCCTTCAGCTACCCGGTCGGGGGCAAAGACTGCTTCGATCAACGAACAAGAGACTGCCTGAAGCAGACCGGTTATCGCTGGGGCTTCAGTTATTACGGCGGCTACTCCCAACTCGGCACACCTGACAATTGGGATATCCCGCGGATCGCCGTGGAATCCGAAGAACCAGCAACTCTCTTTCGTGCCGCCATCTCACTCCCACAAGTCTTTTGCTGAATCGGTATGTACATAAAGTACGTTGCACTGCATCCTTTCCAGACAGGAATCTCTCGTTCCAGCCTCTCCTTTCGTGATATTTTCTGAGAATTTGTGATCCTGTAGTCCAGTTGGTTGACGATTCTGATTGAATTTGCGATAACAGCGGACCGCTTTAAAGGTTGTGGTACGCGCAGCAATGTGATGGATATCATGATCCTGACTGCTATATCTAGTCTGATCCTCTTGGCATTTTGACTGTAAACTATTATGTAAGAATAGTTTACTATGATCAGGCTCTAATAATAATTCTTTGCCGTTCATCAAGTACACAGTACGGCAGCTTGTGATTAATGTGGGAGAAAGTCTGAATGGGTCGTTACACAGGACCAAAAGGACGGGTTAACCGTCGTTTAGGAGCTTTGGTTTTCGAAGACGCAGGTGCAACACGCGCATTGGACCAGCGAAATCTTCCGCCAGGAATGTCACAGCGTCGTCGCAAGGCCTCTAACTACGGTCTCGCCTTGATCGAAAAGCAGAAGATCAAATTCTATTACGGTCTGCGTGAGCGTCAGTTACGTCGCTACTTCGATAAAGCCCGCCGCATCAAAGGTAACACCGGGGAAGCGTTGCTGATTCTCTGCGAGCAACGTCTCGATAACGTTGTCTGCCGTGCCGGATTTGCTCAAACTCGTCCTCAGGCCCGACAGGGTATCGTACACTCACACTTCCAGTTGAACGGCGTGACTGTCAACAAGCCATCCATCTGGGTTAAACCCGGTGATGTCATTACTGTTCGAAATCGACCGAATCTCAAAAAGCTCTATAGTGAGCTGGTTGATTCTGGCCGTCCCGGATGCCCCTGGATTTCGCTGGACAAAAAAGCCTTGGCTGCCAACGTGGTCACTGCTCCAAGCTTTGAAGACGTCAGCCTGCCGGTAGACGTGGGTCAGGTTGTGGCACTGATCTCCCGCTAAGGGAATCTCAAAAAATCAATTCAACACTCCGAAAAGCGTTATGGCTTTTCGGAGTGTTTTTTATTTACCTTCATTAATATCTCCCCCTCTGGGGTGAGAATTCATTTGTGAAACGTTATTGTAATAAACTGACCTCGGGTCAGAACGACCTGAATTCGAACGCAGTAACCGCCGTGGTTTCTGAAATCAATATCGGCCTTGAAACATAGAGGCATAGTTATGGCGACGGAACGTCGAAAAGCCGTCCTGCTGTTTGGTGCTCCCGGAGTTGGTAAAGGAACTCAGGGCAGAATCCTCGGTCAAATTCCCGGTTTTTTCCACCTCTCCAGCGGGGACGTCTTTCGTTCGATCGACATTGAATCGCCCGAAGGTCAGGAAATCTATAAATACAGTTCGCGAGGGGAACTCGTTCCCGATGATCTCAGTATCCGGATCTGGAAACAGGGACTCGATGCCCGCGCCACGCTCTCAATGTATAAGCCAAGAAAAGACATTCTGATTCTCGACGGAATTCCCCGAAATGTCGAGCAGTCAAAAATTCTGGAACAACACATTGAAGTCCTCAAAGTTCTGCACTTAACCTGTAGCGACGAAGAGGAAATGATTCACCGCATCCGTCATCGTGCGATTCGGGAAAACCGGGCCGACGATGCCAATGAAAGCGTCATCCGACGCCGCTTCGAGATCTATCGCGAAGAATCATCCCTGGTTCTTAGCTGCTACCCCGAAGAGATCATTGCACACATTGACGCCATCGGCTCACCGGCGGGCGTCCTGCTTGCCTGCCTGGAACAGTTGGTTCCCGTTCAGGATGCCCACTTCCGAGGCGAATAAAACACAAACGACCAGAACGGATACCACAACGAACAACACAATCAATTGACCAGAAAGGCGCGCTCATGGCCGGTTTTAATCTTGGATGCCACTCGTATCTGAATCGAACACGGATCTCTTGTCTCAGTCTTCTAGTCCTCTTGATCGCCGCAGCTTCTGTTCCCCCCGCGACCGCAGCTACCCGACCAGCCAAACAGCATCCCAACTTCGTAGTCATCTTTACCGACGACCAAGGTTATCAGGATGTCGGCGTCTTCGGCTCTCCCAATATCAAAACTCCCAATCTCGACCAGATGGCAAAAGACGGCGTTCGCTTTACTGACTTTTACGCCGCCCAGGCCGTCTGCTCTGCGTCCCGATCGGCTCTGTTAACCGGCTGTTATCCGAATCGGATCGGAATCCAGGGCGCACTCGGCCCGCAATCCAAAATCGGCATCAACGCCGAAGAAACGACCATCGCCGAAGTCGTCAAACCATTGGGTTACGCCACCGCGATTTATGGAAAATGGCACCTCGGTCATCTCCCCGAATTCCTCCCCACCCGGCACGGCTTCGATGAATATTTCGGGCTCCCCTACTCCAACGACATGTGGCCCTTTCATCCCACCGCCGGCAAACGTTTTCCCGATCTACCGCTGATCGAAAATGAAACCGTCATCAACCCCAAAGTCACCGGCAAAGAACAGGCCCAGCTCACCACCTGGTACACCGAACACGCCGTCTCGTTCATCAACAAAAATCATGACCGACCGTTTTTCCTCTACGTCCCGCACTCCATGCCTCACGTCCCCCTGTTCGTCAGCGATAAATTCAAAGGCAAATCCGAACAGGGACTCTACGGCGATGTGATCATGGAAATCGACTGGTCTGTCGGTCAGATCCGGCAAGCTCTCAAAGAGAACGGCCTCGAAGACAACACACTGGTCATCTTCACCTCTGACAATGGCCCCTGGCTCTCCTACGGCGATCACGCCGGCTCGGCTCTACCGCTCCGCGAAGGGAAGGGAACAGCCTGGGACGGCGGACAACGTGAACCCTGCATCATGGCCTGGCCCGGACAGATCCCTGCAGGCACCGTCTGCAACCAGCCAGCCATGACCATCGATCTCCTGCCCACCATCGCATATCTCTCCGGCGGAAAAGTTCCCACGGATCGCATTATCGACGGCAAAAATATCTGGCCTCTGATGAGCGGCGAAAAAGGAGCCAGGTCGCCTCACGACGCCCTGCTTTTTTACTGGGGCGGTCATTTGAACGCCGTCCGTAGCGGCGACTGGAAACTGCACTTTCCTCATCCCTATCGCAGCCTGAAAGACAAACCCGGTTCCGGCGGTACCCCCGGCCCCTACATACAAAAGAAAACCGGTCTCGCTCTGTATGATCTCAAAAACGATATCAGCGAAAGCAAAAACGTCGCCGACCAGCACCCCGACGTTGTCAAACGCCTGACCGCGCTCGCAGAACAGGCCCGCGACGATCTCGGCGACACCGGCACCAAACGCAAAGGCAAAAACAACCGCCAACCCGGCCGCGTGGACTGATTACCGTTTTCTACGATTAACCTTCTGTCATCTCTGCTTCAATCACATTCCCGGCAAAGCTTTCGTAAGCGGCACCCACCTGCCGGGCCATCGAATCGGGAAAGTCGAAAAACGAGCCCGCTTTGAGCGCCGCTACAATGCCATATGCAACCAGTTCCGGTGGCTCCGCGATTTCATCAAACCCGGCCGTATGCCCCATGTCTGTGGCGATCGGCCCCGGATGCACGCTCACGACCAGAGTCCCCTGCTCCTTGAGCAAATCCTTTAAGCCTTGTGTCACCGAATACGAGGCGGACTTGGACGCACAATACGTCGTAAAATCGGTGAAGTTCGTCAGGGACGCGACCGAATTCAACTGCACCAGCGCTCCGCCACCGTTGGCTTTCAACACCGGCGCGAATACCTGCGCCACGCGAATCAGACCATAGACGTTCACATCCATTTCGAACTTCAGCGATTCAATCGCATCAGCCGACAGCGGGGTCGCCGCCTTCAGCACTCCCGCATTATTCACCACCAGTGACACATCGCTGGCCACTTCCGCCGCTTTCTGAATCAGTTCCGGCTTCGTCAAATCAAATTCCAGCGGCACTACGCGTTCCCCGTATTCTTCCGTCAGCCCAGAAGCCGACGAAGTATCCCGCACCGCCGCATACACTTTTGAAGCCCCTTCTTTCAGCAACGCCTCAACTATCGCTTTGCCGATGCCCCGATTCGCGCCCGTCACCATTGCCGCCTGTCCCTCAATTTCATAGCCCATGTTCCACTCCTTATATCTGAATTTACGTTTCTCCACTTGCAGGAGAACCAGTTGCTGAGCAACGGCAACATTGTAGGGGGCGACTTCAACCAGACAAGTCGCGATCCGAATTCACGGTACATCTTCCAACCCGAGAGAGCCATTTGTTCCTGCTGACAAACAGTTTCAACGAGATAAAAAATGAAGTGAAGTCAGGTCGACACTTTAGAAACCCTATTCAATCACTTCCGCTGCAAAGCTCTGATAGGCGGCCCCCATCGTCTCTGCCATTGAGCCGGCAAACTGATGAAACTGTCCTGATTTTATTGCCGCCACAACCGCATCGGCAACCAACTCCGGCGGATCAGCTACTTCGAAGCCGGCATCGTCTCCCATATCCGTCGCAGTGGGCCCCGGGTGAATGCTGATTACAGTCGTTCCCTGATCTGCCAGAATCTGTTTCAATGCCTGCGTCACCGAATAGGCGGCTGCTTTGGAAGCACAATAAGTCGTAAACTCCGGCACATTTTTCAGTGAAGCAATCGAATTCACCTGCACCAGCATCCCCCCGCCGTTCGCTTTCAATACCGGAGCAAACGCCTGCACAACCCGAATCAATCCATACACGTTCGTATCAATTTCATACTGTAGTGCCTCAATCACATCCGCATCTAGAGCTGAAGTCTTGGTGAGTACGCCCGCGTTATTGACAACCAGCGTTACATCACTGGCCACTTCAGCCACTTTGTTGATCAACTCCGGCTTCGTCAAATCCAGTTCCAAAGGAACAACGCGATCCCCATACACTCCAGTGAGCGCAGCCACCGATTCAGGCTTTCGCACAGCCGCATAGACTTTCGCGGCCCCTTCTTTCAGAAACGCTTCCAGAATCGATTTACCAATCCCTCGATTTGCCCCCGTTACCAAAGCCACTTGCCCCTGAATCTCGCCGCCCACTTCAGACTCCTTTCATCAAATTGAAAAGTCTTGTTCATTTTTGTTTTGAATCAACGATGCCAAGTGCAATTCGAATCCCCGATTGAACTACGGCATCCGAATCTTGATTCGCTCTCAGAGCTGCAATCGCCCGATTGACTTCTTTAGAGTAAGGTGGTTTCACATCCATGAGCATCGTTCCCATTGTCTGTGTAGTGACCCGCCGCACTTCCACGTTCTCATCTGCTAACAGAGAAGTCAATTCTTCCACAACCTGAACCGCTTGTCCGTCACGACGGTCTGTTTCAAAAACAGCTTTCCAGCGGACACCAGGATCAGGGTCTGACATTTTAGTCCGCAGTTGATCGATCGTAAATGTCGAATAATCAACGGGTGGTTCAGACTGACAGCCCAGAACCAGCAGTAATAAAAGTAAACTACGATACATGCCTTTTCACCTTTCGCCGACTTAGTTAGTCCATCACTTCCGTAGCCAAGATGATCAAGCCGCATCGATTGGTCCCTGCCTCACGAAAGTTTCCCAGCAGTCGTTCTCCTCGTTCCTCATCGGAATAAGTTAATCTAAATTTGACCGATTGGTCGGGTAATAACATCTGTTTCTCTTTACCCAGGCAACACCAGCCGACGTTCGATTTTCGCCAGAGCCCCCGCCTGAAGATCTCCTGATATAACTGGATATGATCCCGAAAAGTTCCATAATACTCCAGGGGTGTTTTTCCCGTGTTTTTCACAACAACATGCACCTCGTCCTTTACTTTCTTTCTCGACACAATCGAGGGACGATTCTTCAAGGGAAGAGTGTCCTTAAACAGCTCTCGACGCCAGGCAGGATCCGGTGCCTGCTCGGGAGGAATGGTCAAACGAACCCGTTGATCCTCCGCAGCAGCACCTGAAGTCAAACAGAACGAAAACAACAGAATCAGAAGACTTTTGATCGCAATCATCTTACGCCTCCGTGGATCTCCATTAAGGTCCGCTTTTCACAGACGGGCGCACCGCATCACAGTCATGATTGGCAATCCACACCGCCAGATCTCGAAATGTCTGTAGCTCTGGTGGCAGCGGGTTGGACCAGTAACAACAGAGTGAAATAACGCGCCACATGGTATAGGCAGAGAGAATGGTGACTGTCAGAAAGAGATAGTCACCATTCGGAAGAAAAATCACGAATGCAACGAATAGAGCCAGAAAAAACATCAGACAGCCACAACCTTCTAATAGAAACCAGAATGATTTCAGATCCGTCAGTTTAGCTCCTGAGCGCCATTGTAATTCGCCCCAGAACTTTTCCAGCTGTCTGCCACGAAACGCATCCAGAATTTTAGTTGAGGGAGTCACGCGACAGGTGGCGGAAAAAAACTTGCCCGACAACTCTTCAAGCCCGTAAAAGGCGCCGGCAGGGCCGCACGCACGGTCAATCACTGTTACTGGTTGAAACCTAATGTAGGGCGCACGCTCTGCAATGAATTCAACCAGTGCCTTGAACGTCAGATTCTGCCCCACCTGTTCTACCCATTCTTCTTCCGATTGATAACCACAGTCGACCCCAAAGAACGCTTTCCACTCCTTCGGGGAACATTCGAAATGAAACAGGCACTCAATGACATAACTAAAGTCTGCAAAATCGAATGCGTTCCATTCATTGATGTCCTTGAGGTATTGATCGATTCTACGATCAAGATCGGTCATAGGATCTAATGCTTCGTCGTCATCAAGTCCCAAAGTATCCACCAGACAATCTGCAAGGAGCGGCATAATCTGCTTTTCAGAATATCTGAGCTGACTCATAAAAACTCCTCTCAGTTATTAATGGGACTACTGTTCGCAGGAATCCGTATCGCGTCACCATCATGGCCTGCAATCCAGACTGCCAGATCGCGAAACGTCTGAAGTTCTGGCGGCAGTGGATCTGAACGGTGAGTGTAGAGGGAATTAATAAACCAGGTTGTAATTACATACAGAACTGCGCCAAGCAAGATGTAAAAGTTCCCTGTTAAGAACACCATGGGGAAGGCGATCAACAGACCCCAGAAGGCAATCATGCAGCCCCAATTCGTGAGAAATCCCCAGTGTCTCGAAAGCTGAGGCAGCCGCACCTCTGATCTCCAGCTGAGTTGACTCCAGAACGAATTCAGCTGATAACCACGAAACGCGTCAATGATGTTTGCACTCGGCGTCACCTGACATTTCGCTGAAATCAGCTGATTTGAAATCTGCTCGATGCCATAAAACACACCCGCCGGTCGGCACTCTTTGTTGATCACCATCACGGGCTCAAAGGAAACCGTATTCACGGCCCGCTTCTGAAGAAATCGTGCCAGTACACCAAACGTTAACTGCGGCGCGATCTCGTTTTTCCATACTTTAAGATTAGGCGTTTCTGGAAACCCCAACTCTTCATACAGCTCTTTACGCGAAATCTTGATGTCGAACAATTTTTCCAGACGGAAAATAATATCAAGCAGATCAACCGGGGCCCTTAAATGATCCTCTTTCATATACAAATCAATGCGTGTCTCAGCATCAAAGGGACGCTCTGTTCCCATCGCATCACACCAGCATTCAAAAATGCCGGTCAGAATCTGCTTTTCCGTAAATTGCTTCTCCGTCATCGAAGTCCCCTTTCGACAAGCGACAGTAAAATGATTCGCAAGAGCTTCATCTCATTAATTCAAATCATAAAAGATATCACCCGCCGATGACAGAAAATCTTCATCCCTGGCCCAAAATCGGGATTTTTTGATTTCACTCTTCGTTCTCCTGATGCACAATATGAAGATTTGATGCAGGTTTGATGAACCCGCATTTTGACGCTTGAGTGAATTGTGAACCAAACTCACAATGATCCAACCATTTTAGAAGTCTTCTGTATGTGAAGATTCCAACCGCTTAACTCCCTGAAAAGGATACACCGATTATGTTCGCGAACCGGGCCTCGCTGATTCGGATGCTCATACTGCTATTGATCTGGGAATGCGCTCCCCTTGAACTCCAAGCCTGTACCACAGCCGTCATCAGCGGGAAAGCGACTGCCGACGGTCGTCCTCTGCTCTGGAAGAACCGCGACACGTCCAACATTCATAACGAAGTCATTCTGCTGACTAAAGGGCCGCTTCGCGCTGTTGCCGTTGTCAATGCGGGCGCTCGCAAGTCGGCATGGATGGGTATGAACGAAGCCGGCTTCTGCATCGAAAATTCGTTGAGCAAAGACCTCAGTATCAAAGGCAAGAAATCAGGACCCGCCAATGGTCGCTTCATGAAACAGGCACTGGAAACCTGTAAGACGGTAGCCGACTTCAAAAAGTTGCTTGATGAAACCAATGAGACTGGCCGCCGCACCCTTTCCAATTTCGGCGTGATTGATGCACAGGGCGGCGCCGCCCTGTTTGAGACCGGCCCCAGCAGCTATACCATGTTCAACGCCAACGACCCCAAAATAGCACCCCACGGCTATATCGTCCGTTCCAACTTCGCGACCACCGCCCGCGATTTCCCCGCCAATCCGACGCCCGAACAGCTCGGAAAAATCTACTCCGCCGAACGGTATTCGCAGGCCTGTTCCCGGCTCGACCTGCAAAAATCAAAAGGCATCACCGTCGACTATCTCATTCGCAATTTGACGCGAGATCTCTCCAGTAAAACAGGCACCCCCTGGCCCGGCACCGTGAATGGCTCGAAACAAAAACTGCCCGCCATCATCAAGACCAACAACACTATCAGCCGCACGACCACTGTTTCTGCCGCCGTCTTTCAGGGCGTGAAACCGGGAGAAGATCCAAGCCTTGCCACGATGTGGACCATCCTCGGGGATCCCAGTTTTTCCATCGCCGTCCCCTGTTGGGTCGAAGTGCAGGAAGTCGCCGATCCTCTCGCCGACGACAAAGGAGCTGAGCTCGGCGAGATCGCCATCACGCTGCGTGCCTGGAGCAAAACCGACGACGGCAAAGGCATCAAAACCGAATACCTGCCCGGCATCTGGTCCGATCTCTGGCCCGTTGAAGACAAAATCCTGAAACTCACCCAAGCGTTTCAACGGGGACGTCATGAGCATGGTTATTCTGCCGATGCCGTCACCCGCTTTCATCAGAAAATGGCGTCGCTCGCCATGGCGGCGATGCAACAAGAGCTCCGCGATATGAAGCAGGCCGCACTCGCTCTGCCAACGCCACCCGCGCCTCGGTTTGCTCCGGTCAAAAAGACAATCGTGATCCCCTGACCTCGAATTCTTATAAAAGGATTTGGTATTAATGCACCATTTCAAGTTTCTACTGTCCCAGTTATTCGTCCTCAGTTTACTGATTCTTCCCTGTTCGGCTGTTGCCGAGGAAGCCAAACCTGAGACGAAACTGGTTCGTGTGGCTGTGTTTGATTACGACGGGAAAGAATCGAACGGACCACGAAACCTGAAACGCATCCTGACACCCGAGCATGGCTTCTCTTTTCAAGTCATCACTGCTAAGGAAATACGGAACGGCTCCCTCAAGGATTTTGACGTCCTCATCATGCCCGGCGGCAGTGGCGGAAAACAGGCGAAGACCCTGAATCCGGAAGGCCGCGAAGCAGTCCGTATATTTGTCAAAAACGGAGGCGGCTACGTCGGCATCTGCGCCGGTGCGTATCTTGCCTCTTCGCATTACGACTGGTCGCTCGATCTGATCAACGCCCGTGTCTGGGATCGTTCACATTGGAAACGCGGCCAGAAAAAGGTCGCCATCCAACTCACTCCGGCCGGTCAGGACGTCCTCAGTAAAACCCAATCGAAATTCAAGATCTACTATTCGAACGGCCCCTTACTCGTCCCTGACAATCAACCCGATCTCCCCGGCTACGAAGTCCTCGCCCACTTTGAAACGGAAGTCGCTCGAAACGGTGCCCCCGCTGAAGCGATGATCGGCACACACGCCATCATTCGCTCCCAATTCGGCTCCGGTCGCGTCATCTGTTTCAGCCCTCACGCCGAAGTCAAAAACGGCCCCCATTCCCTGATCGCCTCGGGCATCTACTGGGCGGCGAATTCTGAATAACGACGGTCAGTTTCATGCTCATCCATTCGCTCTTTGTCTAAGATTTGCCCAATCCACTTCCCGATCTTCAGCTTGACACGTTCCTGAATCGAACGAAACTATGCGGAGATAACGTCGCGCGTGCGAGGCACGAATTTCTCGTTTGCTCGCATTTCCTGTTCTTGACTCGACTTAGTGAAATTATCATTCAGGAGCCTCAATTGATGCAACAACTGGTTTCGAATGCATGGGAGAGTCGTTTCACCCAACAAATAGAGAGTATACTCGATATCACCGGCCCGCCCCAGTTCACTCTGAGCAGTACGCTAAAAGGGAGCTTTCGGAGCGTTTCAAAGGAACTTCCTGAGAGGATGCCGAGTCATCCCAAGACTTCATGGCCCCTTCATAAGCGTTTGATTTGGTACTCATTCTGAAGTCAGCATACTAACAGTTGCCCCTTTGTCGCAGATGGGGAGAATCAAACGCGTGCAACAACTCACGACTCAGAAATCCCAGATCGAAAGCCACACGCGATTGTGTTCCGGATCGAAAATCAATCCATTCCTCGCGTGTGGGTCTGATGTCTTTCCTGATTAAAATGAATCTCCTGCGTTCACTTATTCTGTCTCGCTTTTGCCTCTTCGTTTGACATTCACAAGTCGCACGACATCCCCGATCGTCTGAATTTGATCATAGTCGTTATCTGGAATCACGATATCATACTCATCCTCTAATTTCATCACGAGTTCAACCAGGTCCAGGGAATCTAGAGAATCACCATCCAACTCTGCAAATCGGGAATCTACTGTGATCGAAGATGCCGTAGTGCCGAGCGCATCTAGTGAATAGTTTGTGAGTGAATTGACAAGTTCCGTAGAGAACCAGAGCAGACAACCACATTGAGGACAAGGCGCATCGTTTGCCGGGTCAGAAAACTCAATCCTGACACTAGCCCCACATACGGGACAATTACTGGGAAATCCTTCAGGGGTGCGGGAAGAAACTGTCATAGCCGTTTCCAATCCATTTATAATCGGCTTCCATACCAACTGCTGTTCACAACATAAATCATAATTGACAATTGGAATCACTCAGATTCATTGGAACTCGTTGCAGGCTTGGATTCGCTTTGATCCGGGCTGCTCGAAAATTCCGGATGCAGCAGTTTCTTGAAATCAACGAACACAATTTTTGTATCTCCCACCATGATATGCCCGGCTTTCAGTCCTTGGGAAGCACCCGAGAAATACTGTTCTAATTTGGAAAGCGGTACGGTAGGAACCCCCTGCTGTGTTTCAATCAGCAGAATACTTCCCCGGGCTTGTGGCAGATGTTTGTCGTAATCCGTATTGAAGGAAAGTTTCACAGTCCATCCTTCGCGTTGCGCCATCGTCTGCAGCATTTGATAATAAGGGGCATTCCCAATGATAAAACACTTGTGTTCCAGTTTGACGGCAGCCACCTCGTCGGTGGGAAGCAGACTCGCGTCGAGTTTCGTAAAATACTCCCGCGTTTGCTGTTTCCACTCATCCCACTGCAGCGACATGATCATTGCTTTGGGATCATTCCCTTTATGATAAGCAAAACGATTTCCAGGTAAGATTCGAGACTGGGGAGAATAACCCGGATAAATCTTGCGTGCCCCCGGATCGAGCAAGACCCACTGTTTGTCGAGATAAACTTCGAGAAAGACATGTCCCGACCAGGATTGAAACGGCCGCCCCTGTTTCAGATCCCAGATCCACGGTACATCCATCGTCTTCACCCAGACGGTCGGAATGCTGGCACTTTTTAAAAGCACGCCACACACAATCGCATAATCGGCACACCCACCATAACAACCTTCTTTGACGACGGAATCATAGTTTCTCCATTGATACGCTTCATCGGCCTTGTACTTGAGTGTCCCCGTCATCCAATCCAGTACATTCAGGACAGTCTTGCGATCACTGGTGCCTTTCAACTCCAACGCCTGAGCGGCAATCTCTGCCTGATTGCCCAGGGAATCGGGAACTACGAGATACTTTGAAGGAGTTGCGTAGTCAATCGCATCAAAGACCGGCTCGGATGCAAACGCAGTCGAGCTCAACAGCATCAGACAGACCAGTGATCGCCACATTGGAATACTCCTTTGATCAAGAAAAGAATCAGACTCGCTTATTGTCCTGATGCCACTGTCTATTTAGCCCCCTGCATCGCCTCCAGGTACATTCGATAACCTTCAAGCTCTTCATCAGTCACGGGTACCTGTTTGATGAACACAGGGTTGTCTTGTAAAAAACCTTCCTTTGCGATTGGAAAATGTCCAATCCCGATACCAGCCGGGTCATTGAGACCTCCAAGCGTAAGCACCGCAGGATCAACGTCTGCTGGTTTCGCTGTGAATTTATTGGCGTAGCTACGAATATGCACGCTCATATCATCTACTGCAAGCACCTTCATAACAGAAAAAGTACCTTCCTTGTTCTGCGAATAGTACAGTCCGCCAACAACAATTTCCGGTGATGAATCATTTTTTTCGTTTTCGGAATGAGACGAGGAGCACCCGTATAACAAACACAGAATCGCGAGAATGATTATCGGTTGAAGCTGCTTCATCTATTTCTTCCTGATTACCTATCCAAGAAAATGTCCGGATAATTTTTATTACCCGGACATTTTTCATAACTTTTGTTTCAACTGGTAATAGCCAGAAGTTCTTAAACCTACTTCACACGCACCAGCTTCATCAGCCGGCCGGAGACATTCCAGTCCTGCACATACAGGTTGCCGTCTTTGTCCCAGTACGATCCGTGGGTGCCGCTGAAGATGCCTTCGCGCCATTTATCCTGAGGAACGTTGAAACTGCCGCGGGTCTTGGGATCTTCATTATTCCCCAGCACGGCGACAATCGTGTTGCTCTTGTCCAGAATCACCAATCGACCATGCAGGTCCGGCACAGAGACATAATCTCCCTGAATCGCAACAGAAGTCGGCATCCCCAGTCCGGTGATGACTTCTTCGATGAAGTTGCCGTCCAGATCGTAATGCAGCAGGCGGCCTTTCGGCTTGTGGTTCCGGTCGCAAATTAACAGTCGCGGCGGATTGTATCGCGTATCCAGCGTCATGCCGTGGGCGGTGTTGAATTCCTTCATCCCGTTGCCCTTCTTGCCGAAGTGCGACAGATACTTGCCGTTCTTGTCGAACTTGAAAATATAATTGCTCGCGTATCCGTCCGATAGAATAATATCGCCATTTGGTGCAACGGTGATCGCCGTGGGTGCGAACTTCTTCAGATCAAGCCCCGATTCTTTCGGGAACGGCAGCTTGAGAATCATCTCCCCTGTCAACGCATTGAACTTGATTCCTTCCGCGTTCGCATTCCGCGCCCCATAAATGAACTCGCCATCCGCTTCGTCGCGAATTTCCATGTCATGAATATTGGAATATTCAGGCCCCAGAAAACGGCGTACGACTTTTCCGTCGGGCGAAAATACCACCACGCCAATCCGGGCACTTGTGTAAATGTTGCCCGCTTTGTCGATCACCACGCCGCCATGCGTCGGCCCTAATACAGAACGGCCCTGCTCATCAAAGCCCCAGCCGGGTACCGTATCAAAGGTCATGATTCCACTGCCCATTCGCACCGGAGCCACCTCCTCCGCCGCAAACCCTGGCACCGCCAGACAAAACACAACAGCCGCCGCAATCGAACACAAGCACTTCTTCATAATCCGGGTTCCTGTTTATTAATCATCTAGATTGAAAAGTCAGCCTTTCTTGCATCGCCCCATTCAATATAAGGCGAATCACTCTAGTATCCAGCACCCCACCACACTTTGCAACCAGCGGGGACAAAAAGCCGTTTCCAATACTTCCCGAGTCAGCAACTATTCACTTTCCGCCTCAAAAAACGCTGAAATCACAGACTTAACGATTTTTTCTCAATTTCCCTGTAACACATTTCCGCGGTTCTCGCTGAGTGAGGTAGGCAGGCATGTGACCTGCAACACAATCAGGAACGGCCGGATCAAACCGCATGTCGTTCATCTCATTCAGTTACGAGATAAGGATATAGAACAATGAAACGCTTCACACTCAGCCTGGTTGTCTTGGCAATGGTGTTCGGCACGGTTTCTCTGGACGTTCAAGCCGGGGGAAAAGGTCGCTCATCAAGTCGCTCAGGACGATCAAGTATGTCTCGCTCAGGTTTTTCCGGTTCACGTCGGAATTTCTCCAGTCGTTCCACAAGTTCGCGTTCACCACAACGTTTTCAAAGTCGCTCAAAGAGCACGCGGTCTCCACAGCGAACCACTACGAGAAAATTTTCGTCGTCCCAGAAACTGAATAGTTCAACCACCCGACCACGATTTTCGAACTCAACGCCGAAACCTCGACCCACGATGAAACCCATCGGCAATACGCGGCCACAAACGAAACCCTTTACAGGCATTCGTCCTCGTCCCGGCAATGGTACTCCGAAACCGCGGCCCGGCATCAAACCCATCGATCCAGGAATCGGGAACGGTAAACCAGGGTTCGGCGGCATTCGTCCCAAACCAGGAGCCGGGGCTCCGAAACCACGGCCACGGCCTAAACCACCTGTCGGCAACGGACCTCCGAAGCCACGGCCACCAAAGCCAAATAATCCGAATAACCCCAAACCCAATCCGGGACAGGGTAACAATGGCGGAGGACATCACGACGGAGGTCACCACGGTGGTGGACATCATGGTGGCGGTCATCATGGACACGGACATCACGGCAAACCCTGGTTCCACGCTCGTCCTAACTACTGCTGGTGGTGGTTCAACTACTGCACGCCGCTGCAAAACTGCCGCCCCGTTGATTACCAATACTGCAACTACATCTACCCCACCTGCGACTATGTCGCTCCCAGTGGTCTGGTAGTCGAAGACGCTCGCTGGTACCTGGGAATGAAAGGCATGATGCTGCCCGGTAAAGGTGTGGGTGTGGAATCGGTGGAAGAAAATTCCCCCGCCGCCGCAGCCGGACTGGCCCCCGGAATGGTCATCACCAAGGTCAACGGCACCGCGATTATCAGCAACGAAGTGTTAGCCCAGGTCATCGCCGAATCCGGCGGGGTACTGGAAATGGAACTCTACGAAAAACTGGACGGCCCGTTAATGGAAACCACGGTCGAAATGATCCGTCTCCCCGCCGCCAGCTTTTAAGGAATAAATGCAAGCATGACGCAACCAGGCAACCCCGACGAAACGTCCGGCAAGGTGAGAACCTTGTCGGGCGTTTTTTTGTCTGGTACTGTTGCTTGATACGACTCTTTCAACACATCTTCATTCGGAAAATCCCAGCCATGATTCGGGAACTCACTCCAGACGATCAGCCTGCGATCCTCGATTTCGTCTACCAGCGCGAGCAGGAGAATCTGTTTGTCATCGGCAGCTTTGAATTCGTTCCTCATCCCTTCGAAACGAACACTTACCTGGGATACTTCAAAGAAAATAAACTGATCGGTCTGGGCACCTACTTCGGACGCTGGAGTGACATCCAGATCAGCACGCAGCATCCCGAAGTCCACAACGCCCTCGTCGATGAATTCATGCAGCGAAACAAACCCGTGGAATACGTCGTCGGATTCAAACGATATACGTTACAGACAATAGAACGCCTGCGATCGCATGGCATTGAGCCGAAAGCCACTTATGAAGAGACCGTCTATCTCCTGACGCACGAAACATTCCACAATCGGTCAACAGGAGAAACAACGAAAGCGACACCAGCCGACGTGGATGAAATCGTGCGGCTGGAATATCAAGTGGAAGGCAAAAGCGCAGAGACGGAAGTGACACAAAAAGAACGCGATCGTATTCTGCCGGAAAACGAATGGGTGCTCAGAAAAGAGGGGCAGATCATCGCCAAAGCCAATATCCACGGCGTTTCCAAACACTACGCCCAAATCGGCGGCGTCCTGACACACCCCCAATACCAAAACCAGGGCTACGCCAAACAGACCGTCAGCACAGTCTGCCAACATTGGCTGGACCTGGGCAAACAGCCCCTCCTCTTCGTCAAAAACGACAACCTACCCGCCATCAAAGTCTACGAACCCCTCGGCTTCCAACCCATCGACGAGTTTCTACTGGCTGAGTATGCTTCATAGCACTGGAGAATGTCCCGCCAATTCACCTTAAGTTAGTGATGTTTCGATTTCTCTCAGGCAACCGCATCTCCAGCTTGAGATTGTGCAGGAATGTTATCGAGACATCATCAAACACAAACAGAGTCGTCGCCTGTGTCTCAACAAAATAACGAGCGTCTTCCTCCGCCCACACCTTAACAGGCAAACCACAGCACATTACTCCCGCCAACTGCCACAGACATAAGCGTATCACCCTGTCCCCCGGATGAATCAAAGTTGTTAAAACTGCGTTTCATTGTAGAAGATTGAGGATGGGAATTAAGAATAATTGTAGAATCATTGAAATAAATTTCGCTGACTTAGTCTATTTTTCTCGAAATTGAAACGATGCACGAACTTGAGAGAACATTTCACGTTTTTCATCAAAAAGGTCTGCATCACATCGGAAACTCATTATATATAAGGCTTCGTTCTTGATGAAAATGTAGATTTGGCAAGACAATAGTCTGCCATCTATTGTTATTTTTCGCGTCTGAAAAAACCTGGCAGGAACATTACAAACAGTCGTCTCACCGGAACATACCACAGAGTCTCCGATTCGTTTCATTCGCTTGTCTGCAACTTCATTGAGCAACTCGTGCTGTGACGTACTCTTCATTTGATTTGTCACTTCAAAATTGACGTCTCGACCACACAAAATAATGATTGAATCATATCCATTTAGATTAATATCGGAATTTGACAAGACAGAGTCTGGCTCTGTGCCAGCTTCTTCAAATTTTTCAGGAATACTAATTCTGAATGTTTCTTTTGAATATTCCTTCATTTTTGTACTAATATGTAAATCTGTCCGAGCCAACAGATCCATGCACTTTTTGGAGTTATGAGAGAGACTGGCAATTGTTTGCTTTGAGACAATTGACGTCTTTGGAGTTCCGATGGGATATTCATTAATTTTCTTCCAGAGTCCAGTGTTTATCAGTGAAGCGTGTTGCGCCAAATTTGCCAACACAACTCGCACAGCAACATACTCTCTGGTATCAACACAGGATGAGTCGATCTTTAATGCCTGTTTTAGCTCTTCATACGCTTGATCTGCTGTTTCTATCGCTCGTTCTTCAAAATCTCCAAGGGCCTGCTGAAACGCATAGTTCGCCTGGTATTCTGCTCTCACTAGACAGGCCCATGCCTGTAGATCAGGAGGAGCTTGATTTGTTATTTCGTTCGAGAATGCCTTCCAGTTCGGAATATAGCTTCCTGTTATCGTCTTACTGGATTTAAAGTCCGTACTAAACACCTTAGTGGTCGTATCACGATATGGCTCTAATTCGGTAAATGACTTCGAATCCACGTTCGGCTTGAGAGGGGGATTTTCAACGATCGGCGTCGGTACGCCTGTTTCTTCTGAGGAACAACCAGTCAGCAACAACATCGTCAGAAACAGAGTTCCTGCTGCTGAGATTGAACCGATAACTATTTTGAAATTCCGACTCTTTTCAAATTGAACACACCATTCTGTGAATGATGCGGATACACCAATTCTGCTCCAGAATGCGTTTTCACAATCTACAAACATATTCCACTTTTCTTTGTGTCTAACCATAAACCACAACCAACTCCAGCCAAACGCCATGAGTGAATACCCAATAATAAACAAAGTGGAAGTTACATCCCTTGACAACGTTCTAAAACTCCTTCCGAATTGAATAAGGACCTTTCTACCACACTTTTATAGAATATTGCAGGTCGTCTCAAAGGTCCAATAGAAATAGCACACCACGCATCCGTCTGTCATTGTTCATTTCGGTTCTACCAGAGCAAGAATCCCACGACGGATGAGCTTATCAATGCTTTTCACCAATCTTTCATCAGACAACCGTATGAGTTCCTCATTATCATTGATTATCAAACAGGTTTTATTTAATCCCATGATTCTCTGATTATGAACTTGTAAGAGTTCTTCAAAACAAATATTTGGATAATATGCGATATCACCTCCTGGATCTGAATAACACATTAATCGACCGTTACTGGATGTGATATCACTGGGTGGGTCCTCAATAAATGTAAAAATAAAATAAGGCCGTCGTGTTGTCTGGCCTTCATGAAAATCAATAATGACTGAAACTGCTGAATCTACCTTCTGATGTCGTGAAAGCAAACTAATCCCCGTTTGTGTCAGTCCATTTAAACTGGAACCAGAAATAACCCCTCCAACGAGGGGATCTACAAAGCCATACCTGGATAACAGGTTCAGTTCTGCTTGAATTTCAGCCTGATAAATCTCTGGCACCTGATCCAGGTCCATCAGATTATCCTGAACGGAGCGAAACACAGGAAATGGTTTCCTCTTCAGTCGCTTTATATTCAGCTTGATCATAATCCAATAAAGAACAGCTCCAAGAATATTCGGATACCACATTCCAATATATTCTCGCAAACAATATCGCGCGTAATGCTGCTCGTAAAATTGCATCCGGTTCCTTCCCAAAAGATGTTTTAAAAAAATGCACCTCATGTATCACAGTCCGGTGTTGTCAATTTAGGAAATGACACCCTATTATAAGTCGATGCAGAAATCCGTCACCAGATTAATAGAACAACTCAATCAATACCAAAAAGATTCTTCTATCTTAGAGGTTAAGGAGGAGTGGCTTGCTGAGATTGAAAACAAATATCCGCGTATGCCGGAAGATTTAAAAGAGTTGTATCTTACACTGGGTTATGGCTCTATTGCGTCATCAAGCTATATGATCCACATACCAACAGAACCAGATGAAATCTATGATGAGGAAACAGCCAAAGGCCTTGAAGGAATATTAATTGTCGGCGACGATTTTTCTGGGACTTGCGAAGCGTACAATGCGAAACAAGGCTGGCTGTTTGGTACAATCGGGAGTCACGGTCAATTTGAGGAATATGGGCCGGAAGTTCCAGGGCTTGTTCATTTCCTTATCGACTGGTTCGTAGAGGACAAATAATCGATTCCGCACATAAAATACAGCCAGCCATAACATCTGAAAACATGCAATATCTCACCATCAACACGCCCCTGGGTGAAGTCAATTTTTTCGTATTCGGCGTCACGCCGGCGGTTACGATTCATCTCGATTCGGTGCCGCTGTCTCCTGCGCTTCCGCCTGGGATGTCGGTTCAAGGCTGCCTGGGAATTTTATTACGAGTCGGCTGTCATGAGGCTATAGAAGACCTGATCTTCGAATGCCGTTTGCTGGAGCGGAACTATTCTGATCACTACTATGAAGGCGGAGAGCATTTGTATGCGCACACTTGGGGAAACGAGCATTCGGTGCTGATGATCGGCACCGAAGACGAAGAGTGCCTCAACGCGCGACTGCCAGAAAATCAACAGTACGATTTTGAACCTCTGGAAAGTAGCGAGAAAGGAGTTTCGCTATCTCTACCGCGACTAGAGAAGGGCAGCGAAAGCAGTTTCCATTTCATCTCCGCCTGGAACAATCTTCCCGTTCCCGAAGATATTGCCTGCTGCTACGCGGTTGATTTCAAGCATACCGAGTTGCTGAAAAATGTGCGATCTAATCACAATCGCGCATAAAAAACTGCAAAACAAAGTGGCCAGCCGGAATCGCTACTCACCCAGCTTCCCGCCTTCGGCTTCGAAAAGTGCAAGTACCACTTTCATCCGTGCTTTTTGTGCGGCCGTGACTTCGAACGTTTTCTCCGGAGCGTTTTCGAATGCAACCAGAACTCTTTGAGAGTTCACGATATCTTTAATCATTTTCAGTTGCTCTTTTCTCAATGGGGCATCGTATTGCTTCCAACCTCGTTCTTCACGTTCCCTATCTACCGAAACACTCGGGACCAAAGATGACTCCATGTTTAACAGGAATTCATTCGATAAATTATTCTCTTTATTTAGCTTCGTCGTCAGATTGATAAATTTTTTTTGCAGCCCTTTAGGAAGACTTTCATAATAAGACACCAACGTTTCGCGTCTTACACTCGCGATAGCTCCTTCTATCACGATTACTTTATCCATAAATTTTGTCTTTTGGCTCAGTATCTTCTTATATTTGGCTGCGATCGTATCATATTCCCGGATTGTTTTCTGATAGATGGCTTGATCTTCGTCTTGCTTTTCTCTAGCAGCTTCTACTTTTTTTATGGACGCGTCAAACTGATTCTTCAGGTCCTCGATCTTTCGGTTCAATTCTCGTAACTGATCAGCAGTCGGATTGAAAACGGTAACGCGGTATTTTGTTTTGTCAGTCTGGATTAAAAAACCTGGTTTGCCCAACTCGTCGAACTTGTCAGCTACCTCGTTTGACACTCGGGGTAGAAACTTAACGATCTGAAGGTAAACTTTTAATGGCTCATTATTATGCTCTCTGAGATAGAGTCGGAAATTATCATCGGTATATTTGTAACGAGGTCCCTCATTGTGTGTCGAATTTATACACTCTCGATAATTTTCATCTAATAGTGATCTCCATGTAAATAATGATCGAAGATGCTCAAGTTCAGAAACCGGTTTGATCGTCACATCAATCCAATTCCATTTATCATCTTCGCGACGGATCACTCTTAATTTCAGCTCGTCCTTATAGGTATTTTTCTGCAGAAGTTTGTCGCCCTCATCGAACGATTTGAGTACTTTCCCATTAATTTCGATAATTAAATCTTGATATTCCAAACCTGCTTTTTTAGCACGTGAATCTCGATAGATCCCGTCGACAATCAGCGCGTTGGTCGTCTTGAGTGGAAACCGGGGAACCTCTTTTCCTTCTTCCCGCAGCGATTTCTTGAAATCAAACACCTTTACCGTGTCAAAACCTAATTCAATATAGTTTTGAGAAGGTGGATCCTCTGCAGGAGCAGATGTCGGACAAATGAGATTTAACATCACGAATAACAGCAGATAACGCATCATCAACTCCTGTCTGAGAGGGAGTTCTCGAAACTAACAAAAAATATCCACAACCCCACTATATATATACATACGAACAATTTTCAAGCAACCAAATAAAAAAACAGCCCCGAAAGGCTGCTTTTTGTTTCTCTGAGGAAGAGGAAATGGAGGTGCGTTTACAGTTTCCATCCATCCGCCAGCACGGTCCCTTTCGGCACGACGATGATGCCGTCGCGGATCAACACGTCGGTGTGGTCGAAGTCTTGTTCGGTGTGGCCGTTGAGTTCGATGCGGACGTTTTTTCCGACGCGGCAGTTTTTATCGACAATCGCACCATCGATATAGGCACCTTCATCAATGCCGAACGGGGGCAGACTGTCATCGGGCGTGTCTTTACACTGGTCCTGATAGAAGTCGGCTCCCATCACGATTGAATTTTTAATCGTCACGTTCTTGCCGATACGACAACGCAGGCCGATCACGCTGTTTTCAATCACGGCGCCTTCATCAATTTCACAACCATCGGCGATCAGACTGCGTTTGATGTTGGTGCCTTCGCAGCGCGTCGGTGG
Source organism: Gimesia fumaroli (assembly GCF_007754425.1). NCBI lineage: Bacteria > Pseudomonadati > Planctomycetota > Planctomycetia > Planctomycetales > Planctomycetaceae > Gimesia > Gimesia fumaroli. The sequence continues at coordinate 6,101,082 of NZ_CP037452.1, forward strand.
CAGGAAGCGGGGACGCGAATAGATGGGCGCTTTCTCGACGACAAAATCGAACGGCGGATCGGGATGCGTCAGCGCCAGGTTCGCATCAAAGAACGAACGAATCGTCCCGATGTCTTCCCAGTAGCCGTCGAACAGATGCGCGTGAACCTTGTGCGTGCGAATCGACATCGGAAAGATTTCCTTGCCGAAGTCTTCGTAATCGGTTTTCTTCAACAGATCCACCAGCAAATCGCGATTGAACAGATAGATGCCCATGCTGGCCAGACAGTCGCGGCCCCGGCTTTCGATGCCCTGCTGATCAATCCATTCCGACGGTGTGCGAACCATCGCCAGTTCTTCTTCTGTCTGTGGTTTTTCCAGGAAGCTTTCCACGCGTCCTTCGTCGTTGACTTTCATAATGCCGAATGCGGAAGCCTGCTCGCTGGAGAGGGGCACCGTCGCGATCGTCACATCGGCCTGCGAGTTGATGTGTGTCTGCAGCATTTCCAGATAATCCATGCGGTAGAGCTGATCGCCGGAAAGGATCAGAACGTAATCAATGTCCGACTGTTCGATGCAGCGGATATTTTTGCGCACCGCGTCAGCCGTCCCCTGATACCAGTCGGTCCCTTCCATCGTCTGCTGTGCGGCCAGAATTTCCACAAAGCCGCCACCGAAAGAATCAAACTTGTAGGTCTGGCGAATGTGACGGTGCAGACTGACCGAGTTGAACTGCGTGATCAGGTAGATACGACTCAGTTCGCTGTTAATACAGTTCGAAATCGGAATATCAATCAACCGATATTTTCCCGCCAGAGGTACTGCAGGTTTAGAACGAAACTGAGTGAGCGGAAACAGACGTGTGCCCTTTCCTCCTCCCAGGATGAGGCTGACGACATTTTTCATAAAGTAACCTGATTCTAGTGCAACGCACTGATAACGTGAGTTCGTACATTTTTCTAAGCAAACTTAATGAACAGTTTGCCCGTTGGAAATTGCCTTTTGTATTTATTTCATGTTACTTAATTTTCAGCGTTCAAACCAGTTTATAAAGAGCTGTACTCGTCAGGCGCAGGAAATTTCCTGGTTGGAATCAAATCTGTATTGATCAGGCAAATTAGGAGAATTCCAGGCTGTGAACTGCTTATCGCCAGCGTTAAGATATGATAAATTCTCCATCTATACTCATTTTGATGCATCATTTGTCTCGCCGAGGAGTGCTACCTTGTTGCCTGTCCACTGTCTGAAATTGTCGTCGCTGATACGCGTCCCTGTCGCTGCGGTTTGTCTGCTCTCGCTTTTCGGTATGCAATCTGGTTTTGCAGAAACGCCTTACACGCCTGCGATCGCAGAAGCCTCCAAAGAAGGGGCGCAGGCGATTCAAGGATTTCGCGTGCCCAAAGGGATGACGGTCAGCCTGTTTGCAGCAGAGCCATTGCTGGCAAACCCGGTGGCGTTTTGTATTGATGAGCAGGGCCGGTTTTATGTCGCCGAAACATTTCGACAGGGAAAAGGCGTCGAAGACAATCGCGGCCACATGAACTGGCTACATGATGACCTGGCAGCCGAAACTCTGGAAGATCGCATGGCTTTCTTCAAAAAACATCTCAAAGACGGAGTCAAAGAATACGCACGCGAACACGACCGCATCCGTCTGGTGGAAGACCGCGACCAAGACGGCAAAGCCGACCATGCCAGTGTTTTTGCTGATGGGTTCAATGGCATTCTGGAAGGGACTGGTGCGGGAATTCTCGCACGTGGCGGATACGTCTATTACACGTGTATTCCGCATGTCTGGAAACTCAGCGACACCGCCAACGAAGGCAAAGCGACACTGCGGGAAAAGCTAAGCAGCGGTTACGGGATCCGGGTTGCCTTTCGCGGTCATGACCTGCATGGCTTGAAGCTCGGCCCTGACGGACGCCTCTATTTCAGCATCGGCGACCGTGGATACAACATCAAAACCAAAGAAGGCAAGCATCTGTTCCGACCCGATACGGGAGCTGTCTTCCGTTGCAATCTGGATGGCACCGAACTGGAAGAATTCGCTTACGGCCTGCGAAATCCGCAGGAACTGACGTTTGACGATTATGGCAATCTCTTCACCGGCGATAACAATTCCGACAGCGGCGACAAAGCCCGCTGGGTCTATGTCGTTGAAGGAGGCGACACCGGCTGGCGGATGTATTATCAATATCTCAGCGATCGCGGCCCCTTTAACCGCGAAAAGATCTGGCACCCGGCCCACAAAGGACAGCCCGCTTATATGGTGCCCCCCGTGATCAATCTCGCCGACGGTCCTTCAGGGCTCGTGCATTATCCGGGTGTTGGTCTGTCGGATCGTTACAAAGATCATTTTTTTCTGGCCGACTTCCGTGGCACACCTTCCCGCAGCGGGATTCGCTCCTTTGCTGTGAAACCGAAAGGGGCGTCGTTCGAACTGACCGATTCCCATGAATTCATCTGGCAGATTCTAGCCACCGATGTCGACTTCGGTTACGACGGGAGCCTGTATGTCAGTGACTGGGTGAACGGCTGGAACGGCCTGGGTAAAGGCCGGATCTATGAGTTCACCGATACCGAACATGCCAAAGCTGCGAAAGCCGCTCACTCCGCCACACTGATGAAAGCGGGATTCTCACAGCGTTCCGTTAAAGAATTAACGAAGCTGCTGACACACCCCGACCAGCGCATTCGCATGGAAGCGCAGTTTGAACTCGTCAACCGAAATAAATTAGAAGCTTTAAAGAGTGTTGCCTATGATTCGAAAGATCAGCTGGCCCGCCTGCATGCCATCTGGGGCATCGGTCAACTGGGTCGCAAAACGTCGTCCGCCGTTTCCGGCATTCAAAGCCTACTGAAAGACGCCGACGGCGAAGTCCGCGGGCAGACCGCAAAAGTGATCGGCGAAGCAGATTTCAAAGCCGCCGTGCCGGCTCTCATCGAACTGGTTTCTGATCCGAATGCCCGCGTGCAATATTTCGCGACAGTGGCACTGGGAAATCTCGAAGCCGCCGATGCGATTCCCGCGTTATTTGATCTGCTCAAGAAAAATAACAATGACGACCCGATGCTGCGACACGCGGCGATTCTAGCGTTGGCACGAATCGGAGACGCCGAACAGCTGATTGCCGCCGCGAATAATGAATCAGCGGCCGTACGACTGGGAGCCGTCGTAGCGCTCCGCCGGCTGAAACGCAAAGAGGTGGGTCTGTTCCTGCAGGATTCTGACCCACTGGTGGTGTTGGAAGCAGCTCGTGCAATCAACGACGCCCCCATTCCCGACGCGGTTTCTGATCTGGCAGCCGTTTCGATTCACCCCGACCAATCCGAGGCGTTATTACGTCGTGTGATGAATGCGAACTTCCGTCTGGGTGGTGCTGAAAATGCGGCCGCGGTCGCAAAAATCGCCGCTGACAGTAAAGTGCCTGAAGCACTGCGACTGGAAGCGATTGAAGAACTGAGACAGTGGAACGAGCCCTCTCCACTCGACCGAGTACTGGGACGCTGGCAGCCGATTGAAAACCGAAAACCCATCGAACTGACCGGCATCGTCGGCCCCATCGTGCCGGATCTGTTTCAGAGTTCCGAGAAGGTCAAAACCGCGGGTACGGGACTGGCTGCCAAGTACGGCATTAAGGAAGCCGCTCCGATGCTGGCAGAAATGGTCGCCGATACCAAACGCCCCGTGGATGTGCGTGTCGCCTCTCTAAAAGCGTTGGATAAGCTGGGATACCCCCAGATCACCGACGTCGCCAAGACCGCAATTAAAGATAAGAAAGCAGCCCTGCGAGTGACAGGCCGAAACGTCCTGACCCGACATCAGCCGGAAGCCGCGATCAAAGAATTGGAACAGGCCATTGAAAAAGGCCAGACATCCGAAAAACAGGGCGCCATCGAGACCTTGGCCGAAATGAAACTCCCCGCGGCGACAGACATTTTAGTGCGTTGGATGCAGCGACTTGCCAAAGGCGAGGTTCCCGCTGAAATTCAACTCGACTTACTCAAAGCAGCCAGGCAGAAACAGACTCCCGAACTGGACCAACTGCTGGTGGCCTTCGATCAGAGCCGGCCCAAAGACGATGCAATTTCAGGTTACATTGAAACGCTGTCCGGCGGGAATGCGGCCCGCGGTCGTGAGATCTTTTACGGACGCAGCGATACGTCGTGTCGTCGTTGTCACATGATCAAAAATAACGGCGGTGAAGTTGGCCCCGATTTATCCGGGATCGGCATCGACAAAGATCGGCGTTATCTGCTGGAAGCGATCGTAGCCCCGAATAAAGCAATTGCCAAAGGTTTTGAAACGACCATGCTGGTAACGCTGGACGGTAAAGTCCTGGTGGGAATCGTACGAAAAGAAGACGATAAAGAACTCGTATTGATGGATGCGAAAGGGACGATCACGCGCGTCTTGAAAGCAGACATTGATGAACGGGCATCGGGAAAGTCAGCCATGCCCGAAGAGATTGTCAAACAACTCAGCAAAGACGATTTGCGCGATCTGGTGGAATTTTTGAGTCGTCAGAAACAAAAAAAGAAAGCGACTTCCACTAAACATGAGGGTTGATCGTTGGTTGTTTCCGCAGAAAGATATTTATAAAATCGCCTCCTTGTTTTGCGTGGGACTGCTGGCTAAAATGAAGACATAATGAAACAGAGAAATAAGCCTCTGCCTTGTTGATTCAAAATCGTGAGTTGACCCTACAAATATTAAACTGGGGACCCCCGAAATTCGGCTGCGTGTATATCCGGTATATCCGGCTCACACAACCCGGGTTATCAGGTCCCCACTTTGCAATCACGGGTTCTAATATACCCGCGTCTGAATCACTTGGTGGAGGTTTTTTCATGGGCTTATTCGACCAGCAGGAATCCAGCAATCTGGAAAAAGCCAAGCCGCTGGCAGCCCGTATGCGTCCCGCTTCGCTGGAAGAATTTGCCGGACAGCAGCATTTTCTGGGTGAAGGAAAGTTACTCCGCCGCATCCTGGCTGCAGACCGGATTGGCTCACTGATTTTTTACGGCTCTCCCGGCACCGGAAAGACGTCGCTCGCTGAACTCATCGCCCGCCAGTCGCATCGCCGTTTTGAAGCACTGAACGCCGCATCCGCCGGGATCAAAGAGGTCCGCGCCGCCCTCGACCGGGCACGCAACGAACTGGCCACCGGCGGAAAACAGACGATTTTGTTCATCGACGAGCTGCATCATTTCAGTAAAGTCCAGCAGGATGTCCTGTTACCCGATGTCGAATCGGGGGTCGTTTCCTTAATTGGTGCGACGACCTCAAATCCGTTTTTCTCGCTGGTTTCGGCGCTCATCAGCCGCAGTCAGATCTTTGAATTTCAGCCGTTGACTGCGGAGGAAATTCTGACGTTGATGCAGAGGGCACTCAGCGATGAAAAACGGGGGCTCGGCCGCTACAACGTGACAGTAGATCCGGAAGCGTTGAATTTTCTGATCGAAGTCTGCGACGGCGATGCGCGGCGTTCGTTGAACGCGTTGGAAATCGGCGTGCTTTCGATTCATGGCAGTGATCGCGTTTTCGATCTCGATGTCGCGCAGGAATCGATCCAGAAAAAAGCAATTCAATACGATCAGGACGGCGATTCACATTACGATTCCGCCAGTGCGCTGATCAAAAGCATGCGCGGGAGTGATCCTGATGCCGCTCTGTACTGGCTGGCTCGCATGATCGAAGCGGGCGAAGACCCCCGTTTTCTGGCCCGGCGAATTGTGATTGCCGCTTCAGAAGACGTCGGCAACGCCGATCCGACCGCACTGACTTTGGCTATGTCGGTGTTTAACGCGGTCGAAAAAATCGGGATGCCCGAAGGTCGTATTTTACTGGCACAAGCGGTGATCTATATCGCCACCGCACCAAAATCGAATGCCTCTTATGTCGCCATTGATGAAGCGATTAGTGATGTGCGAAACAAATCTCTGCTGCCGGTCCCCATCCATTTGAAAGACAGCCACTATTCCGGTGCTGCGAAATTAGGGCACGGCGAAGGCTATCAGTACGCCCATGCTTCCGAAGAGGGCTGGGTCGACCAGGATTACCTGGGAGTCGAGAAAGAATACTATCGCCCGGTCGAACGGGGCTTTGAAGCCACGATTCGCAAGCGGCTGGAAGTCTTTAAGCAGCGGCGCAAAAAAACAGGAACGGATGATAACAACCGTTCCTGATCCCCCCTCTGTTGCATCGTCGTCAGTTTGCTTTACTAGCACAACGGCTGCTGTTTTAAACCGACGATTGTGATCGCCTTGGCGACTTCCCGTTCCTGCAATAAGCCTTCTAGGTTCGGCATGAAATCAACCGACATGAACCATTGCATCAAAACATCGAACATGGGCTCAATTGCTTCTTCTTGAATCCCAAATTCTTCTTTCATCGGCAGCGCTTCTTCTGGAGCCATATCCTGAAATTGACTGATCAGTAAAAAGTCGCCTTCATTGGACAGGTTCAAATGCAGATTGCGAATTTCCGATGAAAGGAAATGATCAACGGCGATGTGCACGTCTAATGGCCCCCCCTGCAGGTAACGACGTGCTTCATCCGGTTGTTCGTCGATGATGCGGGCCGCTGTTTCACAGACAGCATAAACCACGCTCTCATCAACGAGATCGCCTTCGACGTGCTCACTGGCCAGATGCTTGGCCCAGGTCACTGACAGCAGATCCAGTTGAACGTGTGGTGGCACGCTCCGTAAAAAAGGAACTTCGGTCAGAAAACCAAATGAGTCAAATGGATCGTCGCCTACCTGCTTCGCCAGAGCGATTCGCTCCAGAGTGTCCATGAAAGCAATCCGGAATGCGATATAACTCAGAAACGTTTGAGGCAGAATGTCTTTGGAAATTGTAAGCATGTTAATAATCGCTTGGCAAAAGTTGTAGATCTCAGATGCTTCATGCAGTACTTTAAAAAATGCCTTCAGGCACCGTCATGAAATCAGTTACACTTGGTAAGTGACAGGTATTACTTTGCCAGAGAGGTATCCCAAACACAATAAAAAAGTTTTGAAAATACTTCGAAAATCAGTGGATTGATTAAAGTGCATGACTCTCTGTCAGCACTGTAAAACAGGGCCTAAATTACTCACCGAAACATAGTTCGTGCAGATCACGTAATCGTCAGTCTGACTCTGATTGATACAACCGTTACATTTCGTCAAAATTTAGACCTGTTATAAGCGTTATCGCAATTTTGAAACCATCCGTGCGGATTCTGCGAGGTAGAGGCGGCTCAAAGACAGGGTGGCGACACGTTCAGATTTCACGAAACATCAGTGCGGCGCCGGCAGTTTTTGACTCCCTGATCCAACTGCATAACGTGTGTGGACCAATGGAATTGAGCCGTGATCTGCTGTAATTGATCGCGCAAGACCGGATTGAGTGAGTCGGCCTGTATCGATTTTGAAAACTGGATGATTTTTGACACCAGCGAATCGGTGGAGCCGTCATAAAAACAATCCGGCACTTTTGAAAAAATTTCTGGATACGCGAGGCGCGAAGGCAGAATCGGAATGCAGCCGGCGTTGACCGCTTCCAGAATGGAGATGCCAAAGAACTCATGCCAGGCCGTCGAAATCACCAGATCCGCCTGCTGCAGCGCCCGTTGATAATCGGATTGCCGCTCCAGAAATCCCCAATGATCGATACGGTCTGGAAACGCCGCACATAGCGTCTCAAAACAATCAGGAACCTCAGGGGATGTCTGGCCGAGCACGCTCAAACGAAACGAGATGCCCTGCCGATCCAATTCATAAATCGCTTCACAGAACTGGCGCGGATTCTTGTCATATTCCCAGCGGGCCACCCAGAGAATTTGGATCGGCCGTTCGTTCCGGCGTTCGACTTCAAACCCGGTCTGCTGAATGCCCGGCGGCACGACGAACGATTTCTGCTCACAACATGAAAACAGATCCAGCAGAGAAAAATCGGGCATGCGTTTTAGAAAATCAGCAGAGGCCTGAAAGAATTCCCGCCGATGAAAGTCGGAATTAAACCAGATTTCATCGGCGGCAATCGCTGTTTTCAGATTTATAAAACCGTATGTCAGATCACGGATTTCATTTTCCGAAACCGGGTACGTCCACTGATTTTCGTGAAAATAAACAATCCGGGGCAGTGCCGCGATTTCCGCTCGCACGAACCCCAGAAAAGTAGACAGATCAAACATATCAGTGACAAACAAAACGTCATAGCGCTCGCCCGCTTGAAAACGAGCCTCGACATCAGACACCAGAGTCACAGCCGCATGCTGCATCCTCCATTTCCAATGTCGCGCTGGCAGAGAAAGCAGGCTGAATTCGTGACAACTATGCGAAATCCATTGTTCCAGGAATTCACGATGACTTCCGCCATGATACGTATTGATTGCCAGAATTCGCATTAAACTTGACTCAGATTGTCCTCTTCAATGTTGGTTTTGCCTGAAGCCAGATCGGATTCAAGCTCCTGAATTTTGAGGATGGCATCGTTAAATGTTTCCAGACAATGTTCCCGTCCCACTTTTTCGATCACACGCAAACGGGTCAGAGTCCGATCAACCTGGGGTCGTAACCCTGTGAAGAATACAGTCGCGCCCTGTTTATGTGCTTTTTCGATAATATCATCCAACAGATAGGCACCCGACATATCAGCCATCGGTACACGAGCCATGCGGACAATCAGATATTTATAATCGACTAATGCCGAAGAAGCACGATAGATTGTATCAGATACCCCAAAGAACAGAGGTCCTTCCAAACGCAGTTTAAGAACTTTTTCTTTCAGTTCTTCCGGCATGGAAACGTCGGCTGGTAACTTTCGATCCATGTCATTCAGGCTCACAACATTCTGTTCGTATGCCTGTCCCAGCTCCTGCACGATTCGTACGAAGGCAATCGTAATGCCCACGCCCATCGCGACCAGCAAGTCGACAGAAATGGTCAAAATCAGCACGGCCCAGAAACAGATCGAGTCCATGAAAGGCATGCGATGCAAGACAGGCAAGACGCGGTAATCGATGATATCCATGCCCACTTTCAGCAGAATCCCGGCCAGACAGGCCATCGGAATATAGCTGGCGTACGGCGCCAGTCCCAGCATCAATGCCAGCAGAACCAGACCATGTGTAATGGAAGCCAAACCGGTTTTACCGCCACACTTGATATTGGCAACAGTTCGCATGGTGGCGGTTGCTGTGGTTACTCCACCCACAATCCCACAACCCAGGTTGGCAATTCCCTGTCCGAAGATTTCACGGTCACTGTTATGCCGTTCGTTTGTCATATTGTCTGCGACCAGACAGGTCAGCAGTGAATCGAAAATACAAAGCCCCGCCAATGCGAAGGCCCCCCCCACCATATCTCCAAAGCGAGTAAAATCAGGCCAGTACAGGTGAGGCAGACCAACGGGCATTGATCCAATGTATTCGATATCTTTAAACGTAAAGAGATGCGCAATGCTGGTTCCCACAATCAACCCCATCAATGGCGCGGGGAGCCACTCTTTCTTTGTCACACGAGGCCAGAGCAAAATCGTGAAGAATGTCGCCAGTGAAACAATCAACGCATGTGGTTTCTCATGCATGATGTCATAGGGAATTTGCTTGATCGCCCCCACCACCGAGTTGGGTGTCGCAAAGCCGAGCATCGGCGGAATTTCGAGCAGAATGATAATCACGCCGATCCCGCACATGAAACCAGAAACGACCGAATAAGGCGTGTAATATATGAACCGACCGATTTTCATCAGCGCCAACACAATACAGACCAGACCGCTCAGGAAGACCATCGACATGGCAAATACAATATCCGGTTCCCCGCTTGCCAGCTTGGTGGCAGCGATAATCGCCGCCAGCTGAACCACTTTCGGTCCGGTCGGACCACTGACCCCGGTATTGGAACCTCCAAACAGCCCCACCAGAATTCCACCACAGATGGCCGCCCACATCCCTGCTTCTGCTCCCAGCCCGGAAGCCACACCAAATGCCAGAGCCAGTGGCATGGCGATTACGGCAACCGTGATACCAGCCAGGATATCGTTCGGCACATTGGTATGCATAATCTTGATGTTATGCCAGGGGTTAAAATCGTTAAGATAACTTTTAAGGTTAAACTTGGGTTGATTCGAATCAATTTGAGACATGAACGAGATCCATTATCTAATGTGCCTGATTAATAACTCTCAGGAAGAATGAATGAGAAGCAGCATTCTCGAAAGAGCTACGCGAACAACACACGGTGAACCAGTCATTTTGCCAATACCAGTACAGCATTGATCAACAACGGTGGTTTGCGAGCGCAGCAAAAAACGAAAATAAAAAGCAGGAGAATGCCGGAAAGAGGCCGAGCATTAATTAGCAGGCGCGAGGCGGGCCACGTGAAGCGTGAATCTCATTGTAGTCAGATTCTTTGACACTGAATTCAACGCAATGAACCACGGAATTCGAGGTCGAAAAGGTAATCAGGAATTCAGCGTCCTGAATCAAAGTCTCCTCTTCACCGCTCTCTTCATTTTCTTCCAGCTCAAATTCAGAATAGAGCCAGTCAGCATTGGATTCCATTGAATCCATGAGAACCGGTCCAGCCAATAGAAATGCGATGTCCAGCAGGAACACTGTACAAAAAATGAACATCAGAGATTGGCGGGAGTACTGGAGCATATATAGATCGTATTTTATGTTTCTTACTTTGTCAATGACCGGTTTGTGAACTAACCTAGAATAAGGAAATGCCCAGAGAAATACCTCAGAGGTAAAAGGCCTAAGTACTTTCCAAGTCATTACTAAATCGTATTTTCCTTGTTCTCTGGTATTCACATTCAGTGATGTTCATGTGAGAATATAAACAACTTCTACAAAATGTGTCTTATATTAAAGCATGGTCTGATAGGAAAGAATTACCGCTTATCGTATTCTCGCTGTTGAACTTTGCTTGGCATCGATTCCTGCCTCACTGTCTAAAAAACTGATCACATTAAAGATTAAACCAGGGCCCATTGCCCTGATTCCCGAAAGCTTGAGGGTCTGATGAATATTTTGAATCGTCAAAGTCGCACACGTTGTTCTCTGATCGTGGCAGTCATTGTCTGCAGCATCTTCCAATCAACGGATCGAGTTGCTGCACAATCACTCAAAGAGGAATTATGTGATTGCTCACCCGAATTGACGCTCCTGCTGCGAGTGAACGATGTCCGGCGAACCGCCAAGCTGGTAACGAAAGCGGGAGGAAAGATTGTCTACGATCCCAACCTGGGCATTGGCAATGACATTCCCTTCCTGGTTGTGAATCTTCCTCCGAGCAAATTGAACGATAAAAAATTCATTGATTCTCTGAAGCTTCCTTCCGGCGTGATGGAAGAAATTCAGCCCGGTAAAATTACGCCCCAGGCAGCCCCTGAACCTGCTGCAAACGGGGCCAATGTAGTCGAGCCTCAGGCAGCCCCCGAACCCGACTTTGATTCACTATACGTTCCCCTGGATGACATCAAGGTTCCCGCACTGCGAAAACGAGTGGCCGGCAAAGGTCTCGGCGAAGGTACCATTGTCGCCATTATCGACACCGGCATTGACACCAGTCACCCCGTCTTTCAAGACCGAGTGATTTTCTGGAATGATGCCACAGGCGAAGGACGAACGAAATTAACCAAAGTCAGACAGCGGGATGGGAAATTCGAACTGGAACACGATAAGTTCATTGCACTTCCCGAAACGATCAAAGAAAACGAATATGTCTTTGCCGGCTATATCGACGAGAAAAAACTCGGCTTCCAACAAGGCGATATCTGGACCACACTCGGAAAAGAGGGTGTTGACATCAACCGCAATGGAACCAAGGACGACAAGCTGCTGGTGGTCGTCGGCTTAATTCCGAACCCGGAACTGCAAAAAGAAGAAGAAAAGAAAAAAGCAGCTGCTGAGAAAAAAGCGAAAGATCCAGAAGCACCACTGGAAGCCCTGAAGCCTAATCTGAAAATTCATGACTTACCCAAAGAATACACGCTGGCCTTCGTCGATGTAGATATGGACGGAAAATTCAGCAAAGAAGAAGCGAAGACCCCAATCATCGATTTCAATACCGCACGCAAGATGCAGAAAGACGGGCTGAAGGTTCCCTATCAAAAGATGCTGGAATTTCCGTCGCGTACCAAACGCATCGCATACCCCTTGCTGTTCCGTCCTAATGCCAAAAAACAGGTCACCGAAATCACGATCGCCTTCGATCAGCAATCACATGGAACCCACGTTGCAGGGATTGTTGCTGGTAGCGGGCTCCAGATTGAAGGGGCTGCTCCCAAAGCACAATTGATGGCTATTAAAGTCTGTTCGGGACGCAGCTGTACTGATCAGGCAATTCTGCGTGGCATTATCGCCGCGTTCTTTAACCCGGAAGGATACGTTCCGGACGTCGTGAATATTTCACTGGGCAGCCACGAAGGTTATCTCAAGCGTCCTTTAAGCATCCTGATTCAGGACCTGTCGGCAAAGTTTGGGACCACGTTCTTTGTCTCTGCTTCAAACGACGGCCCAGGCTATCGTACGATCAACGGACTGGCAGGATCGAGCCCGGCTGTCTTTGTCGGTGCACATGTCTCAGCCAATACATTAAGAGAACACTACCGTCTCGCCGAAGGAGTTCACGCTCCCGAACATGGTTTGTTGTACTTTTCCTCACTCGGTCCTTCCTACACCGGAGAAATGCGTCCCAATGTGGTCGCCCCGGGTTCGGCACTCTCTTCAACCCCGTTAAATTCCGACGGTTCGAGCATGTTCAACGGAACCAGTATGTCGTCACCGATTGCCGCTGGTGCCGCTGCAGCCATGCTCTCACTGGTGAAAGCAGATAAAGAATATGCCGAAGTCCTGGAACGACAGCAAAAGAAAATTGAAGCGATTCGAAAGAAATCGTCGGACAGCCGCTACTCACTGACTTCTCTCGCGCTGAGTATGCGACTCGCTCTGGAAAACTCGGCGATGCGGATGAAAGGGTTCACCTATGCCCAGCAGGGAGCCGGCTTGATCGACATCGACAAAGCCTACCCCGAGTTCATGCGCCTGGCGAAATTAACGCTGGACCCGAAAAAGCAATCCGCAGAATTCAGCATCAATCACTATTCCAAATACAACCGTCTTTATGACCGTTCGAATAATATTGACGCGCATAAAAAAGTCGACCTGGATCTGAATATCGACGGTGAAGTGTCTGACCGCGGCAGCCTGCTGCTGAAAAACACGCCTGCCATTATCAAACTGGAAAAAGTCGAAATCCAGGACAGTGACGGTTCCGTCACGATTCTCGATGTGAACGGCAACAAGGAAAAAATTCCGTTTTCCATTGCCTTACCCGGTAAAGAAGAAGCACAGGGAAATGAGATTTCTCTGGTGCTTTCCAACAGCAGTAAATCGTTCTTCTACAGTACGCGCAAACGCGATTTGATGGAAACCGGTAAAACGTATCTGGCTTATTACACTGTGACGCAGCATGGCGAACGGGAATTCAGCTTCCTGGACGTCGTTCATAAACCGATCGAATTATCGGACCTCAAAACAGAAGTCAGTCTTCCCGGTCTGGCGTTACAGGACTCAGAGCGCATCGCCGCGTTTGTGGTTCCGCAAAAAACGATTTCCGCCGGTGCTTATCACCGTTATCCCATTGCCGTCACCCGACGTGACAGCAGCCTGACGGTTATGCTTGGCTTTGTCGCGAACAGCTCCGGTCGTTTGCTGGTCAGCGTGTTTAATCCAGATGGTGAGGAAATTGGTTATCGCGTCATTCAACAGACGTCACAACTGGGGGGTGACCGCTCCAATGCCAGCCTGACGGTTTCAACAAAAGAGGAAGGCATTCACGAAGTGGTTGTCAGTACCTTTAGCGGTAACTGGCTCAATGAATCCAAATACGACTTGCTGATCGAAGCACAGCGTTTCCGAGCCTCGACAGATGAACTGGCGCTCTCAACCGTTGATTCCGGAAAAGATGCGGAAAAGCTGATCACGTTTTCCAATTCTTCAGGGCAGGTCAGAAGTATGACGGCCAGTCTGGGTGGTCTCACACGTGTTGTGCCACAGGAGAAATTTCCGATCCTGGCCAACTACCGTACGTTCCGAAAACTGGACATTCCCGCATGGAGACCGGAAAGTGGCGAAAGTCAAACGACCAGCGTTCGCCTGACCTTTCCACCCGATGACAAAAAATATAAAGGTTTCCGAGGCCGCATTGATCATCGCCTGTATAAAAAAGGCCCGGATGGCAAACTGGTGGAGGCGTATAAAGGATCATTCTATGGACGCGGAAAATCATTCAATAACATTCCCCGCCCTGAACCTGGTAAACCTTATGAAACGTTGTACGCCGCCGTCGATACCTACTTCACGGTTCCCTACGATGAAGGCTTAAAACACAGTCAGGGAACTATCACGTTAGACGCTTATTTCCCGGGCATCCCTGTGAAGATGGAAGGTTCCGTCGGACTCAGTATTCTGTCTGTCGGCAGACCTGACGTTTACATTCTGAAACTCAAAGGACCTCAAAAACTGATCGATGCCTCTGCTGCGAAAACCAACAACAGCAGTTCATCACAGGCGACTCTGGAAATTCCCACAAAAATTGGCGGTGTCTCCAAGATCAAAGTGACTTTACCGGTGACGGTAACGCCTGATGTGAAATCAACGTTATCCAAACAGTTAATTCGTTCGACGCTCAGTATTTCGACGAGTGACTCCCGGATTTCCAAATCGATCCCGATTGAAATTTCGCAATAGTTCCCCGGACAACCTCAACACCATTTAGAATTGAGATTGCCTCTCATGGACCAGGCACCGCGTATAGGTTCTTCGAACACGATTTCATTCGAAGTGGAGCAAAGCCACTCGATTACGTTTTCGCAGGAAGCAGATATTTCTGTGCTTTCGACGCCATCACTGATTTGGTTTCTGGAACAGGCTGCGTTACAATTCCTGCAAGCGTGGCTTGAAGACAAGTCCCTGAGTGTCGGTACGCACGTGGATGTGGAGCACTTGGCGCCGACTCCCGTTGGCGCCACCGTGAATTGCACCGCACGGCTCATCTACCAGGATGGGCCCGTGTATCGATTTAGCGTCGAAGCATACGCCGGGGATGAGAAAATCGCGAAAGGCCTACACTCCCGCCGCATCATTCAAGCCCGCCAGTTAATCAAACGGCTCCAGACTGGATCGCATTCCAAGAAATCATAGTCTCTCTCATTCGATATGGCTCGGACTAGATGGCTTTGGAAACGCTTTAATGATCCGGGAGACAGGCCCAATCATCGAAACCTGAGTAGAAAGAAGAAACATGATTTTTGTCATCGCAGATATTGAGTTAGCCGAAGGAAAACAGGCCGCGTTTCTGGAAGCGTTTCACCAGCTGGTGCCTCAAGTTCTCGCCGAAGATGGTTGTATTGAATACGGGCCCGCGGTCGATGAAGAAACCGACATTCCCGTGCAGGTCAAAAACGGCAGCCAGATCGTCACCGTCATGGAAAAGTGGGAAAGTGTCGATGCCCTGAAAGCACACCTCGCTGCCCCCCACATGACAACCTACCGGGAACAGGTCGCGGATCTGGTCAAAGGGACAACCATCAAAGTGCTGAAGCCGGCTTAACCGGCTCTTTTCCCCATCCCGACTATGGTTTGGGCGCCACCAGCGGTGCTTCGGCTTGTTCCGGTTCGGTCTGTCCGGCGGGTGCTTCCACTTGCATCGGAATCAGTTCGCCCGTTAATTGATAGAGATAAAAGCGGATGAGCGGCCGGTAAGGTGTTTCCGGTTGTTCATCCACAATCTCTTGTAAAACCGCAACCGCCTGATCGGGCTGGCCCGCTTCGATTTCACAGCGGGCCAGATTCAATTTGAGTGGAGTTTGCTGCTGCGAAAGTCCATACAGATAGTTGGCAACAGAGGCCGTATGCTGGGCAGGCCAGAAGCTGTTCGAAGGTGGCTGAATCAAAGGCAACGACTGCAATACACCGGCAATGCGTGCTTCTTCATGCGATCTGAGTTCTTGCTTCCACAAATCAAAACTGCCCCGATAATTGCCATTTCCCAAACTCGTAAACGCGGCCTGGGAACGCCAGGGAATCCGTGGATCGTTTTGTGCCAGCGATTCCAGTTGCGCCATCTGCGAGTCCGCTTCTTCTGAAAGCCCGACTTCCATTAAGACGGTTGCTTTCAGATTTTGTGCCAATGGGTTTTGTGCAATAAAAACGGGATCATCCAGATAGTGATGAGCCAACAGGACATATCCATTCTGGTAAGCCTGGCTTGCCAGCTGCATCCGGTCAGCACCGTCTGCCAGCTGCTTATCCAGCTCCTGAGTAATCTGGTCGATTTGTGTTTTGAGTTTTTCCAGATGATCCGTGTAGGCTCTCAATCGTGCCAATGCGTCATCTTCCAGTTGCTCCTGATCTTCCACCATCGACAGATAGGTTTGTAATTCACGATGCGACAGATCCACCTTGCCCATATTCGAATACAGGTCAAACAGAAACAGATGAGTGGGTGCATAGTCCGGTTCGATAATTAACGATTGATGATACGCGTGCAGAATTTGAAAATATCGCATTCGATCAATCTGTAATGGCTGCCGCTGTTGATTTCGTGCCGCCGGGGGAACCATTAACTGTGCTTCCAGACCTGCCAGATAACCATAGGCACTTCCCAGGATTCGATAGGCTTCGGCACTGTTAGGATTTTCAATCAGGCCACGATTGGCCAGTTGAATCGCCAAAACCGCAAAGCAGGAACCCAGTTCGTGATTCCTGCCAGACTGAGACATCAGCCCCAGATAGTGCCGCGCGGTTTGCACGTCGTTTTCCAGCGTTTCCGTTTGAGGCAGAAAATAGCGACTGTAAAACGATTTGGGACGTGCCCAGTCTGCCCGGATTTCCGGAAAGTCTTTTTGCTCCTGAAAGGCACGTTTTTTAAAGTCCAGTTGATGCGCCGCCAGATAGGATTTTGTTTCTGCGTTCTCCGTGTCCGTACGATAAAAGACGGCCGTCGCTGCGTTCAAATCGGTCAATTGCCAGTCGGGCGTTGTCAATAAATCGAAGAATGTCCGATAGTCCGGGTTCGCTCCTGACAGGCGCGGAATCACATGGGTTACCTGATATTCATCAAAGGTTTCTTTCCAGACATCGGGAATTCCGCTTCCCAGTTGATCTTCGCGTTGAACTCGCAATGCTCGTCGTGTTTTATCGTGTAAATCGACCAGGCTCTCTTCTCCCTCACCGGCAAACAGAGCAATTCGATTGTCCACGAACGACTTCTGGTCCAGCCAGATCAACAGGTCTCCCTGCTCCAGAACAAAATGAAACGGGCGATCATCCAGCGACTCTGCCAACGCACTCTGATAACCGTCAATCGTTCGCGTCAATGCCGGACTGAAGCCCAGACCAACGGCGTGTCTGGTTGCCCCCTGTCCCTGAAAACGACCGCAAACCACTAGATACGCCAGAGCAAAAAACGTGAGCACCGTCAACGCTCGTCCGCCACGCGAGAACAACAGCTCCGACGTCTCCACACTGTAAGTCTGTCGAAAATTCTCACGGTACCAGATCTGAAAATTCGTATTCGCAAAAATCGCACAGAGTACACTGGTCACCACTAGCTCATGGCTGGCCGTAATAGACAGTCCACAAAAACCAAGAAAGACAAACAGGTATCCCCAGCTCATCTTCGTTTGATTCAATATAAAACTGACAAAGGTGAGTAAAATCATAATGAACGCAGCCACAGCATAATGATTCAGTGACTCCCAGAACACTGGTGACGTCATCGAGAAATAGCCCAGCTCTTCCGGCCCCACTTTGCCGACAAACATCGACCGCATGATTGGATAATCAACCAGGTAATAATTCAAACCGGCGGTGAG
This sequence comes from Gimesia fumaroli, assembly GCF_007754425.1. NCBI lineage: Bacteria > Pseudomonadati > Planctomycetota > Planctomycetia > Planctomycetales > Planctomycetaceae > Gimesia > Gimesia fumaroli. The sequence goes on from NZ_CP037452.1 coordinate 6,118,938, forward strand.
TGAATGCCAGCCAGTCGGGTTCAGCAGGGTCGCAACCAGACTGCCCCCCAAAACCAGCCAGAGTTCCTTATAGTCGGTGTCGTCATTCAACACAGACCGATCCATCAACGCCGCCACGGTTTCCCCCAGGGCATACAACAGGAGCAGGACGATTCCCAGCGAAACCCGCGGATCAAAATTGGCCCATACTAAGAACAAGGGTACCAGCATCCACAAGGCACGAGGCGAATTATTTTCCTGCCAGGACTGCAGACAACGCAGCGTGAGCACGAGCCCCAGAATCGTAATGATTTCCGGCGTCACTGTCAGTTGTGGAAAACAGGCGATCAAAGCCAGCACCGCCAGAATTGAACCCCACCAGGTCGAAATCTCCCGCTGACAAAGGTGGACGATCACGTAAAAAGTAATGCCCAGTAACAGCATTTTGACTAACGTCAGTCCCGTCGCACCCAGCACACCGTACACAGCCGCGAGTGATAAATCGAACAACCAGGCGTTATTCTGCCAGGGGCGGTCGGCGGCGGTATAGGAAAATACATCCGTCGCGGGAGGCCAGAACCCATGCTCGGCCAGATACTGCCCCGTTTTGACATGTACCAGGGTTTGTGTTTCTGAAATGAACGTTGCAGCAAACAGACAGGCTAATAAAATCGCAGCCCAACGCAACATGAAGTCCCCGCGGATCGCTTCATCTTCGACCAGTTCAGGCGTTAGTGGTTCCCACTCGGGAAGTCCTTCTTCACTCGCCTGATTCTCCTGCGCGGCATCGGTTGGTACCGGAGTCGTTTCCGGATTTTTGTTCGACTCATCAGGAGTCAGATTTTGATCGGCTTGGGGATCATTTTTATCGGGAGCGTTCTCGTCAGGCAAATCGTTGTCTGGATGATCATTCACGGAAATTCTCAAAATCTGAAACAGGGTTGAAAAACAAAAGTGAACAGCACACCGAGACTTATTAGGGCGGGTCAACACTCAGAGAGTTCTGTAAGCGCGGATTCCGCAAGTTCGTAGCGGCCAACAGTCGATTATACTACGCCCAGATGACTCTGGAAACGCAGCAACCAGCCCGAACACGGGCGAAAACCAGCAATCTTCAGCATCTCCCTAAGATCTCTTCTCCTCTGGGAATGGTTGTGTTTCACAAACTTTCCCTGCTCCTTTTACGAGATCTGGTCTGACACCGTTTGTTCCAAATCGGCTTTTTTACCCAATCTTGTCTTTTCCAATCCAGGGGCGGAGTACTTCGGGAACCAGAATCGTGCCGTCTGCCTGCTGGTAATTCTCCAGAACCGCAATAATGGCCCGTGCAATCGAAACAGCCGTTCCATTCAGAGTATGCACGAACTCCGTTCCCTTCTGACCGCTGGTCTTACAACGAGTCCCCAAGCGTCGAGACTGGTAATCCGTGCAGTTCGAAGCAGACGTGACTTCGCCATACGCGCCCCCTTCACCACGGCCGGGCATCCAGGCTTCCAGATCGTATTTCCGATAAGCGGGCGCCCCCAGATCTCCCGTGCAGGTATCAACCACACGGTAATGCAGGCCTAACCCCTGAAAAATCTCTTCTTCGATCCGCACAATTTCTTCGTGCATCGCATCGGAGGCGGCGTTGGTTGGCTCCGTGAAGGCAAACATTTCGACCTTGGAAAACTGATGCACGCGATAGATGCCACGCGTCGCCTTGCCGTGCGCGCCTGCTTCGGTACGAAAACAGTGTGACAGACCGGCAATCTTGAGCGGCAGCGTTTCGCGGTCCATGATCTGATCTTTCATCGATCCGCCCAGCGTAATCTCAGCCGTCGCCACCAGACTCAAATCCGTATTCTCCACAGAATAAATCTGCGTCTCGTCTCCGCGGGGATTGAACCCGATTCCTTCCAGAATTTCTTTCTTGGCCAGATCTGGCGTGCTGTGCAGAATGAAGCCTTCCTGCACCAGCTTCTGCATTGCGTATTGACAAAGAGCCATCTCCAGCAGAACGGCTTCATTCTTCAGATAATAAAACCCGTGCCCGGCAACGCGCGTCCCCGCTTCAAAATCGATCAGATCATGCTTTTCGGCCAAAGCCACATGATCGAGGGGTTCAAAATCAAACGTCGGTTTTTCCCCTGACATCCGGACCACGGTATTAGCTTTGTCTTCTTTCCCGACGGGCACTTCCGGATGCGCCAGGTTCGGCACCCGGGCCTGCTCCTGTCTCAATTCGGCTTCGACTTCACGCAGCTCAATATCGAGGGCAGAAACCTGCTCACGTAGTTCTTTCCCCTGTGCGATCAATGCCTGTTTCGCATCATTGTCTGCAGCTTTGGGAATTTGAGAGGAAATCGACTTCTGTTCCTGCCGTACTTTGTCGCCTTGAACGATCAGTTCGCGACGACGCTGATCCAGTTTTGACAGTCGTGCCAGGTCTACTTCAATTCCACGATTGCGACAATTCTCAAGGATGGCGTCCTGATTCTCGCAAATGAACTGCAAATCCAACATAAGAAATCAACTACTCCGTGCAGTGCCTGGATCGCGTCACATTTTACGATAGCGTGCCTCAATCTAATCGACTCGATCCAAATGGCCTTGGAGACGCTACAATAAAACTGGACACAGTCCAGAAATGGTTTAGAAACAAGAATTCGGCTTCAATCCGAGCCCGCATCATATCCAATGACAATTTTAATGTCCAAGGGTAACGCTTTTTCGGATGAAAAAATGGATATTCCAGCCGGAATAATGCAAATTTGCCTGTTACAGCGATTAAGGATCACTCGACATTGCTGCCTCGTAGACGATTTGTCCATCCAACACCGTCAGCAGAGGCTTGATCTGCAGAATTTCGTTTTCAGAACAAGTCAGATAGTCCCGGTCCAGCACCACCAGATCGGCCAGTTTTCCTGGCTCCAGCGTCCCTTTCACCTTTTCTTCAAAGCTGATATACGCGGCGTCACTCGTCATGCAACGCAGTGCCTGCTCGCGGGACAATTTCTGATGCGGGCCATAAACCTTCCCATCAATATCACACCGACTGACGGCAATATACAGTGCCAGAAACGGATTGAAGGCGTTCATCGAATGATCGGGATCAAAGCCGTTCATATGGTCGCTGTTGATCGCCACCGGCACGCCGCCGTCAACAAAAGTCTTGAGTCCCATAAAACGGTTCACCCAGGAGGGGCCGTAAATCTGATTGATAGCATCGGCATCGCGATAGAACAGATAGGTCTGCGTATCATAACAGACCCCGAGCGCCTTTGAACGCCGCACCGATTCCTCTGTCGGGAAGTACGCGTGCGTGATACAAAACCGGCGTCCATCGACGGGCAGCCGTTCGTTTACCTCTTCCAGCGCACTCAGAATTTCATTCACACTTCCATCGCCGGTCGCGTGACAACACATCTGCCAGCCCAGCTTCTGCCCTGCTTCAAAGATTTCGGCCATCAACTCGCGCGAGTATGCCAGATCCCCCCGATAGTCGGCATCCTGCTGCAATACATAAAACTGACGACGCTTTTCGCCGTACGGTTCGGAAAGACGCGTGTTCCCCCAATGAATGCCCCCATCTACAGAAATCTTCAATGGGCCGACTCGTACCCAGTCGTCTCCGTCGCCGGTGATCAGCCCCAGCTTCTTTGTAAATTCTTTAACGGCGGCCGCACTGCGTAACTGCTGGCGAATCGTCATCGTCATCCGTACCGTCAATTCGTTCTGTGCTTTCAGCAACTCGTATTCACGATATTCTTCGACTCCCGAACCCCGTTCGAGAATGCTCGTGATCCCTACCGAATTATAAATGGCATGCAGTTTCTTCAATGCTTCACGTGTTGCTTCCGCCGGAACGGTTTGCCGCGGAATCAGTTTGCGAATCGCGCTGCTCCCCCCTTCCATCATGAGCGGCTTGCCGTTGTCGTCAAAGATGATTCGGGCTCCCGCCAGTTGATCCTTGTCACTCTTGATTCCCAATAATTCAAAGCCCCGTGTATTCAACACATTTTTGCGAGCGATATTCATATAAACGGGGTGTGTCGTGCAAGCCGCATCCAGCTCAGCAGGCGTCGGACGGCGGCGTTCTTTCAAACGCGTAATATCCGTGCGCGGCACCGTGATCCAACGACCGGCGGGCACATCTTTCACTTTCTCTCGAATCCAGGCCTGAATCTCTGCTACCGAATTCAATTCCTGATGCGGCTGAATTAATTCGCCACGCGCCGCTCGCAACGCGTGCACATGAGATTCGATCAATCCCGGAATCACCGTTTTCCCATCCAGAGAAACCACCTTGGTCTGATCTCCCTGATACGGCTTCATCTCGGCATTGCTGCCCACCGCCAGAATCTTGCCATCGCGAATCGCAATCGCTTCCACAATCCGCGATTGATCGTCCAGCGTGATCACTTTCCCGTTTTGAAAAATCGTCGTTGCCGTCTCTGCAGAAAGCAGACTGACCGTTGAGCAAAAAACGAGCAAAACAGTAACGGGATGAACTAAATTTCTGAGCGGGACAAACATGCTGACTCCAGTGGGGTGATTCAGGTGGGCTAAAAATGGAAAACGAAATCGGACTCGGCTTTGATTGATCCAAAGCGCACGTCCATCAACGTTCGCTGATCTATTCAGTCTACACAGCTCACCGGGCCGTCGGCAACAATCGTTGATAGATTTTCAGCGCTTTCCGATATTCGTTCACGCACGCTTCACTTGAGACTCCCTGATTGCGTGCGATTTCTTCTTCCATCCGTAGAATCAGATACTGCACCGCCGCCCGCTTGGGACGCACGGGTTGACCCGGCACATCAAAATAAACCGGCGCCGTATGCGCAAACCGGGTGCGTCCGGTTTCCGCTTGAGTAAAACAACGGACGGCAACCCACGCGGAACCACTCAATTTCATTTTATGATCGATGGGAAAAATGAATGTGGTCCCCTTCCTCTGTTTTTCCAGCGGGATCGTCTCCACCACATCGCCGTTCACAATCACTTCAATTCGGGAAATCGGCTTCCAGTAGCGAGCGGTCCCCTGCAGATGGCATTCGTATTCTGCATCGCCGGATTTCTGATGGGTTTTGCCGACATCAGAGCCATTCACATTCAGAGTCAACATCGGACCCGTCGTGACAAAGCTCCGTCCTGCATTGAGGCCGGCCATCCATTTTTCATAACTGAATCCGTCCGGCAGATGTACATACACACGACCAAACCCGAGCGGCACCGGATGCACGCCCGACGCCGTTCCCGCGGTCGGCCGCATGCGATATCCGCAGTTCAACATCGTGTAATACATCTGAAAACCAAACTGCATCCAGCCCTTCTCGGTCAGCCCCTTTTCATCCCTCTCAAGATTGAGATACTCAGGGCGTGCTTTCCCAAAGAAATTCTTGAAAAAGAATTCCGTTCGCCAGAGATGATTATTGCTTAATTCAAACAGATCCACGTCCATCACGGGCACCAGCATCATCGACCACGGCCAGGAATGTTTATCCAGATCTAACAGTGCCCCCTGTTTGTGCGCCGCCTCAGCGATCGGCGCGACAGGCGGTGCTCCCAGCTCCAGCACTTGTTTCTGGTTCAACACAAACACAGCGCCTAACACATGACGTTGCTTGCCGACCTTCGTAATTTCGTACTCGGTATTCAGCGGATAATAAACGTGCGTCGGATCGACATACACGGGCGCTGCTTTGACTGCTGCCTGATCGGTATTCATATCCCCGCGTGACGGCGGCTGACCGGCAATCGAAACCCAGTTGGTCAGTGGCAGTGCCACGTTCAAGTCTTCCGCCTGCATCACGTTCGGCAGTTCCTTCACCAGTCGATGCACGTGCGTGTCGCCCGAATACCAGCCTTCCTCCGCCATATTCGACCAGCGTTTAAGCTTAAGGCGTACTTCGCGCGGCTGATCTTCCACGTCAACCGTCTGCATCCGCGGAATATATTCTTTCCCCCGATAAGCGGTGAGGCGATATTCACCGGGGGGCAGCTCGACTTCAAACGGGTGCGCCGACAGCGTCACATGCCGTTCGATACTCGTCGGGCTGCGCTGCTTGTCATACAGAATTGCCGAGCCGGCTTCGTCGGCGCTTTTCGCATAGTAAGCGGTGCCGTCGGCGGCTTGAATCGACAGCCGAGCAGGAATGATCTTCCCGGTCAAAGAATCAACGATGGTCCCTTTCAATACGGCAGCAGACACCGACTGAAAAGGAACCACAAACAGAGAAAGCAGCAGTGCGAGGCGATACATGAAACTTTTCTCCTGCATTCGTAGAAGGGTCAGTTATAAAACTCACCCTTTAGACTACACGCAGAAGAATCATTTCCATAGCCAAAAGTCTATTTTTGAGCGCACCGTTGGAAGCTGCTTACTCCGGTTCAGGCAGAGGCAGCATTTCGCCACGGAAGGGCTGCATGCTCTTGACCTGATAGCGGTCGTACTCATAACGCCGATAGCGTCCGGCCCGCATACGTGAATCGCAGTGTTTGCCGCGATACATGTGGTACGAATAACGAGGCCAGGGATATGTGCTGCCATTAAACTGGCGTCCCTCGTATTCTTCCTCACACAATTCGCATTTGGAAAGAAAAAATCGGCCGTTCCCCGCATCTGCCCGCTGGACAGCCAGGCCGGAATTCAACATTCCCAATAAGATGGTCACAGCAAACAGCTTGATCTGAAATCCCTTCATCGTACTCTCCATTCCCTTGTTCTGTGTGATGAGGTAAGTGAACCACACTTACCATTGTTCATCGGATCAGAACCGCTTTGGAAATGAGAGACCAATGCCTCTGACCTGAATCCGCTCGAAATCGAATTCAGATTGTACGGGTTATTCCAGCTCTACCAGTTTTAAGCATCTCTCAGGCAAGCCCGCGGACCTGTTTCTTGAAGGCAATGATATCATCCAGGATCTCATCCAGCTTCACATGCGGCTTGCGTCCCAATGTCGCCGTCAGACGCTCTAAATCGGGAACCCGTCGCTGAACATCCTCAAAGTCTTCATTGTATGCTTTGTTGTAAGGCAGATACTCAATTTTCACGCCGGGATTCACCTTCTCAATAATCTTTTCTGCCAACCCCCGAATGGAAACCGGCTCATCGCTGCCGATGTTATACACGTGCCCTTGCGCTGCATCCAGATCTGTCAGATCAATCACACAGTCGACGATTTCCGAAACGTGACCGAAACAGCGGACCTGAGAGCCATCATCAAACACGACGACCGGACCGCCGTCCAGCGCCTGATCAATAAAGCGGGGAATCACCATTCCATACTGCCCCACCTGACGCGGCCCGACCACATTAAAGAACCGCCCGATGCGCACATCCAGACCATATTTCTGGTGATACGCCAGCGCCAGGAATTCATCGATGGCCTTCGACGCCCCATAGGCCCAGCGGGGTCGGGTCGTGGGACCAAAGTGCAAGTCGTCTTCTTCGGTCCAGCGTTCTTTGGGGTTTTTCCCATAGACTTCACTGGTCGACGCCAGGAAAAACTTATGCTTTCCCTGCACGGCGTGTCGCAGTAACACTTCCGTCGGGTAGATATTGGTTTCGATGGTTCGTACGGGGTTATCTGCGACCAGTTTCACGCCCACCGCGGCTGCCATATGATAAATCGTATCAACATCCTGAACCATTTCTGCCATCAACACGGGATCAGTAATCGACCCGGTCCGAAAGGTGAAATGGGGATGATCGATGATCGCATCCAGATTATGCAAAAATCCGGTCGAAAGGTCATCGACGGCAGTAACCTGTTGTCCCTGTTGAATTAATTGCTCGCAGAGATGGCTGCCAATAAAACCGGCACCACCGGTGACCAGGCAATGAGACATAAATCAAATCTTTCTCAAGAAAGGAAAAAACCGCAAAAATGCGAAATTCGGCCCAAAGTCAGCGAAGGCTTAAAACAGTTTACACGCAAGAGTTGCATTTCGCTACGAACCTGCCATAATACGAGCGTGTCATACACAATGACGCAAGAATAATATCGAAATTTCCGATGTTAATCAAAATTCCGGGCGATTAGCTCAGTTGGCTAGAGCATCTCGTTTACACCGAGAGGGTCGGGGGTTCGAGTCCCTCATCGCCCATTTATCAAGCACCCTGCATTCTTTGCAAGGTGCTTTTTTTATTGGTGTTTGCGAATTTCTTTGGTTGGTTTTCGCGGTCAATCGATTCATTGAATTATCAAAAGAACACTATTCAATTGTAAGTGCCCAAAAGAACGGCCTCATAGATTATGTGCCAGAACGCTTTTTTCCACATCAAAGTACACCGCTAACGTGCGGATCAGTTGCCGACTGAACGATTTCTTCCCGGACAGAATTTCGGAAATCGTCGATTTGGGAATCCTGGTGCTACGGTGTAATTCGGCCTGGCTGATCCCTTTTGCCTCCATCAGATGACGCAACATCTCTGCATCAGAGGCAGGGTTGATCCGATGATGTTCATCCTCATAAGCGGCGACGAGATCACTTAAAGCATCTAAATAGAGTTCTGCGCCGACTGAGAGTGTTTCTTGAGAAAGCAACTCGTCCATCACGGATTGAGCCGCTCGAAGCTCCTCTTCCGAATGAACCGATGTCAGTGGAAACTGCGTTACCAGTGCCAGATATTCATCGCGAACCTTACCTTTTAAGCGATTTGAACGGGCCGTGATCATCTCTTGTTTCCTTTTCGTTTAGGTGAGGCCTTTTTTGTTGATCGTTTCTCAGGCTTCTCAGGAGGGCCAGAAAAACAACCACATTCCTCTTTCCACTTGTCTTGATCATATTCCTTGTGAGTCATTACTTTCAAAATGAATACTTTCTGACTCGGATAGAGAATACGAGTAATTAAACGGTATTTATTGCCACCAATATTGAAGACGACACAATTTCCGACGAGGTCCGCATTGCCAAAGGTGCTTTTCACATCACCCCAGTTCTGCCAGGCAACACTGATATCACTAACGTGCGTGTACCACGCGCTGAGGGGACCTTTTGAATCTCCCTGATTGGCAAGTTCCCAAAACTGCCGAAGTCGTGATTTTGAAATCACACGCATATTGATACCTTTACTCTTCTCTGACTTATCGGGATCTGAAACCAATCATAGTTCGTATAACACGAACAGACAAGAGAAAAGTTCGTGAATCACGAACCACCAACCATACAAAGTAACTCTCCTCAATCAGCTAGATTCTTCAAAAACCTTATCCGAAATTCGGTCAAGGGATCAGATAAGCAACTGGTTGGATTTCGTAAGCCCCTTATTATCAATTCTTTGCCCCTAGATATGTGGGGTCTCTCATTGCGCACTGAAACGGTTCCGTTCACCCCTGAATATTAGTAGAATCTATTTCAGGGTTTTTCTTTGCGCTGTGTTCAGATCCGATTCTCGTTATTTCAGCCCAGAGAACATTGTACAGCATTTCATCCCAGAGAACATTGTACAGCCTAAGCAATCCAACGATCATTCGATACCTCTTACCTGTCCTAATGCGAAGTATTACCCTTTCCCAAATACTGATGCGATCTCCTTAGCCAGTTTTGCCACTTCTCTAAGCACATCCGGTTTCCCGATGATCGCCAACACCAGGAGTACAAGCATGAAAAGTGCAAAATCATAATTCATTGAAAAGCTCCGATCTAAAAAAATCTTTGAAAGCATCATATTTTGAAAGTTCAATTCAAAATGGCTCCAAGTGTTCCTGGCACACGGGCCAGTGTTACCGTTAGCAAAGTCGCCGGCCTGGTTTATCTGTGATTCGATGAACCGGCTGATTTACTCGCGTGTGTAACACACTGCTGCACCGATCTTGACGCAACGGATCTTATTCTCGTTGCGCAGTTTCCATACTGTGCGTTCACAGACTCCCAGCAGTTGAGCTGCTGCTTTCTCTGTGATTAAACCTGTGGGCTCCGCTGGCTGGGGAGCAGTAGAAGTGACCATGATTTCCTCCTGAATTCTGTGCTAAAATGTTCCGTTTGAGTCGTGTCAGATCGACCACATACGAACAAAAATAACAACTGATATTCTGAAGGAAATCTGGATTGCTCTATAATTTCAAAGGTTCGGATTATCGGATTTACAGACGGATTTTCGGATTTCAATTCCGTTCCTGTGAGTGATTTTCGATGAATACTAATGCCTTTTGGGTAGCAGTCTTGGAGTTGCCCTGCTTGTCTATAATCGCTTGAGCAATTTTTATTGCACCCTTTAATGAGTAGCTCAATGATGGTTTGCCCCGCTCTGCTACCAATTCACCGGCTTTCAATATATAAGGATTTAAACCATCTCTGGAATATTCGAACTGATCGCACAGATCATCAATTGAAAACTCATATTTCTGCGTCTGTTTTTCTGGCTGTTCTTCCTCAATTTCCGAGGGCATAATGAATTGTGGTTGTTGATGTGTTTTCTCGGGCGATTCTGGAAACCCGTATCGGGCATATATCCAGCGTTTGCACCCTGCCTGCTCGATGGTCAACCGTGACTTAACAAGCTTGATCAGTCTATGGTCAATGTCTTTGACTGACTCGTACACTGTCAAAATACTTTCGATATCTTGCCTCAACCAATCCTCTGTTATTTCGTTCTGTTTATCTGCTACGATCCATTTTTTGGCATTTAGTCGGATATCGTTCAATCGATTCAAGATTAAGCCATTCAAGCTATTAACTAATTCAATAGCGGTAATATAGAGATGTCCTCTGAATTCAATTGACGGACTCCCGTTTGCATTCGCCACCTGAAGAGTCTCTTCAATCTTGGATACCCTGCCGTATTTATAAGACAGTTCAAACAATCGGTCATAACTATCCATGTCAGTATGAAAGAACACTCGCAGGAACTTTGCCGCAGGGATGGTTACCCCTTTAGGGACTCGCGCAGGATGCTCAACACCAAGGTACACTTTGTCGATATCGGAGAATTGTTCCGATAACCATTCAAGCTTAGTGGATATCCATGAAATACATTCTAGGCATAAATTAGCCCACTCGTTTGCATTAGAAAGCAGCTTGAGTTCCTGATCGGTTTTGCTCGACTTCTCTTCCTGGTCAGGAGAAAGCAAACCGTCTTTAATCCGACGAATCGCCTCTATGCTGGCTGCTGTGATATCCTTAATCTCTGAATAGCTGTTTTCTGGCAATGGGCCGAATGTGAATTGACCGACGATATCGAATGTATCCATATTCGGGGGACCAAAATCAAATTCTTCCGTCTCCTGGTGAGTCACTGATTCATTGAATGGGTATTCTTTCGCTGGTATCTGCCATCGTTTACCGTCTCGCTTTGTTCCTTCCATATTTGATAGCTTCTCCCTCATCTCGCCTACGCTGATTTCAAAAGCGTTGGCTAGCTTACTCTCTGTCATTGGCTCCATGAGTAATGTCTCTAACTCCTCATTCCGTCTTCGCTCTCTTTCTTCTGGTGGGGTAGAATTTATAAACACCTGTGCCATAAAAGCGAGCCTGCTTACACGCTTCCATGTCTTCCGGTCTGGCTTTCCGATGTAATGTAGAAATAGCAGCCATGCTGATATATTGTTGTTTATACCTGCGATTTCATCAGGCAAAGTGTCTGCCCCTGAATGGTTCAGCAGTTCTCTCCCTGCCATCTCGATAGAGTCAACCAACCGTTTTTTTATGGTTTGCATTCGTTCTGGCAATAAGGGGTTGTTCTCCTCGTCCTGGAATATCTGGTGTCTGTCTCGATAGAGAAACACCAGTTGCTTATAGATCCGCTGGCTTTCTGGTCTGGGATCAGTGACCGTCCTTTGCTCTATAAGTGACTTAAACCAAGTTTTTGCCCACTTTTCCGGGTAATGCTCACTGGGAATATTTGTCTCACCTATGGCTATCAACTCAGGGGAAGCAAACTCAATGAGAACACTCCTAAGATCGTTCCCCTTTTGTAAGTCTCTTAATGTTTTGAAATCATCCAGCAGACCAGACCATAAAGAATCGTTCATTTCCTATTGCCTTTGTAGGATCGGGCCGACTGGTCAATGCTATAGGCAATAGAACGCATCAAAGACCAGTCGAAAGGGTAGCTACTCCACACACCCGACCAGAGTTCAAACGGTTTGTACTGCACGCAAATATGCATCGCTTTTATGAAATTATCACTTTTCTAGTTAGTTTATGCTATAAGTTCCTGTCCCTGATCGTCCACTTGCAGTTTTTTCTTTTCTGGGCACTTCATCCTCTGTCCTGGCTCCATTCTTTTCATCCCCCCGTTTGCATATAAACATTTAAATAGTATATACTAAACATCGCGTCATTTCATGCCCTGACCCCAGGCAGTCACATTCGGTAAAAAATATTGTCTCCGGGAGGATCCAATGGTCGGTACGTGCAGTCAGTGGTTCTGGTCTTTGAAACAATTTCGCACCGCTCTGATTCTCTTGCTTGTGCTCGGCGTTGTTCCAGCAAACTTTGTATTTTCTCAGACCAATGTGGCGGAAGAGAACCAACTCGCACTCGCGCCGGACGAAGGAAAGTCGCAACCAGACCGGCGGCCTGAAGTCGAAATTTTGAGTACCATCGAAAACGGCGGCGGTTATGGGCAGGAGTTGCACCGTGTCACGATTACCGGCATTGCGCGCAACGCGGCCGGCGATCCGATCAAAGACGCCGACATTTACGTTTCCAATTATGCCATGGTCACGCCGGGCGATTTCGAACGGCTGCGCGGCCATACGAAGAGCGACGAATTTGGTTTTTTTGAATTCAAAGACATTCAACTCATCGTCGCACGCCAAAGGCCCAATCCCATCCCCAAGCCGGCAGAAGGCAAATTCACGGTGTTTGGAACCAAAGAGGGCTACGGGTTCACCTGGCATGAAAGCCGCTTGTTTCGACCGGATACACGTCCGCAAGGAACCGAAAATGGCGATAAAAATGAACAAGTCACTGCGCGGGCGTTCTATCTGAATGAACCGATCGTCGTCGATCTGATCTTCGAACGCCCTGCCAAACTCAAAGGTCGTATCACCGACAAACAGGGACGGCCCCTGGCTGATGCGAAAGTGCAGCTCGGTCTGGTTGACGATCTGCGCAATCGGAACCAGTGGGGAACCTGGTCCTGTCGTTTTCTGGGAAATGAGAACCATCCCGTTGACGAGCCCGTTACTTTTGATGGAATTGTCACACTACCCGCGGAATTCCGTGAAACACGGACCGACAAAAATGGCGAATACGAATTCACTCAACTCCGTCGCGATACCAGCTATCTGTCCAAGATCGATCCCGGTCCCACGTTTGATCCCTGGCAATTCAGACTGGCCACAACCACAAAAAACAAAGCTCGCAGAGACATGATCGCCGTCGGCTATGAGGGAGAACTCAATCACGAGTTTGAATCGCCCCGCAGAGTGACAGTGCAGGTGGTCTTGGAAAAATCAAACCAGCCCGTCGCGAATGTGCAACTCACCGCCCACCCGGTAGGGCAAATTCGGCGCGCCGGTATACACGCGCGTTCGGACAGTCAGGGAAATGCGAATTTGCAACTACTGCCCGGCGAATACACGTTAATTGCCGAGCCGGCCCCCGATCTGCCGTTTAACTTTCAGAGCGAGCGATTTATTGTCACCGATCAATCAGAAACCGTTCAACATACGGTCAAACTGCGCCCAGCGGCGATTGTCATTTTGAAAGCGGTGAATGCGGAAACAGGCGAGCCGATTCCCGGCGTGCGTTTCAACTATGAAACGCATGACACCAGCGAGCAGTTGCCAGTCTCGACTCAGTCGGTATTTGTGGATTACCCGGCCACCAACGCAGCAGGAGAGATCCAGGCATTCATGGTGCCTGGCATGCGCCGGTTTGTGGTGACGGAACCGCTCGCACTGGCGCAGGCAGACGGCAGTCGGGGCGAACGCGTCAAACTCACCGCCGGCGAATTGACGGAAGTCGTATTTGAACTGGCACAGCCCCAGTTTCTCCCTTCGCATCTTGCCGACCAGGATCCTAAACCAAATCCGAAATCGATCTATCCCACAGATCTGCAACTCAAATGGCACAAGCAGTCCGAGTTGCTACGGCACTCTCACCTTAGAGTGAACATGGATATGATTCTGGTTTCGCGGCAACAGGTTAATACAGATGCGCTGCTGAAAGACCTGAGATCACTCGATCCTTATCAACTGCCGGATGTTGATCAACTCCTCAAAAAGTATCAGATAGATAACTCGTTTCGAAGCAATACGGTCCTGACTTCTTCCGGTAAGCTGCGCAGTGAAATGCGTTATCATCAAACAGGAAATCATTTTTATCGGGAAGACAACACACGGCTCCCCGACTCGGCCACATTCACTGACCAGTGGGATACGCTTAACTACAGTACCGCCAACAACCAGGCCTCTGTCTCTCGGAGAGGTGGGAACGGAGGATATCTACATATCGCTTCACCAGACGAATTCAGCGACTGGCCTTCCCTGCGCACCCAGCGTCCCTCTTCTTCCAAAAGCAAAAAACCAGACGTTAACATTCGCCAGGCAGGACGACGAACCATCTATGAGGGACAGACTGAAAAGTATGGCCATCGACGTGTGGTTGATCGGGAGACCGGATTTATCTTTGAAAATTTTGCCGAATATCCTAAATATGAAATCCAACGAGTCTCTCTGTTTTTCGCCCCGCAAACACATGCAAACGGCCTGATCCTGCCTAGGCTCTATCTCAGTTGGAATCTCAGAAAAGGCAAATTAGGTCTGCTGAAAATATACGAGATCAAACAGGTCGAAGTCTTCAAGCAACTACCCGCGGATGCGTTTGCCATTCCGTTGCCATCGGGTGCCATGATTGTCGACTCCCGCCACATTCCAGCGCGTGCTTCTCGAACGGGGCCTATGCGTCCCTTCCAAACCACAATGCGAGGACCAATCAGCGATTTTGCGGCCTATCTGCAACGCCATCCCCGGCACAGCCATCAAGTCGAACAAAAAATTCACTACGGCAGACGAGCTCCCGAGATCAAACCGTCTAAATGGGTCACGAGCAAAGGGGAATCAGAACACCCGGATTTGAAGGGCAAAGTCGTGCTCATCGAATTCTGGGGCACTCGGTGCGGTCCCTGCATCGGACAACTGCCCGAAGTCCGGACCGCAGCCCGTTATTATGCCGACCAACCGTTTGTATTGATCGGCATGCACGACAGTCATATCAGCGTCTCAAATTTGCAGAAATTTGCGAAGAAGGAGAATCTGGAATATCAACTCGCCATCGACCGCCCTTCAACCGAGAAAGGCTGGTTCGGCAAAACGATGCAGGACTATGGCGTACGTGGCATTCCCCAAGCAGCCGTCATCGATCAACAGGGAAAAGTCGCCTTTGTCGGTGACTTCAAAGAAGCATTACGCACCGTCGATCGCTTACTGAACCCAGAGCCTGAAAAATAGCTTTGAAATCCAGATTCAGTCGCTCAGTTCCAATGCGGCTCCTGTCTCGAGACGATGGACTTCCGACTCAACACAGGCATTGCGCACACTTTTCATTTTCTCAAGTCGCAAAATATTTCTGAATCACCATTTAAAATCTTGATTCGCTGCCTAAAACAGAGAGAAGGCTCCCAACTGCGCTCAGCAACGGCAAATCTTGAAATAAATCTAAGAATGAGATTTGTTCCTTTATCGGCAATCATATAAACTGCCTTCCGAATAGACTGTGATCATAGATCCGAACGCCAAATCGACTGTTTCCTGAATCCGATGCACTGGTCTCAGGAACGGAGTACATCAAATGAATGAACCAGCTGAAACCACGGAAGAACTCAACGCAGAACAACAGGATGCCTGGGAGCAGTTGGAGCAGATTGTCGCTGCGAAAGACAGTGAAGCCGCCCGAAGCTATCTGAAAGAACTGCCACCCGGCGAAGATGCGCGCGTCATGGCACAATTATCAGACGCCGAACAGCACGAATTCATCGCTTTACTCAACGATGAAGATGCAGCACGCCTGATGGAATCGCTGCCGGAAATACAAGCCGGTCAATTTCTGTCCACTCTGCCGCCAGAAAAAGCCGCGCTTATCTTTGATGAAATGAACAGTGACGAACAGGTCGACCTGCTTGATCAACTGACCGAAGAACAATCCGAAGCCATCATCGAACAGATGGACCCCGAAGAAGCCGAGAACGTTCGGTTTCTCGCCCAGTACGACAGCCAGTCTGCCGGCGGATTGATGATCACTGAACTCCTCTCCTTTGAAGACTCACAAACTGTCGACGATGTGGTCACCGAACTGCGTCAGAACGCGGAAGAATATGCGACTTACAACGTCCAATATATCTACGTGATTAATGCAGACGAACAACTGGTGGGCGTGCTCCGCCTGCGTGATCTGTTGATGGCGCCGCCCGGACGACGGCTGAATAAAATGATGATCGCCAATCCCACCAGCGTACTCGATTCCACCACTCTGCAGGATCTGCAGCACTTTTTCGATTCCCATCCCCTGTTTGGTCTGCCGGTCGTCGATGCCGACCAGAAACTCGTCGGCGTTGTCCGGCGTGAAGACGTCGAGCACGCAGGCGAAGAACAGGCGGGCCGTACCTTTCTCCGATTCGCCGGGATTATGGGCGGGGAAGAACTCCGCAGTCTGCCGCTCAAGATTCGCAGTGCGAGAAGGTTATCGTGGCTCAGCATTAATATCCTGTTGAATATCGTCGCCGCCAGCATCATCGCCATGTATGAAGAAACTCTCGAAAGCGTGATCGCACTGGCGGTCTTTTTACCCATCGTCTCCGACATGAGCGGCTGTAGCGGAAATCAGTCGATCGCCGTCAGTACCCGGGAACTGGTGCTCGGCGTGATTCGTCCCCGCGACTGGTTTCACGTCTTTCGTAAAGAACTTGGACTCGGTCTGGTCAATGGAATCGCCCTCGGTATTCTACTGGGAGGCGTCGCTTATCTCTGGAAAGGGAACCCCTACCTCGGTCTGGTCATCGGCGGTGCACTGGCCCTCAACACGCTGATGGCGGTCTGCCTGGGTGCTTTGATCCCTCTTATCCTGAAAGGCTTCAAGCTTGACCCCGCACTCGCCTCCGGCCCGATCCTGACGACGCTCACCGATATGTGCGGCTTCTTCCTGGTCCTTTCCTTCGCGCAGGCACTTTTGCCCTGGTTAACATGACCGTGATCAAAACAAAATTAGACCAGCCCGGTCAACGTCGATGTCGAATCCTGGAACCGATCCGTTTCGACTCCCATCGCCTGAATCATCGACAATAGCAGATTACTCAACGGTGGATGCTTCTCCACATCAAAGGAGAGATGCTGCCCCTGCTTCAATCCCAGCTGCTGTCCGCCGGCAATCAGTGTGGGCAGGTTCTTGGGAGAGTGCTCGCCCCCTTTGCCCGAGTTCATTCCCGATCCATACATCACAATCGTCTTATCCAGCATGTTGCTCCCCGCTTCCTGCGTTGATTTGAGCAGCGTCATGAACCGTGCCAGCTTGGACAGATGGAATCGGTCAATCACCGCCAGCTTGTTCAACATCCCGGCATCACCACCATGATGCGACAGTTCGTGGTGATTCTCTCCGCCCCCGCCATAGCCGCCCGCTTCCCGCGACCATTCAAACGTAATCACGCGCGTGGTATCGGTCGCAAAAGCGAGATAGGAAATTTCGAGCATCACATCAATCCACATCGGCCGGTCATGCGCATTGCCCGACTGACTGTTGAGCTGCAATCCCACCGGATCGACTTTCGGCTTCGGCACATCAATCCACGATTCCAGACGCGTCACCCGC
This sequence comes from Gimesia fumaroli, assembly GCF_007754425.1. Classification (NCBI taxonomy): domain Bacteria; kingdom Pseudomonadati; phylum Planctomycetota; class Planctomycetia; order Planctomycetales; family Planctomycetaceae; genus Gimesia; species Gimesia fumaroli. The sequence continues at coordinate 6,136,662 of NZ_CP037452.1, forward strand.
TGCTCGGTTTCACGGACCGAATTGAAATACTCGTCCAGTTTCTGCTGGTCTTTCTTCCCCAGTTTTTGGTTGAGCGCATTCGCATCCGAGAGCACACTGTCCAGAATCGATTTCCGCTCGGCATATCGTTTGAGCGTCGCCTGCTTGCCTGCTTTGGTTTCAGGAACAAACAGTCGTTCAAACAGACGCTGCGCCGAGTTCTCCGCGGGCATCGGCGTGCCGCTGCGATCAAACGACAGTGTGTGACTGTGCCCCGCGCTACCCGTGCCCGATGCATCGGAAATCTGCAGCGATGGAAATCGCGTCTGTTTTCCATGATGTTCTGCGACGATCTGATCGGCGGAAACCGTATTCGCATAATCGCTGCCGGGCACCGCCGATAAATCCGCGCCGGTCAACCAGGTGTCCGCGCCCGCGTGTCCCCCTTTGGAAGACGGATGCCCCACTCCAGAGATAACGCTGAACTCGCGCTGATGTTCTTTGAGTGCTGAGAGTGTTGGTGAAAGTTGATACGACTTCCCCGACGTCGCAGGCACCCACTCCAGAATATTCACGCCATTAGGTACATAACAGCAGATCATCCGCGGATGCTTTCCCGCCGACTGCGTCCAGGCCTTGAATGTGGAAGGCCGGGCATACGCAGAGGGAATCATCGCATCCAGCAGCGGCAGGCTCAAGCAGACTCCCAGCCCTTTCAGCATATGCCGCCGCGACATTGGCTCTTGTGGAAATGCAGTCATTAACGTGTCTCCCTGCGCCGACATGCGGCGGTTTAATTATTTTGATCGAAACGGCTCTGAGAGCACCACGAATTTGATCAGCGACCTCAGTGTTGTATCGTTTTCTTTCATCTTGCTCACCGCCCGATCAATGGTCGGATTGTCGGCAACTCCCAACTCGCGTCCCAACGCATACGTCAGCAGTTTCCCGCTTAAACATTTTAAAAACAGCGTCTCCTGTTTCGACAACGCGTCCCGCAAACCATCCACGCCCTCGAACTTCATTCCGTCCGGCATCTGGGCCGACGCATCGATGACCGGATCATTCCGACCAACGCGCCCTTTATAGCCAAAGCCTTCCTGCTCGCGCCATGAACCGGCGGCGTTGAAATTCTCAAGGGCGAATCCCAGTGGATCAATTTTATTATGGCAGCGTGCGCACTGCGGCAGCTCTCGGTGAATCTCCAGCCGCTTCCGTACCGTCGCCTTGTCGATGCCGGGCACCTTAGGCGCGATGTCTCCCACGTTCGCCACCGGTAGCCCTGGATCGAGACCGAGCAGATTTTTCATGACCCATGTCCCCCGCTTGACCGGCGAAGTCCGTGTTCCATTCGACGTAATTGTCAACACAGACGCCTGCGTCACAATCCCGCCGCGATGGACGCCTGCGGGCACATTCACGCGGCGAAAGTGATCTCCTTTCACTCCCGGAATCCCGTAAAAGCGGGCCATACGTTCGTTGATCACCACAAACTCGGAGCTCACCAAATTCATCACGTTGAGATCATGCTGCAGGATCTCAGAGAAAAATGCCTCTGACTCCGCGACCATCGACGTTTCCAGATGGCGATCATAGCGGGGATATAAATCGGCGGCCGGCGGATTCGCGCCCACTTCCCGCAGACCCAGCCATTGGCCGGCAAAGTTTTTCGTGAACGCGCTCGCCCGCGGATCGGCCAGCATCCGGTCGACCTGTCGATTTAATTCTGTCGGCTGCGTTAACCTGCCATTCGCGGCGGCACTCAGCAGTTCTTCATCCGGCATCGTTGACCAGAGAAAATACGACAGCCGCGAGGCCAGTTCATAGTCGTTTAATTTTCTTGATCCCGTCTGACCATCTCCCGTCGTTCGCGGCGTTTCCGCCAGATACAGAAAATGCGGAGAGATTAACACCGCCGACAAAGGCACCTTGAGGGCCGTGATAAAGGACGGAGCCTCTTTCCGCGCAGCGACAAACAGTTTCAGTTTCGCGTCGATCTCCTCTTCAGTCACAGGCCGACGATAGGCACGCCGCATCAGCCGCCCGAGGATTTCTTTCGCTGCAGCCCGCTCATCGCGGGGCTTGTTCGCATGCTTCCCCATGATCTGCCGATGACTGGCCGGCGGCCACATTTCATAGTGCGGCCCCTCAATTTCGATCCAGTCCACATACAGTTCCGGGCGGGCGAACTCATCGCCGGTCTGCATCCAGAAATTCTCCAGTACGCGGGGAATATCATAGGCATATTCAATCGTCACCCCCGCCTTTTCAGTCGTGAAGTAGCCGGGAAACTCATACACTTTGGGATTTGAGAGCGGCGCGTCGACATCCAGCTCAGCCAGCACTTTCGGTTGTCCCCCCAGATGCTGTGTGAATTTCAACCGTGGCGCACCATAGTCGTACATCGGATCGGTTCGGAAATGTTCCAGGTCGCGTTCGAACTGCTGTGCCGTCCATTTCGCCCCTTTGGGGTTCTTACGGTTCTGCTGTTCCATCCGATATTGCAGCGCCGCTTTCGCAGAAGCCACCACTGCCGCCCGATCAGGAACTTTCCCGGCAGCGCGAATGCGAATCAGATAAGAGCCGGCGTAAGGCAGCTTGAAATCCCGCGCATTAAGTTTTTTATCCCAACGATTGTGATGCAGAACCTTGAACCCGTTCTCTACCGGATTCTTACCGCCGTTGACAATGATGCGCTGGCCATCGTAATTAACCCGGTTCCGATCCGAGTCGCCCGAATCGGGTTGAATCCGCCATTTCAAAACGGGGGGCTGACTCGTTTCGACCAGCGCCAGATCCAGTATCTTCCGTGCGGCTTCCAGATAGAGTTCCAGATGCAGGGGCGAGAGAGTGAGTGCCCCGCCGTTATTATCAAAGCCTCCGGCAGGCGGGTCCTGCGGGAAACCGGCCGGATCAAAGTCCACGCCGACGAGATCCCGAATCGTATTCCGATACTCGGCCCGATTCAGCCGCCGCAGCACAATCGAAGAATCCCGTTTGGATAGCTCGGCTTTGACAATCTGCCCCGTGATCCAGTCGACGACCTGCGCGACCTCAGCGGCCCGAGGCGCCCGCTCCCCTTCGGGCGGCATCTCGTGACCGTTGAGCACATTGACGATCTCTTCCCACTTCGCTTTACTCGCCGGATCTGAAAAATCATTCGCGAGGCTCGCATCCACGCGAAACTCGTTGTCTTTACTCCCCGCCTTGTGGCACTTCAAACAATAGGACTGAAAAAACGGCGTCACCGTCTTCCGAAACCCACCCGCATCAACGGCGGATACCGAAGCCTGCCCCCAAGCCAGATCAGACCGTCCGTCACAACCTGCCAGCAGGAAAACAGCCAGAACCAAACATCGAAACAACCAGGACATGAAGCGCATTCCTGTATTATCAGACCAGATCAAGAAAAGGAAAACACCCAGGCACCTCCCGCGTAAAAAGGAACCACCGCAGGTAATTCGTCATTCTAAATCACTCTGCGACAAATTCATCATATTTTTTGGGGAAATATGAATATCAGGATGACTTTTCGAAGAGAACTGTCTGATAGGGCATCAACTGAATTTCCATTAACTTAGCAGTAGAGGATCAGCATTGTTGATATGAGCTGATTCTGATGAATAGAATAAGACGTCAGGAAATTTTGATTTGAACGCAGCCCCCTTTCTTGTTTCCAAGTCTGGCAACAGGCATACTTTAAATAAATCCATCAAACCACACTTCGAATCGCCGCCTTTATGCTTTCAGTAATCCAATGGGTTCATCTCTTCATTATCTTGTTGATTGCTTTTGCCGGGGGGTATTTTCCATTTGTCAAACCGGGACAGGTCCGCACGAATGGGGGCTTCCCGCGAGGGGAAGCGTTTTCTTCCGGCGTTTTTCTTGCGCTTTCATTGACAATGTTACTCCCCGCCTCCTTTCACATTTTTCAACAGCAGCTTCCCGAAATCAATTATCCCATCGGTTCCGTCATTGCCATCATTGCCTTTTTAGGACTGCTTGCGATGGAGCACATGACGATGCATTCCATCGAGAGAGAACGAATCAAGATCCAAAATGGACGGCTGCCTGCACGCATCCCGCTGGTCATGACAACGATGATCGCACTTCCCTCATTCTTTTTAGGCACATCCCTGGGAATGAGTGACAATACCGATGCGACATTAATCTTCTTCGCGATTATTCTCCATAAAGGAACAGCGGCCTTTGCCTTGATGCTCACAATGGTTCGCAGCACGCTCTCTCGATCGCAAACAGTCATTCTATTTACTGCTTTTGCGTTGATCACTCCGCTGGGAATACTTTTTGGTGGATTCATTCACAATGAACTTTCCCTTTCTGCCGCAATAATCAAAGCCATCGTGCTTTCACTGGGAGCCGGCACGTTCCTCTATATGGGTACGCTGCACGAAATGAAACATGCTTCGTTAATTGAACACTGTGGAAAAAGAAGTTGCTTTCTGGCGATGGTTGCCGGCCTGATTATCACAGCTTTCGTGCGCTTCGTGATGGGCGAAGCACATCATTTTTAAACGTCTGGCTAATCGGGATTCACAGACTATGAGAAGAGAAAAATGGTCAGGAATTATTGAATTGAGTCCAGCCCCCTTTCATATTTCCCGACAGAAATTGCACATTTATGAATTTCTAATTGATCCAATGTGACTTTAGTTTCGTTTTTTAAACAGTAGTCATAAACGGTGTTCATGATCTTGCCCTGAAACACCAATGAATTTTTGACGAAAGAAAAACATGAATAATAAACGGTTGCTATTTACCAGCTTTGGTCTACTGATTGCCCTTTCAGGATGTGTCTCTAAAATAAATTCTGAGACGTCGCAAAGTGAATCCTCTAAGATATCGCGTGACGGACTGCATCAATGGATTGGTAAGGAAGTAAACATCCAGTTCAGACGTGATGCACTTGGAGTCGCTGCACCATTGCCGGTGAGCCCGACAACAAGCTCGTTAAATGGTGCAAAAACAAGTATTTCTGGCAAATTAATATGCGTAGATTCAAAAGGTCTTGTGATTGGCACAGAAAGGCGTCCCACGTGGGTACCCCGCGAGGTGATTCTCTTAGTTGAAGCAAAACTCTGAATGAATGGGCATACCAGGAAGCACGGTGCTTCATCATGCCAATCTCCACCACCCCGTTTTTAACCTGACTTTGAATATAGCTGCCAGCCTCTGGGGGCTGCTAAAGTGTTCCGAAGTTTTGAATTGAGTCCAGACCCCTTTAATGTTGTCGAGTGAATCAGCAGAATGAAAGGACGGTAGAATTGCGGACTATGGTGAGACAGCGGTTTGAGTCTGAATTTTGGGTTTGAAATAGGAGAAACCTTGTGAACTTAATCTGGCCCCTCAATTGATTTGGGGGGTATAACTTCAACATTAGCATTATATTTATATTTCAGTTCATCAATTACATCCTGCAGTAGTTCCACTGCTTCCTCTACATCATAATCCTTTACCATATGATAAAGCTGATCGTCTTTCTGTTGGATTTCCTTTTTCGCGGTTTCGGAGTCAATTTGATTAGCTTCTGCAATTATTTTTTTTGCTTCAGCTTGTTTCATTTCGTAGTTCCCCTTGGCTTCCAGCAACCTAGCTTTGGCATCCATTAATTTCGCCTCGTGTTCTACTTCTTCTATCCGGACTTTCGCTTCTGCAAATCGATCTACGAGATAGAGTGATTTCATTCCAAATAAACTTCGTATCGTATCGATAAATCCTTTATTTTTAGCGACAGGTTGATTTTCATCGACGGAAATCAACTCATTTTTTTGAACGATCTGTAACTCTTCAACTTCGCCGTCATTTAAGACCGGGTCATCTTCATAGGGAGTCATACTCATCAGATCAACTCCCCCTTCAGTATACGAAATTTTTCACCAGCAATTTCTAATCCAGGTCCCCCATGAGCTTTAAATAACGCATTTAGAGCAATATATAAATCAGTGATTAACTCAGAGGGTGCGTCACCTGGATCAATATAAACTGAAAGTTCTTCTCCAAGATCAATCTCTATATTCTCACCCGACTCCCCCCCCCATCCAGCTATCGTTTTGTTAAACATTGCTTTAGCTTTGATATACCAATCAGGTGCAGCCCCTCCCCAGAGATCCCCCAGCGGACCGGTTTCTGAGGCATCGGAAACTTCTGTTTCCATTTCTGCCAACCGTAAGTAATCCTTTCTGGCGGCGATCGCGGCATGAGATGCTCTGGATGCTAAAGCGGCGGCGTTCGCGGCGTTCGCGGCGTCAGAAGCATTGTGCCTGGCAGCGTTGTAAGCAGCACTTGCTGCGCTGGCGGCAGCATTGGCAGCGTTGGCAGAGGCAATGGCGTTGGAATCGCTGGAAGCGTTGGCAGCTTCGTAGGCGACATAAGCGGCTTCATATGCGGCTTTGGCGTCAGCTTCGGTGTAGCCTGAGTAAGCCAGTATTCTATATGCCGCTCTCAGTTGAATAATGGCCTCTTTGTATTCTGCTGTTGGTTTTTCCCATAGGGCCCACACCGGTTGAACCCTCAACGCGCAACGAATGGCATAGACTGCTATTGAAGCTAAGGGAAGATCTCTAAGATCTCCTTTTCCGGGTAACTCGATATCTTCACTCACAACAATCACCTGTTTTGAAAGCGTGCCTGCTTTTGCTATTGAGAAATGTAGCTTTATTGTTCAGTCTGAATGTGTACATTTCAAGTCTCAGGTGTACTGGATTATTTCCCAGGAAATAATGCGGCTCTCAACCTACCAGAAAACAATCTGAAAAATCATTTCAGTTTTGCATTGCGGACCTCTGAACGTTTGATATACTTTGGGCCAACCTACTCCCCTATTCGCCAGGTGGCGGCCGCGTGTGATCTGCTGTAGATGATCACGATCGATAATTCATATCCGCGTTTCTTTTTGGTCTGTTCGGAATCTGGACCATCACAACCAAGGAAGTCAATCACGGGAATTTTGCGCGCCTGTGATTGAGTCTTTACTCCTGCGCACCGAGGCGAGATCATGCCCCACTTTGTACGAATTTTAAACAGAAGAAATCACCGCGTCTTCGAGGCCATTAAGAAGCACGTTGAAGAAGTACACGACGGGATCACCTTTGATTCCTTATGCCTCTCCCTAAGACAGAATCGAACTTCGTTACTCACGTCTATAAACATCCTGAAACGTCACAAATTCATTTCTCAGTGTGATCGCCACAGATATCACCCCGTTGACCGGACGCCGCTTTTGATGCCATTTCGGGGAATGGTTCGCTAATGAGGTGGGAAGTGTACAAGCCCAGGGACGGGATGCCTCTGAAGACGGGGATTTCATACCTGTGATCGTTGAGATGACCTTGAAAGAGACTGGTCGATTTGTTGGGGCTCTTTTTCTTAGAAGGGCCATAACGGAACGATAAAATGTTTGATGAGTGCCGTGATGATAAAAACGAAACCGGTCAGAACCAGTGCATCTCCCGGCTTACTGCTGCGGAATCTGTAGGAGTAAAACCCGAGAAAGGTAAGAAAGATCCCCCAGAGCAGTAATCGAAAAGTGAAATCGCCCCACTCCGGTACAAAGTAGCTTAAAATGAGAGGCACCGCAGAGAGAACGAGAAGAAAATAAAGATTATCAAATAAGGCACTGAGCCCGCCTATAATATTGTTGAGTTTATTTTTCATGAACTTATCGTAAGAAGTTTGAATTCTGATTACCAACCAAATCAGAATCAGCGAAATTAACTGCTCACAAATTTTTAAGCAGCACTTTAAATAAACCGAAAGTATCCCATGAACGCGATTCCTCAATGTCCTGATTGTGCGTGTGCGATGGAAAAAGGATTTCAGCCGGACAATGCGTACTATCGTGCGGTCCAGTCTTTGTGGCATCCCGGCGAAGTGGAGCCGGAAACGTTCTTTGGGCTGAAGGTCAATCAGCAGAATCTCAAGTTGGACAAGTCGAAAATTCGGCCGGTCATTGCTTATCGCTGTCCCCAGTGTGGCCTGTTGCGGTCTTACGCGGAGTGACAGAAAAAAGTGTCCAGAAGCCTAGACTTCCATTCCTGCCGTGGACAGAAAAAGGGGTTTGGAATCTTAGATTATAGAGTCCAGCCCCCCTTTCTTGCCTTCTAATGAGTTTCAGTTGACACTGCACAATATCCTGATAACTTTAGATAGAAGTTCATTCTGTCTTTCAATAGTGATATTTTCAAATCACGGTCGTTCCCATGTCAGAAGAATACCGAGTCGTCATTCCTGATGAGGTTTTCGCCGTCCTCGAATGGACCGAGGACGACCTGCCTGCGATTTGCGTTGTCAATCAATCGCTCGCCAACTTCGATCCCAAGATCGTGTTTGCGTGGCACCTTTCCATCATCGTGGATTGCGCCGAACTCGCTGACAACGGAATGCCCACACTCGACGAAAATGTCATCCTCGACCAGATTGGTGATCACTTCGACGAAAACATCAAGGCCGATGGCAATGCACTTTTTCTCGCGCGAATCACATGGAATGGAACCCGCCAGTTCCTTTATCGTGTCTATGATCCCAAAGTTGTGAATGCGTTCTTGACGGACATCATTCAAAATGACAAGCACATCCGGCCGTTCGACTTCAGAATGGAACTCGATAAGGATTGGGAATTCGCGAATTACTACCTGAAACACTGGGAAACATAACCATTGCCTGAACTCAAATCAAAACTTCAGACAGATTAAGGGGACAGGAGTTTTTGATTTGAGTTAGCCGAAAGAACCAACAATGAACGCGCGCCAAATTCTGATTGTGTTTGCGACAGGGCTTTTGGTTTCATGCGCTAGAGAGGACGGAGATGTCCCGCGCGAACCAGAGAAAGCGGCAGAAACCGCTGCTCAACCAACTGTAACCAAAACTGCTGAAGGAATTCTGGAGTACTACCCTCAGGATGTGAAGAGCGTAGAGGCGTGGCTGGGGCATGAATTCATGGTTGGTGAAACACCGATCCGACCAACCGAGGCCGTCCCAGCGGAAACATTAAGAAAAATGGTAGGACGAACGGTGAAAATTGAAGGTGTATGGAACTCCGGGCAGAAGTGGAAGCAACCACCGCCAACCGACGACGAAGCATATTTGCAGAATCCAACATTTCCTGAAGGTGAGATTGTGATCCGGGGGGCGGGTATCGAAGCGGCATCGGTATTGGATGTCGATCAATGAAACAAGGGAACTGCACCCAAAAGGGCTCACAGAAAGATAAAGGTGCCCCAATACTTTGATTTCCATTCCTGCCGACATTTCGTTGCACCACTGCTGGATGTTCATCTGAAGTACTGCCGGTGATATCTGGTAGGATTTGTTTGCTGGATCCGATCACTGTTGGCAAGCCAACAGTTCCACCGAACGCTCATAGTAGTGCGGTGGTTCTGGTTCCATTTCAGCAGCGATTTCGAATTGTGATTCGCCAGGCGGGCGGTCACATGGTTACCGCACCTACGCCAGATGGAGAAATTTATGATTTGGTTTTGTTTGTTGCTCTGTTGGTTTCCTACTTGGTGCGCTCAGTTCGGATGTGCATTCGATCTTACCCATGGATGGAATGAAAATAGAAACTTTGCGATGCACATCATCTTCAGGGGCGTGGATGCGTCAAGCGGGAGTCGCTTCTTTTTCCTGCAAACGACACGCGATCAACTGGAAAGTCTTTGTGAAGCCCCAAGAAAGTGGCGTGATGCGGTGCGATGTCGTTTGATAATTGAGGTGCATGGGAGCAGGCGTTTTGAAAATCGTGCTGAAACGAGCGGGTTTTATGGTGCTGATTTTCGCAGTCGTACAGGAATCTTAACTGAACTCGTAGTGCTCACTCGCGCGCCCGACGTTATCTCCGCATGATCATGCCGATGCGCGGGTTGCCGTCAAGATAAATTTCTTCAGCAGGAGGTTGTGGATGTTCAGATATGAAGCTGGTGAGCTGGTTCAGTAAACAGCACAAGCGATCGCGTAATGAGTAGCTGCCCGATCCAGACATCGAACCTGGAACTTACGGATGGAGAGTCAGTTATTCTGCCAAAGAGCTACAAGGGTGGAAAGAAAAGAGGCAAGAAAAAGAGCCGCCGAGGAGAGTCGAACTCCTGACCTACGCATTACGAATGCGTCGCTCTGCCAACTGAGCTACGGCGGCGTGTTCCCGGTTGATATCAAGATAGATTCATCAGCGGCGACTTTGGTTCGCCTGGGGGGAAACGATTTGAGGGGGCTCGCTGAAAAACATTTGAGGCCCGCTCTGGCGGTAGCATACCCCCTTTTTTCGGTTTTCGAAAGGATTCAGCCCCCATTTCATCGCTGAAAAATGGATTTCCCGGCCGGAATAGACAGCGGAAACAGCAGGATCAATTCACGCTGATCTCATGAAAACAGCGGGGGTATCAACTGTGACGATTCTGCTGGATCCCGGCCCGGTCTTCAGATCGAGCGGCGTTTATGCTTGCTGAATGGGCGGCGGTTAGCCACAATCGAAGGAGATCATTTCCCGCCTTGAACTTCCAGCCGGAGACATTCCCATGCGAAAACTGGCCAATGCCTGCCTGATGATGATGTTACTGCTTCTCTTCACCCCTGTCCTTTCGGCGCAGGAAGCCCCGCCACTCGAATTTGAGAAAGGGGTCAACGAAAAACATGTAATGATCCCGATGCGGGATGGCGTCAAGCTATCGGCTTATCTTTATTATCCCAAAGGTAAAGGCCCCTGGCCGGTGTTGATGGAACAGCGGTACGCCAGTCTGCGGAGCACCGGGGCACGGCGTGCGTTTGCTGAGATGGCGGGCCACGATTATGTCGTGTGCGCGGTGAACTTTCGCGGTTCTCAGAAGTCTGAAGGGACCTGGGTGGGCTATCGCGATCTGCAGTGGGGCGAGAAACGGGATGGCTACGACGTCGTTGAATGGCTGGCGAAACAGCCTTGGTCGACCGGAAAGATTGGAACGTTTGGCAGTTCTCAGGGGGGCTATGCTCAGAACTATCTGGCCGTCACTCAGCCACCACATCTGGTCTGCCAGTTTATGATTGATACAGGACTGAGTCTCTACCACGAAGGTTACTTCATCGGCGGGGCCGCGAAGCCGAATCGGTTCAAGGGTATGGACCGTGTCTGCCGCGTTGCTGCTCATAACCGGGCGTTGATGAAAGAATGGTTTTCGCACCCTGACTATGATGAGTACTGGAAAGACGAAGACTGCACGCTGCATTTCGATAAAATGAACGTCCCCTGTTTCACAGTGGGCAGCTGGTACGATTACATGTGCGTTGGCTCGATTCAAAGTTACATCGGTCGCCAGCACAAAGGGGGACCGAATTCGCGCGGTCAGCAGAAACTGTATATCGGCCCCTGGTTGCACGGGCGTACGAACAAAGGGAACAAAGTCGCCGAGATGCTGTATCCGAAAAATGCGAGTTTTGATGTGGTGGCGGAGATGATCCGCTGGTTTGATCATTATCTGAAAGGGGTGGAGAACGGCATCACAAAAGATCCCAACGTGCGGTACTACGTGATGGGTGCGGTGGGTGAGCCCAGTGCACCCGGAAATTTCTGGCGGTCGGCAGATGACTGGCCGATCCCGGTTACAGAAACACCTTACTACCTGCAGCCCGGTGGTAAATTATCGACCAAGAAACCGACTGCCGGTGATTCCTTTACCCAGTTGATCGCCGACCCGCTGAACCCGGCGAAGATTGAAGGACGTGGTTTCCCTGGTGCACGTGATGCACGAGTAGTGGAACAGCAGGAAAACGTGCTGACCTTCACAACGGATACACTGGAAGAAGCGGTCGAGTGGACCGGCAATGTGAAAGCGGAACTTTTGGTCTCTTCCTCTGCGAAAGATACCGATTTTATTGTGCGTGTGACCGATGTGTACCCGGATGGCCGTTCGATTCTGATCATCGATATGATCCGCCGTGCCCGCTATCGGGATGGCTTTGAACAACAGAAACTGATGGAGCCGGGCCACGTTTACAAAGTAGGTTTTAATATTGGCTGGTTGAGCCAGATCTTTAACAAAGGCCACAAAATCCGAGTAACAGTTGCTTCGACCGGCGCACCGTTTTATGAGCCGAACCCGAATACCGGAGAGCCAATCACGATTGAATTTCCGGAAAAAGTGGTTGTGGCGAAGAACAAAATTCATCATAGTCCAAAGCAGGCTTCCCGTATTCTCGCACCGGTCAATCCCTAACCGGTCACTTTCATGCAGGAAGAAAACACATATATTCAACTGAGTTCGAAACGAGGAACATCATGACACAGCATACAACAGATCGAAGACAGTTTTTGGCAGGCAGCGTGGCAGCAGCCGTCGCACTCGGCTTGGGACAGAAGGCTCACTCTGCGGCTCCTAAGCAGAAGCAGGAATTTTATGAACTGCGCACGTATCGGATTCACGATACCGCCAACCAGAAGCTCGTGAGCGATTATCTGAAGAATGCCTTATTGCCGGCATTGAAACGGCAGGGCATCGACCGCGTTGGCGTCTTTAAGCTGTCGGAGAGTAACCGCCAGGAAAAAGATCCTAAAAACGATCATTCGTTATATGTGCTGATACCTTTTAAATCCCTGGAACAGTTTTCTGCTGTGAATGATCTGCTGGAAAAAGACGAGGCGTATCATCAAGCAGCGGAGGCATTTTTTGCCCTGCCGAACAAATCGGCTGCGTACAGTCGGATTGAAAGTCGTTTGATGAAAGCCTTCAGTGGCATGCCGGTCCTCGAAACGCCGGAAGGGGATGAGCCCCATCTGTTTGAGCTGCGAACATATGAGAGCAGTAATGCCCATCTGGCCCGTCTAAAAGTGGACATGTTCAATTCCGGCGAAATTGACATTATGAAGGAGGTCAAACTGGGGCCGGTTTTCTTCGGGGAAATGCTGATTGGCGACGACGTGCCGAACTTGACCTATATGCTCTCAGGCCCCAATCGTGAAGTCCATGACGAGCACTGGCAGGGATTCATCAAGCATCCCGAGTGGGACCGGATGAAGAAGATGGAGAAATATAAGGGAACCGTTTCAAAGATCACCAAGTGGTACCTGGAGCCTTTGCCTTACTCCGAGATTCAATAGTGGAATCAGGTGATTGGATGTGAGGTTGGCTCTCATAAACCAACTGACATTCTTAGTGATCCCCTCGGAATAACTGAACTTCCCGGAAAATCCGGATCTGCAGGGATACTCTACATTTAAGCTGGGCAATTTATCATAAGTTGTTTTTTTTCAACGGGATATGTACCTTGCATGGTGACAATTACGGGAAACAGTTGTTAAAGGCTAGTGGCGGAGGGCTGTCGAATCTGCCGGGAAACGGGAAATATCCTGAATCGACGTTAGATTCTGATAGGCGTTCCGTCTATTCTAGTGCATGTGAGTTAGACGAGTGTTGTTAAGCTGGTAAATGAAGCAAAGCCATTAACACTCTCCAATAGACTTAGATTTCCCTCTTCTAGCGTATTGGAATTTGCATGCCTGATAAGCAGGCCAAACTGTGGTCGGCAGAAATAGAGGCGGTATATTTGCGTGAAGGCCGAGAAATTTGGGCATTACTATATGCTCAATGCTCAGACGCGGATCGTGCATATGACGCGTTGCAGGAAGCGTTCGTACGTTTACAATCTCAAGAAGTCAAGTCAATTCGAAATATCCGGGCCTGGGTTTTGACTGTTGCTCAAAACTGGTTGCGTGATTATGCCCGACGGCAAAATCATGCAGCAAGGCCTGCAGATTTTTTGGATAATATTGTAGGTAAACCTTCAGATCCGTCAGAAGATCTGGAAAAAGAAGAGAGAAACAGCCGAATCCGGCAATCACTTCAACAACTTCGAGCCGAGGATCGTGAGGTTCTCGTACTTCGATATGCACTAGGATGGTCATCGAAACGAATGTCAATTGCGTTGAATACATCAACATCAGCGATTGACATGCGGCTTTCTCGTGCGAGAAAGCGGCTTTGTGAAGAGTTGGAAAAAGTGGGGATAGATCATGAAACCGTATGACACTTCAGGAATGCTCGAGAATGACGATGAGCTGGAGAGTGTTCTGCGCGAATATTTCCAAAAGGAAATGCCTCTCGAACTGCAGGAGCTTCCCGAGATTTCTGATGAAGAGTTTGAAGAACGATTTTCGCAGAAAATACATTTGGGAAACGGGGTTCCCGTTCGAAATGAGCACCAACGCCACGGGCAGTTCAAGCTGAGTTATCTAATCACCGCGGTTTGCGCCTGCGTGATTGTGGGAGTGGTTGCGTTGACCCAATTTCAACCGGCGCCTCAGGCTCCTGTTGTGAACAATGAAACGCCGACTGAGCCAGTACCGGCTCGGCCCTCAGAGCTACAACATACTCCTCAAGAAACAAAGCCCATTGAATCAGATGCCTTGGCCGTGGTTGATCATGGCAGTACACCAATTGAGTTGACCCCCGAAGTCGATAAAACCGTACAAAACTCAATTGATATTACACTATACAACACGGAATCTGGCCCTGTTGAACAACGAACAGAACGTTCCTGGACGAACTATACTGTTCAAAATCCGGAAACGGGGGCCAATGTGAAGATGTCAATGCCCGAATTAACGATTGATTTTATTCCCGTCAATAAGTCTGGCCTTTCCTTGATCAAGGAAGAGTCGGACAGGAATGGTCAATAGCGTTAATTCATTGCGGAAAACATAAAGTGATCAGTTAGCGGATAAGCAGGAATTCTAATACGGGCCACAAAGAAGAGACTTTCAAGTCAGAATTTGATTGTAAATTCTGGTGCGGTTTTGTGCTCTTTTTTGAAACATTTCCAAGGCAGAATAATGAAGAAGTATCAATGGTTCTTTTTCAGTGGGATCGTTTTCTCTCTACTCGCAGCACAACAGTTGTTGGCTGATGAGACGCCTCTAAAGGCAGAGAGACCCGGTCAGGCTGAAACAAAACAAAAGCGCGTTGCCGCTCAACCCAATCAGATGCGTCCCGCTAATGGTACGAATGCGAACGCAGTCAAAGGGAAGTTCCGTATCACCAGCCACCCGACGGGAGAAGCAGAGGAACGCAACTTTGTTGGCATTGTGACTGAACCAATTCCCGCCGCACTTGCTGCCCAGTTGAATTCCATGATGAAGGCCGGTCAGGGTGTGGGAGTGAAACTGGTTTTACCTGACTCCCCTGCTCAACAGGCAGGAATCAAAATCTTTGATGTTCTAACCACCTTCAACGGTAAAGCCATCACATCCTCAGATGCGTTACGTAAATTTGTCATGGATTCCCCCAAAGGGAGTAAGATAAAACTGGGGGTCATTCGTGCCTCTCAGCACCAGCTGATCGAAGTCACTCTCACAGAAAAACTATTTCGTTTTCATAAATTTTCGGTCAGTCCCGTTGGCCAAAACTCCGCGCAGGCATCGAACCCCCAAAAGAAAATACCTTCCCAACCCAAGCCTAAGCAGGAAGGTCCGATTGCCACCCGATCGACCGATTCAGACCCATTGGGACGGAAACTTCCTCTGGGTTTTAGTCATCTCCCGGTTACCTCAACTCAAAACCTTTCCTTATTATATATCGGCAACCTGAAGAAGGGGTATTCTGTTGAAGTCAGTTACCAGGATGTCAACGACACGCTTCAGACGCAGAAATTCAAAGGGAACCTGAAAGAGATCCGCAATCAGGTTGTTGATATGCCCGATCATGTGCAGATGATGATTAACGAGCGTTTGAGAGAGCTGAAATTGGCGCTGCAGGGTAATCCCCCGTTTCGCTTCCAGATGAAAGGACATTTGCAGGGTAACGCCCGCTTTATTCGGGTCTTCTTGAGCCGGGGAACGAAAGATAAATCAGTACGAATGGTCGAGCTTGATCATCATCTTGGAAATCGGCCGGCATTGAATGTGAATCAGATTCTTGGAAATCAGGTGTTCACCCAGGAACTCAATCAGCTTAACCCGACGATTCAGCAACAGATTAAGGTGACGTTACAGAGAGTCCGCATACCAACGGCTCAAGTGCGTGTTGATAACCCGATTTAATCATGGCACTGAAAACCCAATCACTTCTGAAGCAGCTATTTCTCAAACGGAAATAGCTGCTTTTTGCTTTCCGGCAAAACGCAGGCAGATCTTATAGAAAGCCGCGACGTCTCTGGCTGCTATATCGTTGCAGCGAGTCTTCAATGATGGGAAATGCAGCGGAAGCAGACTGAAACTCTTCTACTTCAACGGTCTTCCCTTCGAGCATTTTATAATCCTGAAAGAAACGTCGCAGCATCGCCAGACGATGTGGCGGAAGTTCTGACGCTTCGGTGAACGGATTATACTCCGGATCATTGACGGCAACAGCCAGAATTTTATGATCGGGTTTACCGCTGTCGATCATGGTCATCACGCCGATGGCGCGAGCATCAAGAATCGTCAATGGATCGACGGGTTCCTGACAGAGCACTAACACATCAAGCGGGTCGTCGTCTTCGGCCAGAGTCTGGGGAATGAACCCATAGTTGGCAGGATAATGAACGGCGGAATAAAGCATGCGGTCCAACCTGAGCAGGCCCGTTGTTTTATCCAATTCGTACTTCACTTTTGAAAAAGTGGGAATTTCAATTACGGCAGTGAAATCGCGAGGCAGATTCTGCCCCGGAGTCACATCATGCCAACAGTGGGTCACTGTTACTCTCCTGAATTTCGCTAATAAAATAAAGAATCAGCTCACGTTGCGCATGATAAGCTAATTCACTTTAAACAATTCCACTCTGAAGTGAAGCGTTGCATTGGGGGGAATCACGGGAGGCGAACCTGCCGCTCCGTATCCCAGTTCAGAGGGGATAATCAGCTCAATTTCGCCGCCTTCACCGATGAGTTGTAGCCCTTCGGTCCAGCCGGGAATCACCCCGCCCAGAGGAAACGAAATCGTTTGTCCCCGCTTGTATGAACTGTCAAATTCGGTTCCATCTTCCAGTGTACCCCGATAATGGACGGTCACTTCATCCTGGGGTCCTGGTTTACTACCATCCCCTTCTCGAACAATGCGGTATTTTAAGCCGGAGGGGGTCGATGAATAACCCGGTGTTGCTTCGTCAGTCACGTTGAGATCCGTTTCTGTTACTCTTGATTTGGCTGCCCGACTACTCGAACTGGTGGAGGTCATCGGCTCTGCCTGTTCTCTCTGCTGAAAATAGCCTTTACATCCAGCAAATGTCAGACAGAAGCAGCTGCATAAAACTAAAAAGTAAGATTTTTTCATAGACTCATTACCTTATCTTTCCGCAATCAATTATACTGCGGCCTTAGTTACAGTAATGGTCTTTAAGATACCATAACTAATCGGCCTCTGAGTTGCACCATCAGGAAGTCCGCCTTTTCTGGACTTCAGAAAAAGAGTGCAACGATGTTATTGTTCACTGTTAAAAAAGCGTATTCCCGGCTTGTATCTGTAGGTCACTGTTTATTTATTAACCGAATACGAGACCGGTTTTCCGATTTGATGTATGAAATGAAGTTTCCCTGAAATGACAGAGCAAATTCACATCCGTTCCGCCAAACAAGAGGATATCAGGCTCCTGGCTGAGTTTATTGTTCCTTTCGTAGAGCAGGGAAAAATTCTCCCTCGCACTTCAGAAGAACTGGATGAACTGGTCGAAACAGGATTTGTAGCTGTCGAACAGGATGTCGAGATTGTCGGATTTGCTTCATTGGAAATTTATTCGCGGAAATTAGCAGAAATTCGCAGTCTGGTCGTCGCCGAACATCGACAGGGAATCGGGGTCGGCAAAAAACTGGTCACCGCCTGTCTGGAACGAGCCCGCCAGAGAAATATTCTGGAAGTGATGGTCGTCACGTCCTCCGATGTCTTTTTCCAAAACTGTGGTTTCGATTTTACTTTGCCGGGTGAAAAAAAGGCGTTATTTATTCAACCTCATTTGAATGAGTAATGGTTCTCGTTTTGGCTCTGGCTTAGTTTTTTACGATAGTCGCTTTGGTGATGTAATCCAAACGGGGAAAGTCCTGCTTCAGATACTGATTTCCTTCCAGCTGCATTCTTTGCTGAGAGGGACCACGTCCGGAAGGAGCCCCTTCGCCGTAGCCGGAATAGAGGGCATCGACGACTTTCATCCCTTTCGGTGAAATGATCCCAAAGGGGGTAAAACCATGTCGATCCAGGCGGCGGTTATCGCCAAAATTGATGAAGATCTGAGTTGTTCTTGAATTAGGAGCGCCTGTTTTCGCAAACGAGACATAGCCCCTGAGGTTTGATTTCACGACGGGGTCATCTTGAATGGTTTGATCTCGCCATTTTGCTTGTGTGGCGGGAGCACCATTGATGCCGACCTGCGCCATGAAGCCCTCAATCACGCGAAAAAACGCACAGTCATTATAAAAACCGGAATTCACCAGTTCATAAAACCGGTCAGCTCCATTAGGAGACCAGCTTCGATTTACATCGATATAAAATGTTCCTTTGGTTGTCTCCATTTTCACTTGATACGTTTGCGGGGCGGCAGCGTATGCTTCTTCAGAAAGACCTGATAAGAGAGTGATTCCCAGAGCCCAGGAAAAGACCAGAAACGTTTTAATCGAGAACACGATGATACCCCTTGTTTAATTGATCGGATTCGAAAGTCTTTAAGAGAGATAAAAGTCTAATTGATTTTCGGTTTTTATCACAAGAGGGATTCTGCAGGACAGAATGCCTTGAGCCCGCCATGAATTGAGAAAGAAAAAAAGCCGCCGCGAATCAGGGGGGGAGAATTCGCGACGGCCAGAGCCCGGGGCTGCTGACGATCAGCCCCTCTGCAGATCCCGCGATCTGCAATTTCCCGGGATCACCTGATCAAACAGATGATCCCTTTTCCTTAGTATCCGAGAAGAGCTTCCTCTTCTTCTTCCTGAATGATAATTCTGGGTGTGACCATCATCATCAAACTTTCGGTTTCACGACCGACACCAGTGTTCTTGAACAGACGACTGATGTAAGGAAGTTTATTCAGAATCGGAACACCGGCCATACTGCGTCCTTCACGGAGTCGTTTGACACCGCCCAGGAGCACCGTACCACCATCGGGCACACTGACTGTCGTGGTCACCGTGACCTGTTCCACAACCGGCTGCTGAATCGTGGTTGTTCCCAAGCCACCACCCTGCTGCCCCTGTTGCCCCTGCTGGCCTTGCTGACCTTGCTGGCCACCTTGGCCACCCGTGTTTCCACCGACACCGCCGATACCACCGACACCGGTTCCGACACCGTTACCAAAGTTTCCGCCACCCTGCTGACCAAGCTGGCCACCCTGCTGACCTTGCTGCCCCTGCTGACCTTGTTGACCGCCACCGGTTCCCCCTTGGAAGGAGAAGGTAAACACGTCGGTCACGTTGGTGAAGTTCGGGTTAACGGAGAGTCGTACATAACGTCGGTCTGCGGAGATCACAGCTGACACAGTCAGTGAGACCCCTTCAGGAATATTCGCGATGACAGGTGTGAACCCGACAGCAAAGTTACCCACTGTAGGCACCAGACTGATCACGAAAGGCCGTGATACGTTACTGGTCACAAAGGCAACCTGACCGTTAAAGAGTGTTACTTTCGGAGCAAACATCAAGTTTGATCGTTCATCGGCCTGAGCAGCATTGATGAAGAAGAAGGCTTCGATGTCACTCAGAATCGCCAGACCAACATTCACACCGGCGTTTGCATTGAAACTTCCAAATTCAGGAACACCGATTTCAAATGATCCCTGGCGGAACTGAACGTCGAGGTCTGGTGTAAACGACTCAGGAGAAGCCATCCCGACGACTGTACCTTTTTTGGGCCAGTTATCGAAGTTGAGCAACGTTCTCGTAGGTGGATTACTAAAGGGAGCCACTCCCTGCCCACCCGTCTGACCTGATGTCGTATTTTGCCCTTGCTGACCTTGCTGACCACCCTGGTTGTTACCACCACCTTGGTTGGCATTCCCAAGCAGGTCGACCTGACCAAAGGCGGGAACAGGGTTTCCGTTATCATCTACAGTCGGACCACCAACGGTATCTGCGACATTGAAGTCGAAGTCGACACCAATTCGTTCGAAGAATCGATCGGAGACAGTCACAAAGCGTACTTCAATTGTCACCTGGAGATCCTGCAGTCTTCTCAACTGATCGAGCAGGTTGGCAATTTCGTCGTGTACTTTTTGTGTTTGACGAATCACCAGACTCAACGTGGTTTCAAAAGGACGCACACTGCCGGCACCACCGATTTCTTCCCAGGAATCTGGTTCGACGGTAGAGACAATGAGTTCGGTTAAGGAATCGAAGTCGATATTAGAACCACCGCCGGCAACCTGTGAGGTCGCACCGCCATTGCTCCAGGGATTGGAACCGGGCACACCGCCCATCACAGGGTCTGCTACCTGGAAGTTACCGGGAGCAGCCTGATTTCCACCAATGCCTGATCCATAGCTGACGGCACCAATCTGGCTGTAAGGGTTACTTGCCATACTGCCGCTGGCAGCAAAGTTGGGAATCGGCACTACCAGGTCGGCGACCGGGTACGTTTCCGTTCTCAATGTTCCCTGCTGACGAATGCGGCTGGTGATTTTCAATACTTCGTTATCAATTGTGTAGGAAAGATTCAGCGGTTCCAGAAGCAGGTTCAACGCACTTCTGAGTTTGATGCCATTGACGTTGATCGTCACAGGAGCATCAGTTGTAACGCCTTCCTCTTCCAGTCCCAGAGTATCCAGGAAGATGTTGATCCCAGTGAGCGTCTGAATCTTGTTCATCACGTTCGCCAGCGATTCATTTTCAAACAGAAGGTTGACCGGGCGTTCCAGGCTTTCTTCAATCTGAATTTCTCTTTCTGTCTTCTGAGTATGATTTTTCGCATGGTACTTGTCACGACGTTTCGTAAGCTCTGCCCACTCTTTGGCGTCATGACCGAATTTGATGTCCGGAGTATAGGCATCTGCCAATGCTTCTTCGACATCGTTCAGCTGACTCCAGACATTCTGTTCTTTGCGTTCACGCATACTTGTATTTGATGCTTCACGTTGAATGAACTGTGCTTTCCATTTCATTGTGACAGCAACCGGGTTTTGCGGATCGAGGTCGACAGCCTGTTTGGCAACCACACCGGCTTCCGCATAGCGACGCTGATCAAGCAGCTCATTAAACTTTTGAACCAGCTCGGCAAGTTCCTGCTCAACACGAATTCTGGTTTTGATTTCCTGAGAGATATGTTCTTCCACTTCCTGGTTGCGTCTCTTTAATTCTTCCAGAGGAGCAACCTGTTTGCGGAAGGAATCAATGGATTCACGAGTTCGTTGCAGTGAGCCGATGAGAGCCGCTGTCGACTTCTTATTCAGACTGGAACTTTCTACTTTGGACATTGTCTGATCGATAATTTCCAAAGCTTCCGTTGGAGCGTTTTCACGCATTCTTTCGGCTTTGAAGATCGCGTTTAGAACGTCCGATCGCAGGCGGCTGAACTCAATCGCCTGTTTCTGTTCAACCAGATCAATCGTGCTGGGTTCCTTCGTACCTGTGAGAGGATCCGTGGAAGGACTCTGATTCTTGACCAGGCGAATTTTGTCAGCCCGTGAAGGTGCCAGTTCTCGAACGGCATCCTGCAGCTGTTGTGCACGATGGTTATCCAGTTTTTCACCAGACTGATAGGCGGCTAAAAATGCCTGATAAGCGGCTCCGCGATTTCCTTCGGAAAGGCGTTGCATTCCCAGGTTATACAATTCCAGAGCAGAGGCACCGGGATGAATTACGGCGATCTCACTGGCATCGTTCTGTTTCATTTGTGCTACCTGAGTGGGTTGAGTACCCATTCTGGCTTCCAGATCACGCAGGATGGCCTGCGGGCTGTCTTCACCCGGCTTGAATTGTACGCCAACCTGCAAGGCTTCTTCGGCATTCGCACGAGCATCCTCATAGCGTCTTGCTTTCAGATCTGTTCGAGCTTGAGCAACCAGCTTTTGTGAGAATGCTTTCTTACGCTCATTCTCAGCAGCGTATAATTGTTCCTGTGAAAGTCCACCAGGCTGGCCGGCCATTTTACGAATGTCTGCCAGAACCTGTTCAGGACGATCTTCAAACAGCGTATATGCTGTATCAATTTTCTGTGCGGCTTCCGCTTTTTGTCGGGCTTCTTCCACTCGATTGCTGGAAAGATCCTTGCGGGCAGAGGCCAATAGTTGACGTGCATATTCCGCATTCGATTTTCCATCCATGTTTTTTGAAGTACCAGGATTCAGTCTGGTTTCAGAACTGGTTCCGACACGTTGTATGAAAGCATCCGGCGATTCATTTGGATTCGAGAAGCGAAGATCCAGAGTCTGAGCCAGCTTCTGTGCAGAAGAAGCGAGCATGAGTGCTTCGTCTTTATTCCCCTGCTGTAAAGCCAGCTGAGCCTGTTCCATCAAACGGTTGATTCGAGGACGAACCGCGTCCTGGTTTTGCTGCAGGCCTTTGATGCCTGAGATGATGGCTGCTTCATCGGAAATTCGATCAATGGCTGCCAGTACCAGTTCAGGCCGGTCATCAAACAGATCATAAGAGACCGGCATCTGCTGCACCTGATTTACTTTCTGACGAGCACTGTCGAAGTCACGTTTTTTAATGTCCAGGCGTGCCAGACGCAGTAACTCGGTTGCCTGTTCTTTGGATGCACCTTGAGGAACAGCGACAGGCGTTGCCTGAGGACGGCTGGAACCAGTGGCTGCCAGGGCACCCCCTGACTGAGCCCGCTTAATTTCGTCGAGAATCAATTCAGGACGATCATCAAACAGTCGGTATGCGACATCCAACTGACTTGCCTGCAGTGCCAGTTCACGAGCAGAATCGAAGCGTCCAGACTGTAATTCAGCACGAGCCTGTTTTAACAGTTTTGCAGACTGTTGTTTATCTGAAGATGGTGCATCGGACTGCGCGACTGGCATTGAAGGAGTCGACTTACCAGCGAAGATCTTGGCACCGGTTTTACGTTCAATTTCAGCCAGAATGTGTTGCGGACGTTCTTCGAACAGTTTGTATGCAACATCATAATCCTGTGCCTGGATGGCAAGGCTTCGGGCATCATCATAGTGACCTGCACTCAAGGCTTGACGGGCCTGCTTTAACAGAACCGATGCTTGTTCTTTTTCCGTCAGCTTTCTCGACTGACTTCCATCAAATGGATTGGCACCGGGATTGGAGAATGGGTTGCTTTCAGTAGATTCTTCGACGTTAGCAACCTGCATAATATTTGACCGACGATTCGAAAAGCCACCGGCTTGCTGAATCGGAGAAGTCGTATTGTTTCGTTGCTCTGCGCGAGCGATGGCAGCCAGAACCTGTTCCGGTCGTTCATCGAACGGACCATATTCCAGTTTCATTGAGGCTGCCTGCCCTGCTTTCAGACGGGCTTTTGCCAGTTCATTGAGCTTAATATCCTCACGGGCAGACTGAAGTAACTGACGAGCCAGTTGCTTCTGCTCTTCAAGAGACTTTCCTGCACCACTGGAGAAATTCATCGGACTAGAGTCAGCCGCGGGTGACTGTGCTCTGACAATCCGTTTGTCTCGAGGTGCTGCAGCTCGCTTTCGAGCACGACCAAGATAGTCGTTCATTTTGCGAAACTCTGCAGATGACAAACGACCTGGAGAGACAGAAGCTTTTTCAAGCACTTCTACCGCTTCAGCGAATTGTCCTCTCTCGTAATATTGAGTCCCCAGACTCAGATAGTAACGAGCCGAGCGTTGTTGACGCCCCGCAATCGACTGGCCATTCTTCTCGACATCAGCAGCGACCTTCCTGGTCGTGTTGCCAAGATTGGCCAGCCACATTGACGCTGCGATCAGCGTCGTACAGGCTAGTACTCCAAATGCCTTGCCCAATGTAGGTCCCTCCTTCAAGCCAGAACACCAACTTTGATTATGTTTATTTTGAGGAGTCATCATGACTTCCAACTCGCTATCTAAAAGTGGGTAGGATTTTAGTCCGAAATCCGGATTTAGTGCTATACGAGTTCCGTATGACAAACCAGGATTCTAGAAAACGAAATGCAATTGAACGTTTGCCGTTAAGCAAAAGTAACAGACGATTGTCAGTGATATGAAATGTAGATTTGATTTTTTGAGAGTTGAGAGAAGTGTGTGCGGTTAATAATCGATTTTTGCTTTTCAGGTCAATATGAGTATGACAATATTTTCAAAAAAGTTTGTATGGTTTTCAAAAAAACTTTTAGACTGTTTTTTACGAGGACAATCTTAATCTTTTGTTAATCTCGCGGTCTTATGGACCAGCAGAATTTGTAGAATTTACATCATCCTCATCCAGATCGAACATCGTTTCGATCACAGCCTTCGCGTGTAACTCTTCAAGTATTTCTTTTGTGGCTTTCATACGAGCTTCATTGATCATGGATTGCTCAAGTTTGCCCTGAACATCGGCAAACGGAATATGTCCAGCCTCTTTTCGATCATTTACTTTTACGATTTGAAATGAGGTTGATGTTTCAAACACCTGGCTGGTCTGACCGATCGGAAGTGTAAACAGTGCTTCTTCGATTTCCGGTTCTGCCAGGCTGCCTCGACGAGTCCAACCCCATTGACCATTTTTTTCTGCACGTGTGCCATCGGAATATTTTTTAGCCAGTACGCCAAATTCTTCCCCGGCCTGTAATTTATGAATGACTTCATCCAACAGTCCCACAGCCTGGTCCTTGCCCCCATGCTTTGCATAAGTGATTCGGATACGCTGCCAGCGAACTTTGGATGGCACTTCATAGTCTTTAATATTGGCTTTGTAACGTGCCAGTACTTCTTCACGGCTAAATTTGCTGGTTGCTTTCGCTTTCACGGCCATAAACTGAATCGCAGACTGCTGCTTCAAAAACAGTTCTCGCTCACTATAAAGAGAACGCCCCTGCTCATTCAGTTTTGCTTCCACTTCCTGGGGTGAGTTTACACCCAGTCCTTTTTGCAGTTCGGGGATGCGTTCTTCTTCAAACGCGGTTTCCAATACTTCCTGCAGCTGATCCAGCTGTTCTTTCTTGAGCGTACTCTTCATTTCATGTATCAAAAGCTGGCGTTCAACGTGTCCTTTGAGGTCACGTTTCACCAGAGCACGTCGTAATTTCTGATACTCTTCAGGCGGCATTCTCTGCTCTGCCTGCTTGAGCTGGAAATTGTAAACGCCAATCACATCCGACACAAACAGCGGTGTTCCATTGACCATGGCAACCACAGTACTGTCAGAGAGAATATCTTCGGTATCTTCAACAGCGCTTTCGGCTGAAGTGGTAGATGCAGTGATGACCGGCGTTTCGAAAGGATTCTCAGAATCCTCGAAGTCCCCTTCCAGAATATTCTTCCTGTCATTCGCCCGGCTGGCAATCTCAGCATGCTTCAGCTTTTGCTGCTTCAGAGCGGATTTCAGGCGCGGCGGGGGCGGTCCCAGCACAGGGTTGTCTACTTTGGGAGTAGTTTCACAACCAACCATGCCAAGCGAAACAAGAAACAAAAAATATACTTGCGCGTAGCGCATCAAGATGCATCCTGCAGCTGATGAACGAATTTACGATTCGGGAATTTGAGAGACAATCAACAGGCGATACTGTAACAGTCAGAATTACATGGGAATTGTAAGGAGGGGAACGTTGACTGACACACTATCAATATCATCCATCAAGACAGAAAACGAATTCAAAACCGACTCGTTTTTCACCCCGTCAGGATGATGGTGCGAGATTATAGGTCGGATCAAAACTTTGTTGCAATACCGATTTGAGCTCTAACATGATTGTTTCCACATCAACGGCAGAAACCGGCAACGGTATGTACGCCGATTTATGATCTACAATGCGAACTGGAATCCGATTCTGATTGCTTTTTGCCAGTGCCAGGATATGATTTTTGTCCCGATAGCCTAAAACAGCGAAGTTTTCTTCCAGGCGAATACTATCTACCTGCCACTGCTGTGCCAGGATTTGTAATTCTTTCAAAATCAATAATTGTCGCACAGGGTGGGGAATATTCCCGAAGCGATCCTCGAATTCTGTCTCCAGATCCGCCAATTCATCCAGAGAACGAATCGCGGATAACCGCCGATACATTTCAATTTTGATGCGGCCAGGGGGGATATAATCCGAAGGCAGGTAGGCGGTACAAGGCAGATCGATGGCGACGTGATGGTGTTCCCGCAGGGGCTCGTTTTTCAGTCTTTTACAGGCATTTTCCAGCAGTTGGCAATACAGTTCATACCCAACTGCGGAAATATGGCCACTTTGCTCGGTTCCCAGGATATTCCCGGCCCCTCGAATTTCCAGGTCGCGCATCGCGATTTTAAACCCGGCCCCCAGCTCGCTGTATTCTTCAATCGCTTTAAGCCGTTTCGCAGCCACAGGCGTCAGTATCTGCCCATCGCGTAACAGCAGATAACAATAGGCCCGATGATGCGACCTCCCCACACGTCCGCGGAGTTGGTGCAGATCCGAAAGTCCATGATTGCCGGCATCGTGAATGAACATGGTATTGGCATTCGGTATATCCAGCCCGCTCTCAATGATGGTGGTGCAGACAAAGATATCAACTCGACCGGATACGAAGTCGTACATGGCCGCTTCGAGTTCGGATTCTTTCATCTGCCCATGCCCGATCCCGATCGTGGCTTCAGGAACAATTTGCTGAATCCGGTCTGCATACTTCTGTAAATCGTGGACCCGGTTATGCACAAAATAAACCTGCCCGTTTCGATTCAATTCGCGCACCATCGCATGCCGGATCAGTTCGGGATCAAAGCGGGAGATGCGTGTTTCGATCGGAACGCGATCACGGGGCGCTGTGGTCAAGTTGGAAATATCGCGTATCCCCAATAACGACATATGCAGAGTCCGCGGCACCGGAGTCGCGCTCAGGGTGAGCACATCAATCTGCAGTCTGAGGGACTTCAGCATTTCTTTTGCTTCCACACCAAACCGCTGTTCCTCATCAATAATCAGCAGACCTAGATCTTTAAATTTGATATCTTTCTGAATCAAGCGATGTGTGCCGATCACCAGATCGACACTACCCGAGGCCATGCCTTCCAGTGTCTTTCGCTGTTCCTTTTTTGTTTTGAAACGCGAGAGACCTTCAATGGTGATTGGATAATCGGCCATCCGCTCGCTGAAGGTCCGCGTATGCTGCTCGGCCAGAACCGTTGTGGGGACCAGCACGGCAACCTGCTTTCCTGAATCGATGGCTTTAAAAGCAGCACGGATCGCAACCTCGGTTTTACCATAACCAACGTCACCGCAGATCAAACGATCCATGGGTTGAGGTCGCTCCATATCATGTCGAATATCATTGATGGCATGCAGTTGATCGGTGGTTTCTGTATAGGGAAACGAAGCTTCAAATTCTTTTTGCCAGTGACTGTCGGGAGGATAAGCGATGCCTGGTTGAGCCGAACGCATAGCCTGCATGCGTAACATATCGCTGGCCATATCCCTGACGGCCTGCGCCGCTTTTTCCTTTTTGTTCGCCCAGCTTTTCCCCCCCAACTTGGACAGTTGAGGAATGTGTTTTCCACCCCCGATATATTTTTGCACAAGATGAACCAGAGAGACCGGCACATACATTTGCACTTTATCACGAAACTCCAAAGAGAGATGTTCTTCGCGACAGCCATCCTTCTCGAGGAGCTCCAAACCTTTGAAACGGGCAATGCCGTGTGAGAGATGTACGACAAAATCGCCCACATTCAAATCGAGAAAATTGTCGATGGCCCGGCTTTCGACTTTTCGCTTGCGCGGCTTGTGTCGGATATCAGCGCGGCCAAAGAGCTCATGATCACTTAACACGACCAGATGTTCGGAAACAATCCGAAAGCCCAAAGCCAGATTCCCAATACAGGTTGTCACGCGGCCGCTGATTTCCAGCTCAGACTCATTCAGGATCTCACGCAGCCGATCTTCTTCGCCCTGGTTATGACAACAGACGACAACGCGATCATGAGGACCGGTGATCGAAGCCAGTTCTTCAATCATTTCTGACTTCGCGCGCGTAAAACGCTCAATCGATTCAATCTGTAAATGGCAAGAGATCTCTGTTGATTCAGCAGAAATGGGCGCGATCGTTACGGATGGAAAATCGGTGCAGCGGGACATCATCGCGGGCACACTGAATAATCCTCGCGGATTTTCGAGCCGGTCCAGATATCGTCTGCCTTCATCAACCAGTTCTGGGAGTTCCACTAGAACAATACAGGTATTCTTCGGTAAATTGTCCAGCAGGCTTTCCGAAGCGGACTCATCCAGATCCCTGGCTAGCGTACGTCCTTGCGAATGTTCCTCAGCCGCGGAGACCGGGGAAATCAGCGTTAGATCAACCGATTCGCAAGTCTCGACAGTTCTCTGTGTTTCCACATCAAACTGTCTGATCGACTCGACTTCGTCGCCAAAAAATTCAATTCGCAGAGGAAGCGTGGCATCGGGAGAGAAAATATCCAGAATGCCGCCATGCATACTGAATTCGCCCGGCAGTTCAATTGCCGTTGTCCGTTCGAATCCACGCTCGATAAGCCAACTCATGAAGGGATCTGTGTCAATTTCATCCCCCACCCGAATCCTGCGAGTTGCTTCGCGACGTTTTTGACGACTGGGAACAGGCTGCAGTAAAGCGGGAAACGAAGTCACAATCACCGGCGGGATACTATCCGCATTCTGATCGAGTGGTACCAGTTGATTCAGTACCCTCAGGCGACCACCAAAAACCGAGTCCGCGACATCATGTTCGTCAGGTAAGGTTTCCCAAGCAGGGAACAGATCCGGGCTTCTTCCCAGAAAACTGGTAAGGTCGCCACTGAATTCGTCGATTTCTCCCAGGCGAGGAAGGACGATTAAAACAGGAGATTTCACTGTTTCTGCAATCGTCGCTGCAGTCAGCGCGCACGATCCTCCCCAGGCTCCATCAATTGTCCCGCTTTGACCTGACTGGAGAGCCGCAACCACAGCGGCGAATCCTTCGCTTCGGCTTAAAACGGGAACCAGATCCTGCATCGACTGAATCTGACTGTCGATTGGTTTGGTCATGTTCAAAATAATTTTAGCAAGCAGTGTGAAATTGTCACGTGCTCAACTCGAAAAACATGATTGCGTCACGTTTTCCAGACCATCCGGCGTGACTTCAAGGCAGCGCAAAGCTAGGATAGAAGGACTTGAGTCACTGATTACAAGGCGGAATGGAAGACCGATTTCATAAGAACGGCGTACAGACTTGCCTGATTTTACCATAAAGAGGGAAACAACGTGTCTGATAGTTACGATGTCAATGTTGCTCTGGGGCCGCGCAGTTATCATATTTCCGTTGTGAGTGACCAGTTCGACCAGTTCGCAGAAACACTGGAAACCTGGATGAACAATAACCCGGCATTCCGGAATTCCGTGAAGGAAGGCAACAAAACCGCATTCATTGTCACCGATCGGAACCTGTCGACATTACATACCCCCAAAATTGAAAACAGTCTTAAAACAAAGGGCTGGAAATGGGAAACCGCGGTCATTGAATCTGGTGAGAAATCGAAATCTCTGGCCGTAATTTCCAGTCTTTACGACCGACTGGTGGAGCTGAAGGCAGATCGCCAGACCGTTCTCATCGCAGTTGGGGGAGGCGTGACCGGGGATGCCGCGGGCTTTGTTGCTGCCACCTATGTCCGTGGACTACCTTTTGTTCAAGTACCAACCTCCTTGCTGGCACATGTTGACAGTTCCGTTGGAGGAAAAGTCGGCGTGAATCATCCACAGGCGAAAAATCTCATCGGCGCCTTTTATCAACCACTGGGCGTGTTCATTGATACCTCAACGCTCGAAACGCTTCCCGAACGGGATTATCGAAGCGGACTTGCAGAAATCGTAAAATATGGCGTCATTCTGGATTCCAAATTCTTTCAATACCTGGAACAGAATATTGAAGCACTGAATCAACGATCGCCTGACGCACTGCGAACCGTCATTGCCCGAAGCTGTGAGTTAAAAGCGGAAGTGGTCGAACAGGACGAGTATGAACGGACCGGCTTACGGGCCATTTTGAATTATGGTCATACCTTTGCCCACGCATTTGAAGCGCTCTGTGGCTACGGAGAGCTGATGCACGGCGAAGCGGTCTCCATTGGGATGGTCTACGCCAGTTACCTGGCTGAAAAGCTGAATTTGATCCCTCATTCAGACACAAAACGCCAGATTGAGCTCCTCCAGGCTCTGGGATTACCAGTTTCATTGCCGGAAGGAACCTGTTTGGAAACCGATGAAATCATCGACCGCATGAAACTGGATAAGAAAACCGTTGGTGGTAAATTGCGATTTGTTCTTCCCACCTGTATCGGACGGGTGGAAGTCTTCAAAGATATTTCGGAGTCACTTGTACGAGAAGTGCTTGAAGAATTAGCACAAACCAAAGCCCGCAATGATGACTTTCAAATCTAAGTCTCGATTCCTTATAGAAAATGACTGAATTTGAGCGTAGGTCATTCACCTCAATTTTCAAATCACGAACAGTGTATTAATACCTACCTACATACAGAATTTCCTTATTTCCAGGTCCCTTCCACTCTATCAACCGGTATACCTGTCAGAACCGATATAAAAACCCCCTCCAATTCGCCTTGTTGATGATCAGCGTTGGTTTCTCTCAAAAATAGAACCTAACCTTTATTCTAAGCCTGCTGATTTAATTCTTTCATGTAAGAGTTTGCGCTGTCAATCCGATGATCGTGCTTCAGATTTAATCATTTTTGACGCGTTTATCACAGGAAAAAGGTATCGATCCATGACAAGCTTAGACTTGGCTTCTACTGACGGGCAATGGCGTTTAATTAACCGGGAGCAGGTTCTGGATATGGCGGTGGGGGATGTGGAATTCCTCGCTGAAATGATCGAACTGTTCTTCAGCTATGTCCCGCAGCAGATGAATGATATTAAGCAGGCCGTTGAAAATAATGATTCTCAAGAGCTGGCAGAAGCGGCACACGCCTGTAAGGGAACCGTTGGAAACTATACCAAACTGGAGCCCTACCTCCTGCTACAAGCATTGGAGAATGATGGGAAGTCAGAACAACTGGATGAATCTCAGATCAAATACAATTCACTTGAAAAAGAAATTTCACAACTCATTGCTGAATTAAAGACATTGATGGCGCAAGAGTGTAGCAATGTTTGATCATCGTCAGCGCATGTAGGTTTAACCCAAAGGCAATAAAATGAAGATCTTAGTTGTAGATGATGTTGGTTACACATGCCATTTCCATTCACGCCTTGTTGAAAAGTTTGGCTATACCGCCTGCTCGGCTACATCTGGCTACGAAGCTTTAAACTATTTAAAGACCGACAATGACATTAGCATCGTGGTCTCAGACTTGATGATGCGCGGCATGGATGGAGTGGACCTCTTTCAGGAAGCACAGAATCTGGAACGTTTTACCGACGAAGGACAACTCGATCCACCCCAGTTCATTCTGATGACCGCGTTACGTATGGAAAAAAACTCGCAGGATAAAGATGTCCAACGTCTGAAACTGGCGAAAGAGTTAGGCGTGTCGAAGATCATGTTTAAGCCACTCGATCAGGATGAACTTGAAGCCACCTTAAAAGACATGGCCATGGGAGCCCCCAGCACTGCCTCCAGTGGGAAATCTCTGGATCTGTTTACTCCAACTCAAAAGTTGAAAGACGCCGTCAAAGAAATCATTGACTCTGGAAATGGGGGCGCCGCAGAGCAGTTTATTGAATGCTTAAATGAAGAAGTGACAAGTCTGCAGAATTTTCTGGAGAAGCTGGAAACCGTTGAAAATTAAACGTTTACAAAACACAACATCGAACGAACAAATGCAAATACTTTGATTTGTCTACTGGAGGGATTTGACTCGTTTTAAACGAGACCTATAGTTCCAATATCAGAGATCTATACAAACCTTGACCTTAACAGGAAACCAAACCATCTTGGTTGAAAATCGTATTCAACCTGACAACTTTTATTTGGACGCGGCGAATGAGCCTGATTAACCTGGAACAATATTCAGAGAAGCAGAACCGTGCGATTTCGCGCGTATTGGATTCATTGGATCGTCTCGATAGACGAATGAACCTCCATTACTCAAATAAGCGTGCGCACGAACGCAAAGACTTCCGTGGAATCGTCTGGATCTCCATTCCCGATGAGGAGTATGCCGAAGAGGGCACAGTCAATTCAATCAAAGTCTGGTCCCGCTCCATTTCGCAATCTGGTCTGTCTTTCATTTATCCCTTGCCGATTTATCAGAAAAACATTCACGTGGGTATTCCCGTCCAGGGCGATCAAGTTACGTGGTTCCGAGCAGAGATCGTCAGACAAAAGGAAATCGAAGAAGAACACTTCTGGGAATATGGGGTCCGGTTCCAGGGAAAAGTGATCGCATAAGACCTTTCCCTCTTTCCTTGCTGTCTGTTGATTTCAGACAAAATATCAACGTATGATTGTCTGCTTCTTTTTACGAGACATTCTATCCTGATCAACGGACAAGAGACGTGTGTCCCCAACTGTGGAAAACCCGGGAATGGACGACCAGACTGGTATCATTCACAAAAACTACTCCAAGATTCAAAGCTGCATCAATGCGGCCTGCCAGCGCTCACATCGTTCCCCGGAATCAGTCACGTTCATTGCAGTGACAAAATATGCCCGCCTGGAATGGGTCCACGCGTTATTAGAACTGGGATGTACTCATTTGGGTGAAAGCCGCACTCCGCAACTGGAAGAACGGGCTTCTCTTCTCCCCGCTGATCTACACTGGCATTTCATCGGCCCACTGCAACGTAATAAAGTCAGACGGACGGTCCAGCACAGCAGCCTGATTCATTCGGTAGATTCCCTGAAGCTACTCTCGACCATCGATCGTATTGCCGCAGAATCTAATTTACAACCACGAGTACTGATCGAGGTCAATCTTGCCGGCGAAACCAATAAAAAAGGATTCTCTCGCGAGGAACTCGTATCCAACTGGAGTTCCCTGTGCGATCACGCTCACGTTAAGTTAGAGGGGCTGATGACGATGGCACCACATACAGCCGACCCTGAACTGGCTCGCCCTGTCTTTCGAGAATTATCACAGCTTCGCGACCAACTCCAGGTGATCTCCCCCGCGCAGATCTCTCTGCACGAGCTCTCGATGGGTATGAGTGGAGATTTCGAAGTTGCCATTGAAGAAGGGGCTACGCTAATCCGAATCGGCAGTGCCTTGTATGAAGGATTAGAATCCGGGAGTTGAGTACACGACGTGACCACAGACTTACAGCTTGAATTTGATGGTACAGCCGTTCTGCTTCCCGTGCGGGCACAGCCTAAATCCAGCAAGAACCGGATTGACGGAATCCATGACGGCAGACTGAAAGTCTGTGTCACGCAGGCTCCGGAAAAAGGCAAAGCGAACAAAGCACTGCTGAAAGTGATCAAGGACGGCCTCAACCTCAGACGTTCACAAATCGAACTGCATAAAGGGGAAACGGCGGGGCTGAAAGTATTCCGCATCACCGAAATCACGCCCGATGAACTGCATCAAAAAATTCGGGATGCCCTGAACAAATCTGGTTAACTTCGCTAGCCGGGATCGGTCTAAAACGGAGTCCTCATAGACTCTATTCCACTGTTGGGGCGCTGAGCTGAAGCACGAACCAATGGCGTCCTGATCAGGAATTTTCAACCGTAGATTGCAGCGACATGAACGGGCTCATATAATCATCAGTAATGCGTCCGTATCTTTCCCCAAGAGGCCCTCGCTTTGTTTTCTGAAAGCCCACATACAGAAAGTGCCTGCGAGAATCTCGATTTAATTCCCCACCTGGTCTACAAGATCTCACAAAAGGACTATTTGACTATGAGTTATTCAATGCCCGTTCGCCTGCTCATGGGAGCCTTACTGGTTTGCGGACTTTCCCTGTCATCCAATGCGGCTGAGCCCACTCAACTTTCAAAGTCATGGGAGCAATGGAGAGGCCCTGATCGCCAGAATCATTCCACTGATACAGGACTTCTGAAAGACTGGAATGCGACTCCCCCAAAACTCGTCTGGACCGCCACTGGTCTGGGTAAAGGCTACGCCAGTGTTTCCATTAAGGACAACCGCCTGTTTACTACGGGGAATCTTCCGGAAGGCCAGGCTGTAATCGCCATCAATACTGATGACGGGAAAATTCTGTGGAAAACAAACCTGCTGGATTTGAACCCAAAACACGGCTATCCCGGCGCACGCTGCACTCCTTCCATCGACGGAGATCGATTGTATGCGATTTCTTCCAATGGTGCGATTTCCTGCCTGAGTGTTGAAGACGGGGAAATCATCTGGACGAAGAACTTCGAAGAGGAATGGGACGGAAAAATGATGTCCAAATGGGGTTTTTC
This sequence comes from Gimesia fumaroli, assembly GCF_007754425.1. Classification (NCBI taxonomy): domain Bacteria; kingdom Pseudomonadati; phylum Planctomycetota; class Planctomycetia; order Planctomycetales; family Planctomycetaceae; genus Gimesia; species Gimesia fumaroli. The sequence continues at coordinate 6,170,991 of NZ_CP037452.1, forward strand.
GGAATCTCCCCTCGTCGATGGCGACCTCGTGATCTGCACACCCGGTGGAAAAGATGCCATGATGGTCGCTTTAGATAAAACAACGGGAAAAGAAGTCTGGAAAACCTCGGTCTCCGATCTGGGGGAAAAAGGCAAAGACGGTGCCGGTTATTCTTCGATCGTGATTTCGAATGCCGGCGGTGTAAAGCAATACGTCCAACTCACTGGACGTGGGCTGATTGGCGTTCGTGCCAGTGATGGAAAATTGTTGTGGAACTATAATCCGGTTGCGAACGGCGTTGCCAACATCCCCACACCCATTGTTTCCGGAGACTATGTCTTCACCTCAACGGGGTACGGCACGGGAAGTGCCCTGGTGAAACTTTCAAAAGAGGGTGACGGAATTAAAGCCGAAGAAGTTTATTTCCTTGATCCCAAAACGCTGCAAAATCACCACGGTGGTCTGATCCTGTATAAAGATCATATCTATTGTGGACACGGACACGGCAAAGGCTTTCCGATCTGTGTAGAATTGAAAACAGGCAAGATCGTCTGGGGCAAAAGAGAAGATAAAATTCGAGGCGAAGGATCTGGTTCTGCGGCAACAACCCTGGCCGATGGGCACCTGATTTTCCGGTACGAGAGTGGAGACCTGGCTTTGATAGAAGCGACCCCTGAAGGCTATAAACTAAAGGGCAGCTTCAAAGCAGATCAGGTTTTAGGAAAAGCCTGGGCACATCCGGTGGTCTGTGGCGGAAAACTTTATCTGCGCGAACAGGATGTTCTGATGTGTTACGACGTGAAAGAATAATCCTCGATCAAGAGATCGGTCAAATAAAAAACGCTCTGTCGAAACATCTCGACAGAGCGTTTTTAAATTGTATCGTCAGCAGATCCCCTATGAATCTCAGTGGCGCGTTCAAAATCAAAGCAGTCCCTGTTGAGAGGGCTTTGCGTGACTGATGTTTTCAGAAACAGCTTAACCTGCCGCGTTCTTAAATTTGCTGAGGTCAATTTTTCCGTTCCCTTCTACGGGCAATTTTCCGTTGGGGCAATAGCGAGAACGGGCAACGCTTGAGGCGATATTATAAGTGTAAACGGCATCCTGACGAATCAGAAAAATCACAGTCCCTTTGTTCTGTGCCCCGATTTTGTCGAGCAATTCCACAAAAGGCAGACTCTTCCGCAAATCGTCTCGACGAACCCGTAAGTCTTTTGAAGGACCATCCAGAACCAGAATTCCGTTTTTCGTGCATTCAATAAACGTGGGATTCAAATCAACGCCCGTACCGCCTGGCTGAATTCTGACCTCTGCAGCAACCGGGTTTTCCCGTTTGTTTAATTCGATTTTGAGCTTATCAATTTCCTTTTGCAGCTCCATCGGATCGTCTTTAATCTCTTCAATCCGCTTTTCCAGACGATTCGCTTCTGCCAGAAGTTTTATTTTTTCTTCCGGAGAAATATCATCCGGAATTTTCTTCTTTTCCTGTTTGAGCTTCTTCAACTCTTCCAGTGCCAGAATTAAATCACGGTTCAATTTTGACAAATCTTCGATCTGACTTTTGACATCGTCTATCTTCTCCTGTTTCTCCGTGATTTTTTTCTGCTCTGATTCAAACTCTTCAACCCGTTTCCAGACATCATCCTGTTGATCCATCTGACTCAGTGCCATGGCTGTGATCATCAAGGTAAGAACTCCAATGACACACGCCAGAATACTGAGAAACGGAAACAGTGAAACCGTTTCGGATTCGCTTTTCTTTTTCTTTACCACCGTATCACCACACTCTGGTTATCGTGCTCTTCTGGAATTTCCAAACAGTCCCCAGCGTTTACGGGGGGCTTCTACCTGTTGAATGAGAACCTGCTTCTCCCCCAGATCCGTCAAAACCGTATTCAATCCGTTCAAGCCCTGCTGAACCCCATTAAAGGACTGAGTTAACACACCAGCAGCTTCGGCCATTTCCGTCGCTTCACCGTTCATTTTTTCCAGATTTACCGCATGCGCTGATTGAATTTCGGTCATTTTCTCTTCAACGGTTTCCAGCTGCTTGACCACCTGTTGTACCTGATTCAACTGTTCTTCCTGCTGGGCACGAATCTTCTCGTCAATTTTACCCCAGGATTTCATCACGGACTGCGACAGGGTACTGCCGATCCCTTCCAGTTTTTCGATCCAGGTCTGCAATTCGGCATGATGATTCGCCATTGCTTTATCGATGGTCCGCTGGATCAGGCGTCGATGATCTTTTTCATCACCGCCACCGCCAACATGATCGCTCTCCTTCAGGCGTTTCAACAGGTTTTCATTACAGTACTCATCAACCCAGTTCAGCAGATCCTCTTCTGACTTCTGCATGGAGCTGCTGGGAAACATTACCAGCATACTCATTACCAACGCGACCAGTGTGGTATCGAAGGCAGTTGATAATCCACCCGTTACGCTCCCGAGTGAATCTTTCAGCGCAGAAATATCTTCAGCCGCATCCATACCACCAGAAAAACCACCCACGGCGGCACTAATCCCGATCACAGTACCGATGAACCCGAGGATCGGAATCGCCCAGATGAAGACTTTGAGAATGGTATAACTGGAATCGACGGCAGTCGCATCAATTTCAGATTGCGACTGCAATCGGCTGGAAACCTCGGCACTGCTTTTCAAGACACTGAAATGCTCCAGTCCGCGAAGTACCCGGTTCACCAGAAAACTTTCACGTGGATCAACGGGCAGGTTTTTCACATGCTCGATGAATTTGGGAACGGTCTTTTCGGAAATCTCTTCTGAGATATCTGTCGGTAAAGTATCAAACAGCATCGAATCTTTCTGTTTGGCCAGTTTACGCGATTTCAAAATGAGAATCGTACCAGACCAACTCATCAAAAAGACCAACGCGAATGGCACCCAACCCCGATTCCAAAACAATTCTCCCAGGTAATAGCTCCGGAAAGGGAACATCAGTACGAGAAAGATAATCGAAGCCACAATGGCAATGCCCCCACTCTTGGAGAGGCTCACTTCAGTGCCATCAGCCCAACCGCTGGAGACATTCTTTTTGCCTCCCGCACGAGAAGATGATGTACCGGTGGATCTTGACCCAGTACTCGAACCGGAAGACGAAGACGAGACATCGACGGACGTGTCGATCATCGGCGTTTCCGGTTTTTTGACCAGCATCGTATGATGGCAGTAAGGGCAGCGAACTTTTTTCCCTACATTTTCATCGCGAACTTTGAGTTTTTTAGAGCATTTTTCACAGGGAAACTGGAAATACATGGAAGGAACCCCAGGGAGCTGTAATCGTTTAGTGCAGTGACATTTGATAAAGATTTCGGGCCGAAATCATTCTTACCAGTCTATCCAAGCAGTCGCAGAGTCTAAAGTCAACCGGACATCGCATTCTCTGAAACGGAACAAAGACCTTGTTTTACAAGGGTCCACCCCAAGATTGACCTGACCACATTATACAAACAGACACTTCCCGTAAGTCAATTATGAAAAATCTGTCTTCAAGCTTGTTAATTGTGATCTAAATTCACCAGAATACACGAGATAAGAACAATTCGTTATACTGGGGACAGCTCGAAGTAATTTCATCAATACATCATCTGTTCTTTACCCGACACGTTTCGAGCGGAGAGAAAATCCTTACTAATAGAAATCTAATACATGTCTACTGAATCACCAGAAACGACGAACCGCTACTGGGCCGGGTTCGATCTGGGCGGCACTAAAATGCTGGCCAAAATTTTCGATTCACAATACAAAACACTCGGAAAAAAGCGAAAAAAAACCAAAGGTCATGCAGGCGTCGAACAAGGCCTGGAACGGATGGTTCAGACGATCCATCAGGCACTGGAAGAAGCGGGGCTGACACCCAATGACTTAGCGGGAATCGGCGTTGGTTGCCCGGGACCTCTGGACTTGGACAAAGGGATTATCTTTGAAGCTCCCAACCTGGGTTGGTACAACGCCCCTGTGAAGGATCTTCTGGAAAAAGCGTTCGGCTGCCCAGTCGTCATTTGCAATGATGTGGACGCCGGCGTCTACGGTGAGTATCGCTTTGGTGCAGCAAAAGGTTCAACCTCGACCATTGGCATCTTTCCCGGTACAGGGATTGGAGGGGGAGCCGTCTACCGAGGGCATCTGATCCAGGGTAGTAAAAGCTCCTGCATGGAAATTGGACACATTAAAATATTACCCGAAGGACCGGAATGTGGTTGCGGCCAGCATGGTTGTCTGGAAGTTCTCGCCAGCCGACTGGCGATCTCCGCCGCCGCCGCCCAGGCCGCTTACCGGGGAGATGCCCCGACCCTGCGATCCATGGTCGGAACCGATATTTCGGACATTCGAAGCGGGATCCTTGCCTCCGCAATTAAGGGCGGTGACCGAAGCGTCGAAAAAATTATTCTCCGAGCGGCTGAATACATTGGTATTGCTGCCGGAAATATGGTTCATATTTTTTCTCCTGAAGTCATTGTACTGGGAGGCGGGTTGGTGGAAGCAATGCCCGACCTGTTTGTTCCAGCTGTTGCAGAAGCAACTCGCCGCAATGTGATGCCGACTTTTAAAGATTCATTTAAAGTGGTCGCCGCACAATTGGGAGATGATTCCTCAGTCATGGGGGTTGCAGCCTGGGCTCGAACCGTCATTCAGGAAACGATGTCGATAAAAAATGAAACCAGAGTATGAATACAAAAGATTCAACGCTGACTGAAACAACGACCAGTTCCAACCGTACTGACAATCGCCTGATTGCGGTCATCGATATCGGTACGGGCGCGATTCGTATGGCAATCGCTGAAATCAAAGAAGATGGAACTGTCTACGCACTGGAAAGGCTGTCACAGGCAGTCACACTGGGGAAAGATACATTCCAGACGCGCAACATTCAGAAACCGACAATGGAAGAATGCGTTCGGATTCTCAAAAGTTACCGCCGACGCCTGGATGAATATCAAATCACCCGTGACGACCAGATTCGCGTCGTCGCTACCAGTGCAGTCCGTGAAGCAGACAATCGACTGGCTTTTACCGACCGGATTTTCATTGCCACCGGTTTTGAAGTCTCTCCGCTGGATGAAGCAGAAGTCAACCGCATCACCTACCAGGGGATTCGGCCCTATCTGGCAGCAAAGCCTAATCTGGATGAAGCGCAGACCATTGTGACCGAAATCGGCGGTGGAACCACAGAACTGCTGCTGGTGCAAAACGGGAACGTTTTATTTTCCAGTAACTATCGCCTGGGGGCACTGCGTCTGCGAGAGATGCTGAAAGGCTATCGCGTACCATTGTCGAAAGAACGCACGATCATGGAAAACCAGATCGAACGCGTCATTCAGCAGATTGTCCATGAAGTACCGCCCGATAAATCCATCAAACTGGTCGTGCTGGGCGGCGATGTGCGATTTGCACTGGCACAATTACGCCCTGAAGATGAAATCCCCGATCCCGGGAATTCCCCCGATGAACTGGATCGGCTCAAAGTTTCCGAACTCAGTAAGTTTACGGATAAAATTCTGCAGAAAAATGAAGATGAGCTGGTCCAAAATTACCATCTGGCGTTCACCGACGCAGAAACGCTGGGGCCGGCTCTATTGGCTTACACCAAACTGGCCCAGGCCTATAAGCTGAAATATATTTACGTCACCAAAGCCAACTTTCGAGACGGGCTGCTCAAAGAAATGGCAGACCAGAGCACCTGGTCGGACGAATTTTACACACAGGTCATCCGTTCGACGATCGACTTTGGTAAGCGTTTTGATTTTGATGAAACGCACGCACGCCATGTCGCATTTCTGGCTGATACCCTGTTCCAGTCACTGCAAAATGAACACAAGCTCGATTTACGGAATCGACTACTGCTATACACGGCCGCGTTATTGCATGAAATCGGAATCTATGTGAATCAACGCGGTTACCATAAACACTCGATGTATTTAATCAGTAATGGGAATCTGTTTGGACTGGGACAGTCCGATTTATTACTGGTTGCGTTAATCGCGCGCTACCATCGGCGAGCCTCCCCCAAAGCAACGCATGAAGGCTATTCCACGCTGGATCGTTTCAGCCGGATCGCCATCGCCAAGATGGCAGCAATCCTGCGGGTCGCCGATGCGTTGGATTATTCCTACAGTCAACGCGTTCAGGAAATTGAGTGCGAGATCGTGAAAGGGCAGTTAATCATCTCCATTCCCCATGTAGAAGATGTCTCTCTGGAACAAATCGCCTTGGTCGAAAAAGGTCCGTTGTTTGAAGAAGTCTTCGGACTCCAGGTACATTTGCGGAAAAAATAACAAGAACAATTCGTAGCAGCGACATTAGCTCCTGTCGCTGCCCCATGAACAGAATAAACTTACTTATATTACAGGTTGCGCATGGCCCCTAAAGCTTCGAAATATCTCAACCGAGAATTAAGCTGGCTGGAATTTAATCAGCGGGTACTGGATGAAGCCCATGATCCCCAAATTCCGCTACTGGAACGCCTGAAATTTCTGGCCATTACCAGTTCGAACCTTGATGAATTCTTCATGGTCCGAGTGGGGGGGCTCAATTTATTACAGGCCAGCGGAAATAAAAGTACCGATCCGTCAGGTATGACGCCTAAAGAAACACTGGACGCCATCAGCCTGCGTGCACATAAAATGATGGTGGAACAATATCAGTGTTTACTTGAGGAAATTGAACCTCCGCTGGCAGAATCCGGCTTCCAAAGGGTCAACCCACAAGAACTGACAGACGCGCAACGGCGGATTGTCGAACATGTTTTCAGAGATGAAATCTATTCCGTATTGACACCGATGGCGGTGACGTCTGAAACAGACTTTCCGTATCTTGTAAATCATACCTTGAATATCGTGGTCCGGCTGGGGCCCGATGAAAAGTCAGAAACGCCACAGGATCGGTTTGCCGTCATCCCTTTTGGAAGAACAGAATTTCGGTTTATCACACTCCCCTCAGAAGGCGGCTATCAATATCTGCCAATGGAAGATGCTGTCTGCCTGTTTATCGAACAGTATTTTCGGGGAGAGCATGTACTGGAGAGCATCCCGTTCCGTGTCACCAAAAATGCTGACGTCAGCCTGCAGGATGAATTCGCATCAGATCTGCTGCATCAAATGGAGGATATGCTCGATCAACGGAAACAGGGAGACTGCATTCGGCTGGAAATCGCCGAAGCCGTTTCTGTAGAGACGCTGGAATTTCTGGAACGTGGCTTAGGCGTCCTGGATGAAAATGTCTACCGGATACCCGGGCCGCTGGATCTCACCGCGTATATGAGACTGACTGATATCTCCGGATTCGATGCGCAAAAAGATGTGAACTGGCCGCCTCAACCTTCACCGGAAGTAAATCCTCGCATCAGCATGTTCGAGAATATTTCCCGTCAGGACATTCTGTTATGCCATCCTTATGAAAGCTTCGAACCGGTTGTCCGCTTGATTGAAGAAGCTGCAATGGACCCGGACGTCCTGGCGATTAAACAGATTTTATATCGGACCAGTAAACGCAGCCCGATCGTCGCTGCCCTGATTCGTGCTGCCGAACAAGGCAAGCACGTCACCGCCATTGTGGAACTGAAAGCACGCTTCGATGAAGCACGCAACATCGAATGGGCCAAAAACCTTGAGCATGCCGGCGTGCAGGTCATCTACGGCGTCAAAGGACTCAAGACACACGCCAAAATCTGCTGCATCGTCCGCCGGGAGCCACAGGGAATTCAGCGCTATCTGCACTTCGGTACGGGCAATTACAACGATGCCACCTCGAAAATTTACAGCGACATCAGTTACTTTACGCGCGATGAAGTTTTAGCCTCAGATGCGATCAACTTCTTCAATTCGATTACCGGTTATTCTTTACCCCAGAAATATCAGAAGCTGGAAGCAGCTCCCATCAGCTTGAGGGATAAAATTCTAGATCTGATTCACCACGAAACCGAACGTAAAAAACAGGGACAGAAAGCGCGGATTATCGCCAAGGTCAATTCACTGGTTGACCCGGAAATCATCGATGCCTTATACGAAGCGTCCGAAGCGGGTGTGAAAATCAAACTGAACATTCGCGGCATCTGCTGTTTGCGACCGGGTGTTTCTAAATTGAGCAAGAATATTGAAGTCGTCAGTATCATCGACCGCTTCCTGGAACACGCGCGGATTCTGTATTTCTATCACGGCGGAGACGAGCGGGTTTTCATTTCCAGTGCTGACTGGATGCCACGCAACCTGGATCGTCGCGTGGAACTACTGGTTCCCATTGAAGAAGAAAACTGTCACCGCAAAGTCGTCAAAATTCTCAACACCTATTTTGAAGATAACGCCAAGGCCCGTGTGCTGAAAAGTGACGGCGCTTACGAACGCATTACGCCGAGCAAGGAAAAGAACCTCGTCCGCTGTCAAGAAGTGCTGTATGAAGAAGCGGTGGCGGCAATCAAGCAGGCAGAAAAAGCGGGCCGTACTGTGTTTGAACCGCACATGGCGCCTGAAGATCAGAAATAGCCCGAACCACTTTCTGTCCGCTCGTGTCAGTACACAGGAAATCAGTACTTTTTTGCAGAGTGAATCCCCTGATTATTGATCTCCGTGAATTTCTGATGAATTGATAAATCCATATCCCATTCAGACAGAATAAGTTACGGCTGACAACAATTCCCGGTTCCGAGAATTTCCTGCGGTTCACTACAAAAAGGTATTGCCTCTTTTGGGGGAATGGTAAAAATACAAGTAGATCATGTATCGCACCCACGCAGTGCGATAAAACTAAAGCCTGTGTTCTAGTTGGAGCTACAAACCGATGAAGAAACAGGGAGTTTATCCAAGAAAAGGAGGTGATTGAGTGGACAGTTATTGTTGTAGCCAGAAAGGTGGTTGTTCTTAGCGACTACTGGCGGGTTGTCATCGACAACCACCACTCGTGAGGATCACCTCGATCCTAACGAAAATTGAACAGAGGCTGACTTGCCTGAGCGTAGGTCAGCCTCTCTTTTTTAATGTATGAAGTGCCTGCAAAAAAACAGCACCGGATTTTCGATCCGATGCTGTTTTGTTTTACTATTCTTCTGAGGTGGCGTGTTTGCCTTAGACCTCGTTGGGTACAACAAAGGGCTTGCGGTATTCACGTGTCAGATATTTATCTGCTTCCGAATCATTCACAAACTGCTCCGTCTTGGGATCGAAGTTCAGTTGACGTCCCAAGCGAAACGCAATGTTCCCCAGATGGGCAATTCCGGAACTGGTGTGAGCCGTCTCGACAGGACCATTTAAAGTCTCTGCTTTACGTGAACGGACGGCGTCCAGGAAGTTCGTAAAGTGCAGGTCGACGGGATCATCGCCGCTGTTCTTGGGACCAGGTTCTCCTTTTTGTCCCAGGAAGATTTCATAAGAGTTATATCCCTTCACAACCATATAACCTTCAGAACCATAGAAGATATTCCCCACTGTGGCGCCCCCTTCGCTGTTGGTCATCCAGGGTCGTACTTCAAACTGAATCATTTTGTTTTCTTCAGGATAGAAGTAGTTGGTGGAAAGCACTTCCGGAGTCACCTTATCATCATCCCAGAGGAACTTGCCTCCCATGGCGGTGATTTGCGATGGCAGCTTGACATCCAGTCCCCACAGGCACATATCAGTTTCATGCACGCCCTGGTTTCCGACGTCGCCGTTCCCATAATCCCAGGTCCAGTGCCAGTTATAGTGCACCAGACGGCGGGAGAAATTGGTTTCCTGAGCCGGCCCCTGCCAGAGATTCCAGTCAAGGAAATCTGGTGCCTTCTCATCCGGTTTGTGTCCGATTGAGGGTCGCCAGCGGAAGACCAGACCGCGGGCCATATACACATCTCCAATAGTCCCTTTACGAAGATGTTCCACACCTTCCTGGATCGCAGGCTGACTGCGAAGCTGAACGCCGTGCTGCACGATCCGTTTGTATTTCTTTGCCGCCTCAATCATTTTGCGACCTTCGAACAGATTATGTGAACCCGGTTTTTCCACATAAACGTCTTTACCGGCCTGACAGGCCCAGATCGTTGCCAGCGAATGCCAGTGATTGGGAGTCGCTACCGTCACAACATCAATGTCATCCCGGTCGAACACCTTTCGCATGTCCGTTTCCGTTTCGACTTTCCGACCGTATGTTTTCTCAAATTCCGCAGCACGTTTTGCCAGAACCTGTTCGTCAGGATCGCAGAGCAACACGACATCAGCGCCTTCAATATCGCCAATGGCTTTGATATGTCTACGACCGCGGCCATTGACTCCCAGAACGGCAACTCTGATTTTTCCGTTCACATCGGCGCGTGCCGTGTTCCCCAGCAACGACGTCGCCGCCACTGCCCCTGCGCTGGTTTGAAGAAAATTACGTCGTGTGACTTCACTCATGATTTATCCTTTAATTGGTTTACAGGAAATACCTTAAAACAGAAAACAGACCACCTCCACAGCTCGTTTCTGTATATAGCTCATCGTAAGTAGACAGTCAGGCAATGTCCAGACAATGAATCGCCTTCCACTTAAATAACCGCGACAGAATTTTCTTGAAAAGAGGGTCCGACTGTAAGGGCATCTCATTGATTCATTATCGCAACATAATGCAGTGTGCTGTAAATGCTGAATTAATCATCAATTACTGATCTCTCTGCTCTAGAGGTGTGGCATATTGTTGATTTTGGTCGACAGTTTTCATTCATCAAAATCGGGTTTTCTTATGATCAACACAAGTGATCCCGCATCTGCTTTGCTGAAATAATCCCGTCTCAGAAAGAATTTGTGTTATACTTTCGAGGGATAAATTATGAATCAAAATAAATACAAAACCTGTATCATTTTACGAATAATCGATTCCTGCCTGAACGCAGAATCGACCACTGTGAAATAACTTTATTGGGAATGCTCGCTCCTTCTGCAGGGACGAGTTTTTTTGTGTGTTTCATGAGGTGGCATTCCACACTAGTCTGAACAGTGATGCAAAAGGCATTTTAAACCGAATGGCAAACGTCATTCATCACTTACTTGTTTGAAACAGGAACATTTTACTGTTGCATTTTTTTAGTAGAAAAAGGGGCCTATGAAAGTACTAGTAGTCGATGATGTTGGATACACGTGCTACGTGCACACCAGACTTCTAGAAGAGCTTGGCTATGAAGTCCTCTGTGCCTCTTCCGGATTTGAAGCACTGTCTATCCTGGAGAAAAACAGTGATATAAAAATTGTTTTCTCCGAACTTGTCATGCGGGAGCTCGACGGCCTGGATTTATTCCTGAAGGTCCAGCAACAGGAACACTACAATGATGACGGGCAACTGGAAGCGCCCATGTATTTCTTGATGACCAGTATTCAGCCTGCCAACAAAGCACAATGTCGTCAGACAGAACGACTGGAACTTGCCAAGAAACTGGGGATCACCGGTGTCATCTATAAAACCCGTGATCGGGAAGAACTGAAGCATGCATTCGCTGACACATTAAAAGATACCTTAGGCGAACTCTCTGAAGCAACCCCCATCGACATCTACACACCGGCCCAATCACTGTGTGAAGTGATTAAAGATATCATAGAAACCAAAAACGTGGAAGCCGCCGAAGAGTTCTATGACCTCATGACGTGCCAGGCGGAATACCTGGAATATTTCATTGCCAATTCAAGACAAGTCGCTGAAATGGCTTAGCAGTTTCTACGACTCTCCAGCAACAAAAAAGATCAGCCTGCCCCGTAATTGCGGTGCAGGCTGATCTTTTCGATTAATGTCATCTCTCATCCCCTCGGCAATCCCGCCTTTTTGATGGCGTTTTGACTTCGCCCCTAGTATCATCGACATGAGTCATACGTAGTATGATTCCCTGTCGAAATTGCTTCCACACAAACTCCTGGCAAAGAAAACACGATGATGGCTGATCAAAAGACATTGCTGGCAATTGGTGCGCACTTTGACGACTGTGTGTATGGTGTCCCCGGTCTGATGCTGAAAGCAGTCGCCAAAAATTATCGTGTGGTTCAGTTAATTCTGATCGGCGACTACAGTAACTGGCCGCCCACGAAAGGACGGGAAGAAGCCTTCCGAAAAGCCGTCTCCACGATCGCCCGTGAATATGGTATCGAAACCCGCTTCCTCGATTTCGCCTCGCATCAATATGATACGAATGAAAAAACGAAACAAAAGGTGGCTGCGGCAGTCCATGACATCAAGCCGGATATCGCACTGCAGATGTGGGAGTACGATCACCATCACGATCACACCGTCGCCTCCCAACTCAGTAAAATTGCCCTCAATCATGGCGGACGGGTTCTGAATCAGGATCGCTTTAAACGCCCCCGTAAAATATATCATTATGATAACGGCCCGGGACACACAGTTGGTTTTGAACCGGACACATTTGTAGATGTAACTGACTACTGGAACAAATCAATGGAGTGGCTCGGACGCTATATGGCTCTGCAGCGGAATGTCGACTATAATCCGACACAAACTAACGGTGCCCTCCAGGGAAAAGAAACACTGGCGCGCTATCGTGGACAAACCTGTCATGTGAAATATGCGGAAGCACTCTGGGCTCCCCGAAAACAACCCGTTGAGATCTTATAGTAGTCCACTCAGATTTTTCATTCTGGCCAACATCACGAAAGGATTCCCATGAGTCTCGCAGAACATATCAAAACGACTCTGGAACTACCGACACTCGTTGTCACAAAATATCTCGAAGACTTAACCGATGCCGATCTGTTTGTCAGACCGGCTGAAAAAATGAACCACATCGCCTGGCAGTTAGGCCATTTAATTCAGAGTGAGCACTTTCATGTAACGCAGGTCTTCCCCGATTCGATGCCAGGGCTGCCTGACGGTTTTCAGGAAAAATATACAAAAGAAACCGCAGCCAATGAGAACCCCGCCGATTTTCATACCAAAGCGGACTACCTGCAATTGATGCAGGAACAACGTCAGGGGTCGCTCAAAGTGCTCGCAGGGCTGAGCGATCATGAACTGATGCAGCCCGCTCCCGAATCGGTACGCTACCTGGGACCAACCGTAGGCTGTATTTTTGCGGGGGAATCCACACACTGGATGATGCACGCCGGCCAGTGGGCGGTTGTTAGAAGAAAACTGGGGAAACCGCCACTGTTTTAAGAAGATTTTTCTGTTTCAGGTCGCTGAAACGGCTCGGGTTGAATCCACTGCGTATATGCGCGCGGCGTTCCCAGCAAACGGCCCTGCTTCCCTTCTGGTGTCCCCCATGTCACAGCAAACAGATAGCCGTTCATCTCACCCACCAGACTCGTATGGAGAATCTTATTTTGAGGATTGCGATGAATCAGTAAACGGACCTGATCTTCTAACGCGGTATAAGTCTGAAAGTCCCCAATTGTGGACTCGCTGAATTTGAGATCCTGTTTGAAGCGATCCAGCATCCGCTGCGTCGCACGATAGGTTCCCCCCGTGGGACTGACTACTTTTTTGCCGCGAAATAAAACATTCCGGTCATCGTACGCCAGAACCACAAGCCGTCGTTGTTTACTCCCCTTCAACCAGTTTAGAAACTTCTTGCCATGCTGGTCTTTTTCACTGAAAGAATAGTTGGCATCCAGAAAAATAAAACGGTCAACCTGATCCGGTATTTCTGCCGATCTGTTCAGGAATCCCCATAGAAAACTTCCCCCGCCGCTATGACAGGCGAGTGTGAGCTGTGATTCTTTGAGCGGAATCGCTTCTAGGATGGAATTGATCACAGTTCGAATCCGCTTTGGATTATCGGGATGCCTGGCGCGCCAACGAGGCCAACTGAGACCCTCTGCTTCCAGACAGACCAGGATCAGGTTCTCGCGCTGGTTCAGAGACTGCCATTTCCGGTGCTGGGCAGCGATATGCTGGATATCAAAATGCCAATCGCGTCCTTCTTGCTGCTGACACCCCAGTGTCTGCTCGATCGTACTACCATTCGGAGTCGAAAACAGAACCACACGACTCGGCTTATCTGGATCAATTCGCTCCGGCCCGGGCGCAACAATAATCGAACGGACTTCCGGCTCTAGTGACAGATAGGATATTTGCTCATCAAACAAGGGACTTATCTGAAAGCCAGGCCAGACAGAAGGCGACGTTTCTGCGGCCAACAGTACGGAGTAACAAAGCAAACTAATAAATAGAGTCAAACAGGTACATCGGCGCTGCATACCACTGGGCCTTAATGGATCAGTTCAAAAACTCCCACAGGATGAAGTAGCGAGAGGGTAGGAATATTCTGAATCAATTTCTAAGATACCATAATCTCATTAAATGATGAAAACACGATTTACAGTATTCTTTCAGATAACACATATATTTACACATACCAGGTTACAGAACACAAATAAAGATGAGCCAGATTGCCGTTGAAGACATTTACGATCACCTGGGCGAAGAGAAACTCCAGCAACTGATCGCCGCCTTTTATCAGGGTGTGAAAACAGACGAAATCCTGAAACCCATGTATCCAGCCGATGATTTTGAAGGGGCCGAATATCGCTTAAAGGAATTTCTGGTTTATCGACTGGGTGGCCCGCAACGCTATCTTGATGAACGAAGGCACCCTGCTCTGCGAATGCGACACGCCCCTTTTGCCATCAATCAGATTGCCCGTGATCGCTGGATGGAGTTAATGAAACGTGCGATGGACCAAACGGAACTACCCGCTGACCTCAGACAGACTCTTGAAGCATTTTTTGACCAGATGGCAACTTTTCTAATCAATCGAGCCGACTGATATTCTGTCTTTCCTGTGAACTAAGAAATGGATTTGAATATGAAACTGGATGACCGACTGCAGGCGGACTGTCAACAGATCAGTGAACTCTCAGAATCAACGTTACTCTTAATGAATAACGCACTGGTCGACTGGTTTATCCTGGTCCCTCGCTGTGAAGAAATTGAATTAACCAACCTCTCGTTTGAACAGCAGACAGCTATTTTTAAGGAAGTCAATCTGGTGGCCCGTTTCATCCAGCAGACTTTGGCACCAGATAAACTGAATATCGCCACACTGGGTAATGTAGTCAGCCAGTTGCACATTCATGTCATCGGTAGAAAACAGAGCGACCCGTACTGGCCTGCTCCTGTATGGGGACAAGCTGAATCACGAGCTTACACCAATTCGGATATCACAAAGATCAAAAACGCGTTTGAGCAATTCCATCAGTCTCAACCCTGATATCAATCACATTAACCTGAAACTCAAACACCTCGTCAGAGATTGAACAAGACTATGACCAATCAGCCATTACGCATCGGAATTCTCGGTCTCATCCATGATCACGTCTGGGATCATCTGCCACAATTACAACATTCCCAGAATGCAGAACTGGTCGCCGCCTTTGACAGTAACCAGGCTCTCCGCGACCGCATTTCAGCAGAATACGATTGCCCCACCTATGCGACTCCTGATGAATTATTTGCACAACATGAACTGGATGGCGTGTATATTTTCAGCAGCAATAAGCAGGGATCCGAGTTGGCTTTAACAGCGATCAACCGTGGCATTCCCGTCATGATCGAAAAACCGATGGCAGCGAATCTGGCTCAGGCGGAGGCAATGCAGACAGCAGCACGCGACAAAAATGTCAGCCTGATGGTGAATTGGCCGTTCGCCTGGTGGCCGCAAATGCAACATGCGATTACGATGGCGCAAGCAGGTGAAATCGGTGAGATCTGGCAGGTCAAATATCGGGCCGCCCATGCGGGGCCCAAAGAACTGGGCTGCAGTGATTACTTTTGTGACTGGTTGTTTGATTCCGAATTAAACGGCGCCGGTGCGATGATGGACTACTGCTGTTATGGCTGCGTGCTCTCCAGCGTCTTACTGGGAATGCCTGAAACCATTACCGGAATTGCCGGCGTGTATCGACAAGAGCCGCTCGGGGTTGAAGATAACGCTCTCATCGTCATGCAGTATCCTAATGCGATCGCGACTGCAGAAGGTTCCTGGTCACAAATCGGTAAACTCACCGCCTATGCAACCGCAATATATGGCACAAAAGGCACACTCATCGTCGAGCCTCAAAAGAAAGGCCGGTTAATGCTGGCGACTGAAGACCAGCCTCAAGGAGAAGAGGTCAAAGTCCAATGTCCGTTGCTCTATCTGCAGACCGCAACCGAACACTTTGCCCATTGCGTCAGAACAGGTGAAGCCCCCTGGGGGCTCTGCAGCCCTGAAACCAGTCTGGAAGCCCAGCGGATTCTGGAGGCGGGAGTGCAGCAGATAAACTAAGTTGATCACAAGTGTCACAGTGGTTTTTCCACACAGGGGCTTTTACTCCTGGCCGGAGAGTCATAGAATAAAGGAAGATTCACTAGACTCTCATAAAAGGATTGAAAATCATGACACAATCATATACAGAGGCGGGTGAAGTGATCGATCTTGGCCCCTTAGGCGATGCACTGGAGTCAACGAAAACGACAACGCTGGTCAAAACCGACGATCTGGAAATCATTCGCCTGATCCTCAAAGCGGGGAAATCTCTCCCTAATCATACTGCTAAAGGAATTCTCACAGTTCAATGCCTTGAAGGACGCGTCAGCTTCAAAGCGCTTGGAAAAGAGCATGAACTGACCGCGGGGCAATTACTGCACTTACCGGATACAGAACCCCACGCCGTGGAGTGTCTGGAGTCGGCTGCTCTGTTACTGACGATTGTTCGCTCGCACAATCCCACGCCGCCACTCAATCAAATTGATGAAGCTTCTGAAGAATCATTTCCGGCCAGTGACCCTCCCGCCTGGACAGGAACAAAGGGATCATAGACTGAATGGGCAACTGGCGATGCGATAGAGTCACGATGGAAATCGTATTTCAGAAAAACTATTTTTTCTGTCTCAAATTAAGATTGTTTTTTTCAATTTCACTATGATCTGTTTCTTATTCAGAATCAGAATATTCAGTTACAACAAAGTCCGTATTTTTGTCAGTCAGGCACACATTGAGGAGCAAACCATGAGAAGTCTTATAGCAATCATCGCCTGTGGAGTATTGATTACCGTCTGGGGAGATGAGGCAGATCACGTTTCCTCGCTTCAGGCGAAAGAAAAAGTGAAAGTCGCGGAACGCCTTAAGGGGAAAAATCCAACGCAGGAAAACATTTCGAAATTCATGCAAGCCAAGCTGGACAGTTCTAAAGATGTCCTGGAAGGCCTCGTAACGGAAGATTTCGCTCTCATCGAAAAAGGAACAAAAAAGATGATCGAAATGAGCAACGCCACGGAATGGCAGGTCGTCGAAGGGCCGATCTTTGCTCAACAAAGTGCCGAATTCCGCAATGCGGCAAAAGAAGTCTTGAATTATGCCAAGAAAAAAAATGTCGATGGGGCCTCTCTCAGTTACCTGCACCTGACAATGACCTGCATCGCCTGTCACAAACAGATCAAGAAAAGTGTTGTTGTTATGAAGTGACGCCTCGTTTCAGCCGTTCACAAACCGAACCCTTATCAGCATTGAGTCGCAGATGCAGCAGGAAGCATTGAAGATACAATTAGCCGAACAGAACGTAGAGCTGATCCGTGCTATTTATGTCGGCCCCGACGGGATCACTCGCGGCAAAGCATTTCGGCCAGGTAGCCTTGATGAAATCCTGGAATCCGGCCTGGGGCTGACCCAGGCACAGGCTTCTGTAACCGTGTTCGATCACCTGCCCCCGGAAAGTAAATTTCAACCAGTGGGTGAAGTTCGGATTCGTCCAGATCTCGAAACATTTCAGGTATTGCCGTACCTTCCGGGGCATGCCAGAATGCTTTCAGACATTGAAACGATTGATGGGCAGCCTTGGGAACTCTGTCCGCGGAATCTACTTAAATCGTTCCTCAGCAAACTCGCTGACCAGGGAATGGTCATTCGTGCCGCTTTTGAAAACGAATTTACGATTTTTATTAATGTGAATGGAGAATGGCAGCCACTGGACCAGCTAAACTGTTTCAGTTCTGCTGCCATGGATCTGGCCAGCCCCTATATTCTCCCCATCATTTCGGCTCTGGAAAAACAGGGCGTGATCGTGGAAAAATATTATCCGGAAGCCGGTCACGGACAGCATGAAATCCCCGTTCGGCATCAACCCGGTTTGCAAGCCGCAGACCAGCAGGTTGTATTCCGAGAAACTGTCCGCGGCACGGCGCAAGCAAATGATTTTCGTGTTTCTTTTATGCCTAAAGCTTCACCGGAATCAGCCGGTAATGGGTGTCATATCCATTTTAGTTTGTGGGATTCCAGCTGTGAACAGAATTTATTCTACGATGCCGACGGCAAGTATGGTCTTTCTCAGACTGCTCGCCATTTCATGGCAGGCATTTTGAAGCACCTCCCCGCACTGATGGCGTTCACAGCACCGACAACCAACTCTTACAGTCGATTTGTCGAGCGGTGCTGGAGTTCGTGTTACGTTTGCTGGGGGCCCGATAATCGTGAAGCAACTGTCCGTGCAGCCTCCGGGTTTCGAGGGCACGAATCTGCCACTGTCAATCTGGAGTTTAAGCCTTCCGATCCAACCTGTAATCCTTATCTGGCATTAGCGAGCCTCGTCTGTGCGGGTCTGGATGGGATCAAGAATGCGTTCGATCCGGGAGAACCGATCTTAACCGACCCCGCTTTATTTTCAACAGAAGAACGTGAGTCTCGTGGTTTGACAAGATACCCGATTGACCTTGCAACAGCACTCACTGCACTGGAACAGAACGACGTATTACGCACGGGACTGGGAGCACGTCGCGTTACTGACTATGTCACTATGAAACGGTCAGAAATTGAAATGATCGATTCTCTGGGCAAAGATGCCGAACAGCAAGCCTATCTGTTCCGTTTTTGATCTTCCGATTCCTGGCCGATTCCTGACTTGTCCTCATGTAGTAAGAGATCAATCGATAGAATCCGTCCGATTCACAGATTCAACAAAAATACGTTATCTGGAAAAGTATGTCGGCTGCAGTAATTCCCCAGTGTACAATCAGGTGATCCTGAGAGTGTTTTCACTTGCTTTTTAGTACTCGTAGCATAGATTTCGATGTAGCAAATAATTTGTGGTGACTGGAGGTTTATTTCTCAGTTCAACAGTAAAGGGCAAACAGTATTGAAGAGATTTACAGACTACTATCAGTATTCTCCCCAGCAAAAACATTTACTCAGCAAAGCACTCAACGTTCTCGCTCTCGTGGAAGAGCGTGCGAAACGGATCTATGCTGACCAGCGAGCACATAAACGAATCGACTATCGCGGCTTAATTGTCATTTCGGTTCCGGAAGGCTTCTCCAAAGCCATCGAAATCTATTCCGGCGAAATGGTCACTGTGCTGGGTCGCTCACTCTCTCAATCTGGCATCTCAATTGTATGCCCTGATGTGATTCCTCAAGAGGAAATCTTCATCAAGCTTCCCTTAAACAGCCCGATCCACACCTGGTTCAGTTCGAGAATTGTCCGTCGGCGTAAAGTTGTGGATGATTTCTGGGAGTATGGCGTTCAATTCCTGGCGCGAATCGATGTCTGACAGCACTCTACGGACAGAGAACATCATTCACCAGAAAGACGGCGAACCAAATCCAGAACAGTCGGTGTAGCGTTGTCCGATTCTTAATCGGTTTCTGCATAGTCAATTTGGATCTGGATGATCTCCTGGCGTCGCTTTGTAAACGCATCCAGTACACTCGGATCAAACTGAGTTCCCCGCCCTTCCTCAAGTATCTCCAGAGATTTGGCCAGTGGGAATGCCGGTTTGTAAGAACGCTTACTCATCAGCGCATCAAACACATCAGCAACGGCAGTAATCCGTCCTTCCAGAGGAATATCTTCGCCACTCAATCCCAACGGATACCCGCATCCATCCCAGCGTTCGTGGTGAGTCATGGCAATAATTTTTGCCAGGGTCAGAATCGGGGAATCAGGAATATCCATGATTTTTGCCCCCATCTCCGTATGCATCCGGATTAATTGTGCCTCACGTTCGGGAAGACAATCTACGATCTTTTTACCAAAGCCACAATGTTTTTTCATCGCGTCATATTCTTCCGGCGTCAGTTTTCCTGGCTTAAGCAGAATGGAATCTTCGACGCCAATCTTACCCACATCATGCAACTGGGCAGCCGGTTCCAGTAAACAGAGATCTTTCTCTGATAACCCCAGTTCGGCACCAATAATGCGTGCATATTTACCCACGCGGATCACATGCTGCCCCGTATCATCATCTCGAAATTCTGCAGCTCGTGCCAGACACTGGATCACACTCAACCGTGACGCTTCCAGTTCAGCCGTCCTCAGACGCACTGCTTCTTCGAGTGTTTCGGAATTCGCTTTGAGTTGGTCCTGATAAATCTTGACGTTCAACACATTGCGAATTCGGGCAACAAGCTCTCCATGATGAATGGGTTTAGCCAGCAGGTCAGTTGCCCCCTGCTTCAATGCAGATATTTTTGTTTCATTATCGGAACTGGCAGTCAAAATAATCACCGGAGTTGTCTCAAATTCCTGATGTCCCCGAATCTGTGCCAGCAGATCCAGCCCGGACACGTCAGGCATATTAATGTCGGACAATACCAAATCCGGTTGTTCAGCCTGAATCATCGAAAACGCAGACGCAGACTTATCTGTCGAAACCAGGTTCCTGAAACCTTCCATCTCCAGATAATACTTGATCATGTCGATATTGATGCTTTCATCATCAATAATGGCAATACAGCATTGTTCGAATTGATTGCGATCAATGAACGTTTTCTGATTTTCAATTACCGGGTTATCCAAAGCTGAACGAATCATAGCTTCTCTCATTCCTTAAATACTTTGTAAATCACTTGTAACAGGGTTCTTCGCTGTGAGACGTTTTCCCAGTTGCGCTAGTTCATCCAGTAATGCTGATGCTGGCTCTTTTTCTTTTCGTTTTGCTGACAGCTCCAATTGCAGGGCAAATTCCGTCAGACAACTAAACCCGGCTGTCCCACCCGTTCCTTTTAACCAGTGGGCCAGATCTTCCAGTCGACACCAGTCGGAGGCTTTCAAGGCGGTCCGCATTTCTTCCATTTTCACTGATAGCCGCTTTATAAAATCTTCCACAATGACAAAGATCTGGGGGATCTCGGTTGGCAGATCAGAAAGGATCGGCGTGATTTCCTCTGATGTCACACAACAAGGTTTTTGTATCAGCTCAGTGCCAGCTGAAGGCCTGATCTCTGGTAAATGCAACCCGATAGTCTGTAACAGGCTATCGATGTTAATTGGTTTCGTCAGGAAGTCTGAACAACCTGCTGCCAGACACTTATCTCGGTCTCCCCGCATCGCATTCGCGGTCAACGCAATCACCGGCAGCGAGCAGCCACGCGAACGTAAGGTCCTGGTCGCCGTATAACCATCCATGAGCGGCATCTGCATATCCATCAAAATCAAATCAAACTCGCCGCCGCCATATTTCTGTAGGGCTTCTTCTCCATTTTCAGCACACGTGACCGACGCATGCGCGTTTTCCAACACCAGCGAAATCAAATCACGGTTCGTTTTCCCATCATCGACCAGTAATACCTGAATACCTCGCAGACAACTACTTTCGGGAGATCCTGCTTTGAATTGTTCATTCGTCGTAAATACTTCAGAAGGAGGTGTATCAAATATTCGTACATTCTCCAGTGATCCCGCATCCACCCACAAGTTGAAGGTACTTCCTTTCCCAACTTCACTTTTGACTGTTAAATCGCCTCCCAGTCCTTCGGCTATTTGACGACAAATCGTCAGTCCTAAACCGGTGCCGCCAAAACTGCGCGTGATAGAAGAGTCGGCTTGCGTAAAGGGCGAAAAGATATTTTTCAGGTTCTGGGAGTCAATCCCAATACCCGTGTCGTGTACCTCGACAACAAACCGCGGGTTAGCGTGACTCTGATCAAGAGTCGCAATCAATTTCACACTTCCCTGTTTTGTAAATTTTAATGCATTACCAACCAGGTTGATTAGAATTTGCTTCAACCGCATTGGATCTGTGTGAATCGTTTCGGGAACGCTGCTGGTCCACTGACATTCCAGAGAGAGCCCTTTCTCCTTCGCCTGTACTCGCATCGTGGAAAGCACTTCCGAAATGATCTTATGCGGCGAATCGTTTCTCTTTTCAAACTCCATACGGCCGGCTTCAATTTTTGACAGATCCAGAATGTCATTGATCAACCCCAGCAGGTGCTCTCCATTTTTGTAAATTACATCCAGGTATTCCTGCTGCTGCGTTTCCGAGCCAACGCCCCGGCGTAAGACGTCGGTAAACCCCATAATGCCGTTCAAAGGAGTTCGAATCTCATGGCTCATATTCGCCAGGAAATGGCTTTTTTCATGATTGGCAATTTCGGCAATGGTTTTCTGTTCCAGCAGAATTTGACATTGAAATTGAACCAGTCTCGCAACATCCAGAAACCGATACTCCCCTCCCTCACATTTGATAAGCAGAGGCTCATAAAGCTGTGATGGGGGACGATTAAATAATTCCCGGACCGCGTCGACAATCGGAGAAGTATCATTGAGTTCCAGAGCTGTGGAATTAATACGAGATAGTAATTTTGACACTGGTCTGCGAGAGAAAACCGATCCACTTAAAACTTGCGACATATGCTCAAAATAGGAATTTCTTGAAAGAAGCCCATAAAACTCCTGGTCGTCCTGAACCAGCAAGCCAACGACTTCCGGTCGACACTTAAAGTAAACGCCAACCTCTGAGATCAATGTATTTGGCGTGACAGATTCATTTTGTAACTCAAGATCGGCTAACGTTGAATACGCCGTCAAGGTATTTACATTTGGTGTCATCGACTTGGTTCTCGAATGCAGTAGGCTTAAGTGACTTTTACGGGAATCAGCTCGAAATAGAGCGAACCATTTGTTTGTTTCATCTGCTGTGGGGAAAGAACAAGCCCTCACCGGAGTTGTGTTCTTTTCACACTTAAAAAGTAGTATTAATCCTCACTCCAAATGTAAGGATTTAGCAATTTCACAGACGGGGCTCATAGCCGACAGATTTCTTTAAACAGGGAAGAGATGATAACTATTGTCATTTCAGGACTTAACAATGGTTCCTTAGCACCAGAATACGTCAGGAGGGATTCCTCTTAAATGGAAGCCTCTGGGGTACATTGTCAAAGCAATCCAGATTACTACGTAAAACCCCTACTGATCATAGACGACCCTTTTTCGTTTCTGCCATGTTGGGGCCAATGGGACAATTTCATTCCTCTCCAGTATCACTGACATTCCTGCTGGCACGTCTCACCAGAGAAAATTGATTGCAGATGATCCTAACTCAATCGATATGACTTCAGATGGCTCACTCTGGACTCCTGCGTTGCCGCCAGCTGTTTTAGAGTGAGTCAGCACGGCGTTTTAATGGGCAATTCCTCAAAATATCCAATTGAGTCGCCACCATCGGTTTTGAGCCAATTCTGCAAACGGTATGCTTAGATAAGAATGAAACTCTTTGCTACTTATGATTTTAAGGAATCTGCTATGAAACCGTTTCGGGAACCTTTGATTCTCGTTTTGTTTCTTTCACTTTTTGCCGGCTGTGCTTCAGAAAAGCCAGCAGATAAACAATTCAGTTCGGAAAAAACGGCTGAGGAAACAAAACCCAAAGCCACGGCGAAAGCACCTGTTCCCGAAACAGAAGTTCAACTGGCAGACTCATTGAAAGGGTTGGGAGCCAAACTGAAGCGAGACAAAGAGGGGCATGTGATCGAAGTCGATTTTCGGGAAGCGAAAATCGATGATGCAGCCCTTAAAGACATCACCGGCTTATCTCGCCTGCGATCGCTACTATTAAATGAAACAGAGATTACCGACGCTGCTCTGGAACCGGTGGGAAAAGTCGTTACCCTGCAAAACCTGGATCTGCGCAACTGCTCCTTGAATAATAAAGCGATCTCGTACCTGACTGGCCTCTCGAAGCTCAAAGCATTGCGGCTCTCCGGCAATTCGGATATCGACGACGATGCGATGGCGGACATCAATCAGTTGACAAATCTCAAAGCGTTAATGCTTGATTTCCTCTGGGTCAGCGGCGATGGAATTTCTCAACTGAAAGATCTGAACAATCTGGAAGAGCTCTATCTGGCCAAGACACTTGTCGACGACGAAGGGCTGGCCACATTAAGCCAGTTTCCCAAACTGAAAAAAACACGTCTCTCACAGAATCAGATTTCTGACGAGGGATTAAAAGCACTGTCCCAAATTCCGCAACTCGAAGAATTGGATCTCAGTGAAAACAGCCTGCTATCTGATGCGGGAATGAAGCATCTTTCCGGCCTGGGTGAATTGAAGAAGCTCAACCTGTGGCGCGTCGGTCTGACCGATGCAGGCGTGGAACCATTACAAGGCTTAACGGTGCTGGAGTGGCTCAATCTGGACAATACGCGTTTAACAAATGCCGGTCTCAAATACCTGAAAGATATGCAGCAACTGGAATTTCTGCATTTGGGTTCGACAGCCGTCTCAGACGCCGGCTTGCCTGAGCTGGAAGGCCTGACGAGTCTCAAAGACTTGAAGCTGACCCGCACCGCAGTCACGGAAAAGGGTGTTGCAGAGCTGAAAAAGAAGCTACCCAACACGGAAATTCAACTAAAGTACATCGAAGGCCAATAAAAAAAGCCCGGCTCACTCACCAGTGAGGAGCCGGGCTTTTCTGTTTCATTTCTGTGCTTTACTAAGCCACTTCCCAGCCTTCACGGTACTCTTTTGAGATGTACTGGTCAGCTGTGGGACAGTTGGTGGCTTTCAGATTCGCCGCATCCCATTCCAGGGGTGACTTCGAACGATAGGCCACATTGCCCAGCAAGACGGCTTCGGTCAACGCACCCGAATAATCAAAGTTGCAGGTGGTTGGTGAACCATCTTTGCAGGCCTTGATCCACTCGGCGTGATGGCCGATCGATTTCGGAATCGATTGCTTCGGAGGCGTGAAGTTGGCGAACTTTTCCTTCGGGAATAATTTGTAGCTGCCATAATTGGCAAACATACTGCCTTCCGTTCCCACAAACATCACACCACTACCGGGAACACGTTGGCCGGCTACTTTCTTGGGAATCATATTTCCGTCGTACCAGGTCAGATTGACAGGAACCAGATCGCCCCGTTTGGGGAATTGATACCGTACAGTCAAACCGTGCGGACAGGCTTCTGGATGCACTTCCGGACCTTCTGCTTCACAATGTGTGGGATGACGTAGATCCAGCGCCCAGAAAGGCAGGTCCATATAATGGCACGCCATGTCGCCCAATGTTCCCTGACCGAACTGCCACCAGCGACGCCATTGTGCGGGGTGATAACGACCGGCGGCATAAGGCCGAACAGGTGCAGGGCCAAGCCACAGATCCCAGTTCAAATTTTTGGGAGGTTCCTGAGTCTTTGTGGGCAGGTCGTCGCCTCCCCAGCCCTTTCCAACCCAGACATGGACTTCACCGATATCACCCAGTGCACCTGACTGAACGATTTCCACGACGCGTCGGTAATTATCGCGGGCGTGAATCTGGGTTCCCAACTGAGTCGCGACGCCCTGCTTTTTCGCTTCCTCTGCAATGATGCGTGCTTCCTGAACGGTATGCGTCAGTGGTTTTTCACAGTAAACATGCAGCCCTTTACGAATCGCACGAATTGATGCCGGGGCGTGATGATGGTCGGTCGTTCCAATCACAACGGCATCGATTTTTCCATCTTCGCTTTCCAGCATCTCGCGGTAATCAGCATAACGACGAGCCCCCGGGAAGCTGGCTCCGGCTCGGTCAAGATAATTGCTGTCGACATCAACGAGTGCAACGATATTTTCGCCTTTCACTCCGTCAACATCTGCCGCAGCGCGGTTGGCAGTTCCGATACAGGCGATGTTTAATTTGCCATTGGCAGACTTCGTGGCAGCAGGGGCAAAACCGGTCCAAATACCAGTGGAAATGGCGGCTGCTCCGGCAGTCGTCGATTTAAGAAACTCACGTCGGCTGAAATTTGAATTCTGTTGCATTAATCAGTCCTATAAAAAAAGGCAGGCCGATGGAAGCATCGGCAATTGGGAGTGATCTTAGAGTAATTGTTACATCGAACATAAGACGAACGAGCCTGACATAGCGGTTGCCTTAGGCTTCCTACGTCTCCACTTCCATTATGCTGGATATTTGTGAAGAAGAAGCAGAAAAGCCAGCGGCCATCGAACTTGCGCGTCCCTAACTTAATGTTCCTTATTTATGGTAATTTGAATCGACACCTGTGACCATTCCAGATCGGGTTACTTTTGTACTTTCTTTCAGAAAGAATCAGAGGTAAACAGGTGCCAGATGATGTTCGAACACAGAGTTCAGCCGCTTATTTGTTTTTCGTAAGATAAACAAACATCGGCCCCCGCTCGATGCTGCCTTCGGCCACTTTGACATCGACTGTCTGTTTTCCCTGATGCAGAGATACATTTTTGAAGACGAATTCTGACTGATCTGCAGGAACCTTCGCCTGGAACTGATCATCGCCGACCTGAACTGTCAGCTCGGTCGCGACTCGATCTTCCTGTTTCTGGAACTGGACTTTAATGTCGTACGCCCCCGCCTGTTCTACCGTCACCAGCCAGTTGCCGCGTGCGTCTCGCGTCCAGCCCTTACCTTTGGGACCGGAATACCGCCAATCCTGACGTGTCAAAACGGTCGTCGGCTCTTTGGAATTGCCCACATGAATTCGTGGCGGTGCATAGTTGTCAGGACGTGTCGAACTGACGTCGGAAAACCAGTTGTTATATTGACGTGTCAATTTCTTCGCCAGCTTTGCTTTTTTGCCGGCAAGATCTTTGCTCTCCGCCGGATCTTTCGTCAGGTCAAACAGTTTGCCCGGTTCATTCTCTTTTGAAAACGTCATCTTATAGTTTTGTGTGACAACCGCAGCATTGGTACGGGGCGTCGGTTCATCGCCGCGATGCCATTGCAGGAACAATGCGCGTTCGGGCCAACTCTCTGCCTGATTCTGAAGCAACGGCAGCACATTCACGCCATCCAGCTTCAGAGCCTCTGGCTTGTCCACGCCCGTGGCTGCCAGAATCGTCGGAAAGACATCATAGTGAGCAGCGATCCGATTGTTAACAGTTCCTGCTTTGAGCTGTGCGGGCCAGTGTGCCAGCAGCACAGACCGAATGCCGCCTTCGTTTACTCGTCCCTTCATGCCACGATGGGCGCCTACAAAACGAGGTCCATTAGGGCCGTTATCGTTCAGAAACAGAACCAGTGTATTCTCGTAAGCACCAATTTTTTTCAAATGCTGAAACAGCTTGCCGATATTCTGATCAATGTTCTCGATCATCGAAAAGATGCGAGAGGTATCGTCGAACAGCTTCTCGTTCTTTCGTCTTTTATTCAAGTCAAAACCGTAGGCATCATTCAGATCCATGGCTTTATATTTTTGACGCAAATCTTCCGGCACATCATGAAAGGGTCCATGCGGCGCATTGGTGGCGAGATAAATAAACGTGGGTTTGTCCTGAGATTCATTTTGTTCGATGAATTTCATCGCGTGATCAAAATAAATATCGGTGCAATAACCTTTCATCCGCTTTTGTTCGCCATTATGAAACAGAACCGGGTCCGTATATTTACCAGCTCCTTCCGGCGGATCACTGGGTTGACCGATGCCACCACCTCGATGCACAAGCACTTCTTGAAAGCCCTGATCCTGCGGTCGCATCGGATAGGAATCGCCCAGATGCCATTTCCCGAAAATCCCGGTCTTGTAACCTGCGGGTGCTAAGACTTCGGCGATGGTGGTCTCTTCCGGTTCCATCATCGCCCGGCCGATGTAAGTATCGATGGCACGCGTGCGATAGTTATAGCGGCCCGTCATCAGATTGGCGCGCGTCGGCGTACATACGGGACTGACATAAAATCGACTCAAGCGGGCGCCCCCTGCCGCCATGGCGTCCAGGTTCGGCGTGTTCAGAATCTTGTTTCCCATGAAACCATAATCCCAGCCCCCCTGATCGTCGGTCATGATCAGAATCACGTTGGTGTGTTTGGCGGCATTCGCATCAGCAGCCAGACGGCAGAATGACAGTGAAACAATAAAATAACTCAGCAGGCAGATTGATTTGCAGAATGTCATGTTGTCTGATCCAGAGGCAAGGATGGAAACGAGGGAATACAAGAATAAATGGTGAATCTCAGGATCATCGGGATTCCATGATTTAAAACCCCCGATCCGGCATGCTATAATCTCAGTTTATGCTTTTGGTGAGGCTACTGCAAACAGATTGATGAGCCGATGACCAAAAGGTAATAACTTCTTTCCCCGAAAACATGAGCCTCGTCATGCCATCTATGCGCTTCAACTGTCTGATCCTGTACAGCATTGCTCTCTTTCTGGCTCCCCTGCCCGCTCTGCAGGCAGCCGAGCAGCAACCCAATATTTTATTTATCATGTCAGACGACCACGCCGCGCATGCCATTGGTGCCTATGGAAGCCGTCTGGCTGCTGTCAATCCGACACCCACGTTAGATCGTCTGGCCAGCGAAGGGATGTTGCTCAAGAATGTATTCTGTACCAATTCCATCTGTACGCCCAGCCGGGCTACATTGATGACGGGACAATACTCACACGTGAATGGTGTGACAACGTTGAATGGCGCGATTGGCCCTGAACAGCAGCATCTGGCGCGGCTCATGAAGTCCGCCGGTTATGAAACAGCCATGGTGGGTAAATGGCATCTCAAAAAAGAACCGGCTGCGTTTGACTTTTATACAGTGCTCCCCGGCCAGGGAAGTTATTTCAATCCCGTGTTCCGCGTACGTGGTCCTAAACCCTGGCCGAAGAATGAATTTCGCGTCAGCCGGTATGACTCCAAACATTCCTCCGATGCGATCACGGATATCTCACTGAAGTGGCTCAAAAATCGGAAACAGAAAAAGAAACCGTTTTTTCTGATGCATCACTTCAAGGCACCCCATGACAACTTTGAAAACGCAGAACGCTACGACTGGTTGTATCAGGATGTGACGATCCCGGAACCTGAATCACTCTGGCAGCGCAAAAATCACGGACCGATGAATCAGCCTCTCTATGGTACATCCGTCGGACAGCGCAACCAACGACGTAACATGGGCCATCACATGTTTGTGGATCCTGGTCTTTCGAGTGAGGAATATACTCGTGAAGCCTATCAGCGTTATCTGAAAAAATTTCTGCGTTGTGTCCGCGGTGTCGACGACAATGTGAAACGGCTGCTGGAGCATCTGGAAGAAACAGGCGAACTCGATAACACCATCATCGTCTACACGGCCGATCAAGGCTTCATGCTGGGCGAACACGACTACATCGATAAACGCTGGATGTATGAAGAATCGCTACGGATGCCGTTCATTGTTCGTTATCCGAAATGGATCAAAGCCAATTCGAAAGACGAAACCATCATCAACAATGTCAACTTTGCTCCGACCTTGCTCGATATGGCGGGCGTCAAGAAACCGGAATTCATGCAGGGACGCTCTTTTTTACCCATTCTGAAAGGAGAAGGAACTCCCGCTGACTGGCCTGAGGCAACGTACTATCGATACTGGATGCATATGGCCCATCACGATAATCCCGCTCATTATGGCATCCGGACGAAAGACTATAAGTTAATCTTCTTCTACGGGCTTCCATTGGATGCGCGGGGTGCCGTGAAAACCCCTACGCCTCCGCACTGGGAACTTTACAATTTGCAGAAAGACCCCCACGAAATGCAAAACGTCATCGCCGATCCCGCTTATGCGCCAATTGTGAAGAAACTCAAACAGCAGTTAAAACAGCTCAAACAACAGGTGGGGGACACAGACGAACGCTATCCGGAACTGAAAGCACGCCTGAATGCATCGTGATCTAACCAGTGGATTCATTCCGCATTACAAACACAACATCAAAGATTTCAACATACAACAAGAGGCCACTATCATGAGACAACGTCTGGTTCAATTCACTGTTTTATTTACCATCGGCTTGAGTTTCACATTTCAGGCACTTCAAGCTGCGGAGCCAGATCAAGGCTATGAGACCATTTCCAATCTTTCGTATTACGCGCCCGAAACGCCCGATCAAACAGAATATCGGCAGGAACGCTGCAAGCTCGATTTGTATTACCCGACGTCTATCCAAAACTATCCAACCGTTGTCTGGTTTCATGGTGGCGGATTAAAAGGGGGCAGTAAAAGTATTCCTAAAGAATTGAAACAGAAGGGCATCGCAATCGTCGCTGTGAATTATCGACTGTTTCCCAAAGCAAAAAAACCGGCGTACCTGGAAGACGCAGCGGCCGCTGTCGCCTGGACGTTCCAGCATATCGCCGAATATGGCGGCGACCCGAATCTGATTTTTGTCGCGGGCCATTCGGCCGGCGGCTATCTGACCAGCATGATCGGTCTCGATCGACGCTGGCTTGCACCCTATAAAATTGATCCCAACCAGATCGCCGGACTGATTCCTTACAGCGGACACTGCATCACACACATGACGGTCCGCGAAGAAATGGGCATCAAACGGGATCAACCGATTATTGACGACATGGCTCCCCTCTTCCACGCTCGGAAAGACGCACCACCTATCCTGTTGATTACCGGGGATCGCAAACTGGAATTTCCAACACGCTACGAAGAAAATGCCTACATGCACAGTCTGCTGAATGTCGTGGGACACGAGCAGGTCCAGCTATTCGAACTGGACGGTTTCACGCACGGAAACATGGTGAAACCGGGGCATTTTCTATTACTGGACGAAATCAAGCGGATTGTGAAAGCGAAAAATAAATCTGAAAAGTAAACATCACGCCTGCGTTCTGAGCCTGAGTGCATTGCTGATCACAGAGATCGAACTGAAGCTCATCGCTGCCGCTGCGATCATCGGGCTTAAGAGCGCGTGGATGCCAAAGAAAGGCACCAGGATTCCGGCTGCAATCGGTATCCCCAGTGCATTATAGCCAAAGGCAAACAGCAGGTTCTGATGAATGTTACGCATCACCAGCCGACTCAAATAGATCGAGTCGGCGACACCTCTTAAGTCCCCTTTGACCAGAGTCACCTCGGCACTTTCAATGGCGACATCGGTGCCTGTCCCCATCGCAATTCCCACATCGGCTTCCGCCAGCGCCGGTGCATCGTTGATGCCATCACCGGCCATCGCCACTTTATGCCCGGCTGCACGCAGATCTTTGACCTTCTGATATTTATCCTGCGGCTTCACGCCCGCTTCAACTTCATCAATGTTGAGCGACTGCGCGACCGCGTTGGCCGTTTTTTCGTTGTCCCCGGTCAGCATCACAATCTGGAGCCCGAGTTCATGCAGTTTCTCGATCGCATGTGGCGTCGTCTCCTTGACCGGATCAGAGACAGACAGCAGTCCCGCCAGCGCTCCATCAACGGCAACAAAGATCACCCCCTGCCCCTGTTCGCGGAGTGTGTTGGCCTGCGTCATCAATTCATCTTTGATGGTGACGGATTGCTCGTTCAGAAAAGCCGCACTACCAATCAGGACCGTCTTTTGATTCATGGTGCCCTTCACACCCGCGCCCGTGATTGAATCGAAGTCCTGCACGTCAGACAAATTCAATTCCCGGTCTTTCGCTGCCACGACCACGGCCTGCGAGAGAGGATGCTCACTATGCTGTTCCACGGAAGCCGCCAGTTGCAGGAGTTCGTTTTCACTCAGCGTGCCAGCCGTGATGCATTCGGTCAGTCTGGGTTTCCCTTCAGTCAGTGTCCCTGTTTTGTCGACGATCAGCGTATCGACTTTTTCCAGTGTCTCGAGCACTTCGGCATTTTTAATCAGAATGCCGCTTTTGGCGCCGCGTCCGACGCCCACCATGATCGACATCGGCGTCGCCAGACCCAGCGCACAAGGACAGGCAATAATCAGTACCGCCACCGCATTGATCAACGCATACGCGAATCGGGGTTCGGGCCCCAGCCAACTCCAGAGGATAAAGGTGATCACAGACGTCAGTAGCACCGCGGGAACAAAGCGCGCGGCGATGGTATCAACCACACGTTGAATCGGCGCGCGGCTCCGCTGCGCACTGGAAACCATTTGAATGATCTGTGATAGCAGAGTCTCGCCGCCGACTTTCTGTGCTTCCATCAGGAACGAGCCCGTCTGATTCACAGTACCGCCAATCACTTCGTCACCCTGCATTTTGACAACCGGTACGGGTTCTCCGGTAATCATCGACTCATCGATCAGACTCTTGCCTTCCTGGACGATTCCATCGACGGGAATTTTTTCTCCCGGACGCACGCGGAGCAAATTGCCCGCCTGCACTTCTTCCAGCGGAATCTCCCGCTCTTCACCATTTTCGACCAGATGCGCTGTGGGAGGTGCCAGCGCCAACAATTCCTGGATGGCACTGTTGGTTCGTTTCCGCGCCCGTAACTCCAGCATCTGCCCTAATAAGACGAGCACAGTAATCACCACCGTCGCCTCAAAATAGAGTTCAACAGTCCCCTCGTGACGGAATGACTCCGGGAAAATGCCAGGGAAGATCAGTGCGATGATACTGTAAATATAGGCGGTTCCAGTGCCGATACCAATCAGCGTGAACATATTCAGGTTCATACTGAGAATCGAACGATACGCGCGTTCGTACAAAGGCCATCCCGCCCATAACACAACGGGCGTACTGAGCAGAAATTGAATCCAACCAGAAACTTTGACGGGAATCCATTGGTGAATCGGCAGTCCCGTCATCGGCAGCATCGCCAGCAAAAAGACCGGTAAGCCGAGCGCCAGACCACCCCAGAAGCGGCGGGCCATCTGTTCGTATTCAGCGATTTCTTCAGGCGATTCCTCTTTTTGAGGCATGATCGGTTCCAGATCCATGCCACAAATCGGACAACTGCCGGGGCCGACCTGCTCGATTTCCGGATGCATCGGACAGGAATAGATGGTCCCTTCCGGTGCATTGACTGCTGTTTTTTTCTCTCCGTGTTGATGTCCCTTATCTTCGCCGTCGTGATGACAACACGAGTGCTCCGCTTCTGCTTTCGGCTCGGGAGCGCTCACTTCATCCGCATGTTGTGCCAGAAATTTGTCGCGGCAGCCCTGGCTGCAGAAATACCAGGATTGATTGTCAACGGTTTCCTGCAGCGCTGTGGACTCGTCGACTTCCATGTGGCAAATTGGATCAATTGCTGTCATGCGTCCCCTGCTTCCTACTGAGTATTCAACGTTACTGATCGAGCTTCTCTTGCTCTTTCTTAATCATCTTTTCTTTCCAGTTCACTGCACTACCGGAACTGAAAGCCTTGAAAGCGTGAAACGCCAGCCCGATCCCCCAGCCTCCCAGAGGCCAAATAAACCAGTATTTTTCGGGGGATCGCGTCAGGTTTAACGTAATCAAACCGGCATTCACCACTACGTAAACGCCAACGTGAATCATAAAACCAATTTTTTTCTCAACCCGACTTTTGGCCTGTTCATAGTTTTTATCTTTGTTTGCCATAGCTCATCCTCCTGTCAGCATCATGATTTTATACCGCAGTCTGTTGTAAAAAAACAGCTCAGTTTATTCTTTGAACTCCCCTGCACTCTCTGAAATGCAAGTGCCATGCCAACAGGATGAGGAGCAACCAGCCTGCTCGAATCCTGTAGTTCTGAAACGAAAATGATGCGAACGTGCCGATGATCTAGAAAAAAACGGTTGCTGATCAGTCTTTTTGAAAGATCAGCAACCGTTGGTTATTTCCATTGTTAAACTGGGATTCATTCTTTTGAGAGATCCAACGGTAACGAAATCTCGGTTGTCTTGCTCCCTGCAGCAGTCTGAACGGGAATACTCCAATGAGCAGAATGTTGTTTGCATAACCCGCCGACACCGTCGCGACAGTAGCCGAATCTCAGATTGAGTGTGTAAGCTCCTGAAGGATCTTTTAAAGCGGGCAGTTCCAGAACCAGTTGATTTCCCTGCACTGTCCCCTTGCCTTTGACGGACGCCTGCTGTGCATCGGATTTGAAGGAAAACTTCACCGGTGCCAGTGGCGAGAGTTTATATTCAGCCGGCAGCTTGGGCGTGACCGTAATTTTGAACGGTTTGCCTGATGCGACAGTTTGAGCAGAGACCGCGAGTGCATTTTTCGCAGGTGCAAAACTGTCATCCGCCTTTTTCGGCAGACTGGGTGGCGTTAAACCTTGCACTTTGAATTCGCTGACCTTGTTATCATCCAGGTTCACAACGCAGATGCGATGATTATTGGTATCTGCGACGAACAACCGATTGCCCACAAGCGCCAGTCCCGATGGTTCCGAGAACTGAACCGGATTGAGGGCGTTTCCGTCTTTGCCGGTTCCCAGGAAAGATTTGACTTCGTTTGTTTTGAGATCAATGGTTTTCAGTTTGTGGTTGTAAGTATCCGCGACAAACAGACGGCCTTTGTCATACAGAACCCCCAGCGGATGCTGTAATCGTGCCTGATCGCCAATGCCGTCTTTATCACCGAATTCAAACAGAGAGCGACCTCGTTCGAGATCGGATGTACCTGCGACCGTGGTCACATTCTTTTTCTTTGTGTCGACTTTGCGTACTGCAGAGCCTTCACTGTCCACGACGTAAAAGACATCGCCGTCAACGGTGATATCAGACGTCTGGGCAAACGCGGACTCATCCAAGGCCCCGTTGATGATATCTTCACGCCCTGAGCCGGCATAAACGCTGATTTCGTTGGTACCCAGCTTGTGCTGCCAGATTTGATGGGGCCCTGCCATGCAGATATAAAGCACGCCATCAATTTCAGTGAGCGCCCAGGGGCTGTTGAGTGCAGATGCTCTGAGCTTGCCACCAGCCGAACGATAACGGGCCTGCTCGCCGGTTCCTGCGAGAGTTGAGACCTGTTTTTTATCGAGATCCACGGTACGGATCATATGGTTTTCGGTATCAGCAACATACAGTGTGTTGCCGACCAGCGCCATGCCTTGCGGGTGATCAAAGGACGCCGATTTATAGTCGCCATCTTTCTTACCAATCTGACCGGAGCCGATGACGTCGATCAGTTTTCCATCGAGCGAGGTGATCACAATGCGATTGTGATTGCTGTCGGAAATAAACAGTCGCTGTTTGGGAGCATCGGCAAGCAGTTTGCCGGGAAATTTGAGCGGCGTTGGTTTCAGCTTGGCCGCTTCCAGTTCAAAATGCACGGGGGTTTCATCGAGGGTCCCTTTCGCACGGTGATAGGCAATCACCCGTTCCAGAACTTTGTCGAGCAATTCTCGATTCCCTTCACCGGACAGATGCCCACAGTAATTTCCTTCGGGATCAATCAGAACCATCGAAGGCCAGGCCCGCACGCCATACTTCCGCCAGACCGTCATATTGGAATCGTTGATGACCGGGTGTTTAATTTCGTAGCGTTGAATCGCCCGGCGGATATTGTCGGTCTCTTTTTCATTATCAAACTTAGCGGAGTGACAACCGATGACAACCAGTTCGTTGGGATACTTTGCTTCCAGATACGCCAGATCGGGGAGCACGTGCATGCAGTTAATGCAGCAGTAAGTCCAGAAATCAATGAGAACGACTTTGCCCCGTAAGTCCTTGAGCGTGATCTCACCTGCTGTATTCAACCATTCTTTTCCGCCATCCAGACTGGGTGCCTTGGGACGGTTCGGAAAAGGATTTTTCACAGCCAGTTCTTTGTCCTGCTCTGCCTGCTTCGTCTCTTTTGCAGGAGTTTTTTCATCTGCGAACACAGATGAGTTTAGGATTCCGCTGCCGGCCAGAAGAAATGCGATCGTTGCAATAAAGAAGTAGATTCGATTCAGAAAAGCGTGCTTTCCCGGCATGCCTGATTCTCCCTGTCTTGGTTGGCGACTTGAGGTAGGTTCACATTTGAGATTCGATGACTTTGAAAGAACACTCTTCTATTGTAGGCGCCCGTAAATTGAGGGAAACAGTTCAGAGTCGAATTTTCACAAGACGAATCAAGATTCATCGATTGGTTAATTTACTCGAAACTGGTATGAAACAGATGAAAACCTGAACGGTTATTCGTGCCTGAGTGCTTCAATCGGATCGAGCTTTGCTGCAGAAATCGCAGGATAAATACCCGAGATGATTCCAATGGTTACGGAAATTCCGAATGCGACAGGCAGACTCCAGAATGCGATTTGCGGTTGCAGATCGAAGAACATGCGTCCGACCTCAGACCCAGCCGTACTGCCTTCCATCACGAAATTCTGCACAAACCATTGAATTCCTAAAAACGTGATGGGCGTGAGCAAACCAAACACGACGCCAATTAATCCTCCCGAGCCAGCCAGTACAATGGTCTCAGTGAGAAACTGCTCGACAATATCTCGCTGCCGCGCCCCCAGTGCACGACGAACCCCGATTTCCCGTGTGCGTTCCGTGACGGTAGCCAGCATGATATTCATAATGCCGATGCCTCCTACTACCAGACTGATGGCAGCGATCGATCCCAATACAACATTAAAGATCATTCGAATCTGTTCTGCCTGCTTTAATAACTCCAGCGGCACAACAACCGCATAGTCTTTCGTGCGCGGATGAGATTGTTCCAAAGTTTCTCTGATGGCCTGCGCGGTAGGCAGAACTGCGTCTTTGTCGTTCACTCGTAACGTAATCTGATGCAGTTCAATCTGTTCTGCCGAATTACTACCGGCTTGTGTTTTGATATCAAGGTCCCCTTCACGCGCCTGTAGCGTCTTGATGGGAACATAAACGTCTTTGTTATAATCCTGGCCGGAAAGACTACCGCCAATCGCGGCGGAGGCAGTCCGGTCTTTGGTCACACCGATCACCGTATAAAACATAGAGCCAACACGAATCGATTTTCCGACCGGGTCTTCAAATTTGAATAGATTGTTGGCGACTTCATTGGCAATCACAGCGACATTCAACAGTTTTTCCTGATCACTGTCTGTCAGAAAACGACCTTGCGATAAGGTAAGATGATTCATCTCCAGGTAATCGGCAGTACAACCGACCACACGGGCATTCATCGCTTCCTTCAGATACCGAATTTCACGATCGACTTCACGAATTGGCGCGGCACGGATAATGGTGGGTAGGGTCTTGGTTAATATTTTATAGTCGGAACGAAGTAATCCATAAGACAGCACACGGCTACGGGTGGAAGACTGCGTTACTTCATGCGGGGGTTTCACACTCCGCACGATGACATTCGTCGCTCCCAGTTCCAGTACCTGTTTCTGCGCCTGGGCGCTGGCACCTTCACCAATCGCCAGCATCGCGATCACGGAAAACACACCAAACACAATCCCCAGCATCGTCAGGCCGGACCGCAGCTTATGCAGCAATAAGCTTTTCAGTGCGAGTCGAACGATACGGATGATGCGAGTCATGGGAGTGACCTGAGTGAAACGAAATTAAAAGGTGTGAATCGTTTATGTTGAAGAGAGAGGGTGCTCTATGACAGTCTCTGTTTCGATGAGGCCGTCTTTCATATTAATTTGCCGTTTGGTCTGCTGGGCAATAGAGGGTTCGTGCGTCACCATAATTATTGTACGTCCTTCTGCATTTAAATTGTGAAGGATCTCCATAATTTCGGCTTCCGTGGCGGAATCCAGGTTCCCCGTGGGTTCGTCTGCCAGGATGATTTGCGGATCATTCACCAGTGCCCGTGCAATCGATACACGTTGCTGCTGACCACCGGAAAGCTGGAACGGGCGATGATCCATGCGGTCTCCCAGACCTACCATGCGAGCCAGTTCCATACACCATTCGCGTTCTTCACGGCCGATGGCGGGATAGCCGGCTCGGTAGAGCAGAGGGACCTCAATATTTTCGAGTACCGTGTACTGGGCAATGAGATTGAATGACTGGAAAATAAACCCAATCATGTCATTCCGCATTTCCGAAAGTTCGTCATCATTCAGAGTCGAAACATCGCGGCCGCCCAGAATATACTGACCACTGGTGGGACGGTCGAGTGCTCCCAGAAGGTTTAAGAGCGTACTCTTTCCGCTACCGGAAGATCCCATAATGGCGACAAAGTCACCCTCTGGAAAATCAGTTGAGACTCCCCGTAATGCTTTGACCACAACAGAACCCAGATCATAGAATTTGGTGAGGTCAACAACTTGCGCCGCCAACTTCATGGTCGTTTTTCTCCCGCGGGACGGGAGCCTCCGGGACCTCCTGAAGGGGGTTTAAGTTTGCTGAGCTCACCCGCATCCAGAAAACCATCTTTGTTGGCATCCAGTGTATCGAAACGTTCCTGCAGCCGCTCAGGGGCTTCATCTTTGGAGACCTTGCCATCTGAGTTCTTATCGATGCGTTTCAGGATATTAGCCGAACCACCGCCGCTGGCAGGCTTCGCTTTGGCTGCCGTTTGTCCCTTTGGTTTTCCACCTGCTTTTGCTGGAGTGGGTGATTTTGCGGGGCCCTGTTTTTCTGCCTGATTTTTCTTTTCGATTGCCAACTGTTCTTCCAGATCAATCAATTCATCAGCAAAGTGAGTTCGAGGATTCAAAATCACCTCTTCACCCACTTTGACGCCGTCCAGAACCTCAATCATCGTATCACTGGCCTGGCCGATTTTGACTTCTCTTCTGACAGGCTCTCCCTCTTCCGCCAGCACGAACATATAACGTTGATCGCCAATTGTGATGACAGACTGCACCGGCACCTGAAGAACATTATCTCGTTCTTCGATGCGGATTTCGATTTCGGCGGTCAAACCCGGTTTGAGTTTTGTGATATCCGCACCATTCGGGATAATTTTGATCGTTGCCTTGTACTCTTTGAGGTCAGGACGCATCCAGTTTGAAGAAATCGGCACGGACGAAACTTGATCGACTTCCCCCTGGTAAAGCTGTTCGGGGAAGGCATCAACGCGAATATCAACGGGGAGTCCCTGTTGAATCATGCTGATTTTGGATTCATGAATGCGAGCATCCACCTTCATCTGGCTGAAGTCGGGCAATTGAATAATTGATTGACGCTCGCGGACTTCCGTTCCTTCTTCAATCACGTCTTCGCCACTACTGCGCCGGCTGCTGCCCTGGTTGGCATACACGACCTGACCATTTTGCGGTGCGATCAGTTTACAGGCAATAATCTGTTCCCGAATCCGTTCTAATTCACTTTTCTCGACTTCATAGGTCAACTGGCTGGCTTTGAGCCGGGCATCGAATTGCGCTAAGGTCGCGATTCCTTTGCGCTCGACGCGTTCCAGATTCCGTTCCTTTTCTTTAACGTCTGCTTTGAGCTCAATCAGCTTACGATTCTGAACATAGTTTTTTTCAACTTTGAGATCTTCTTTGGCAATCTCCAGATCAATTTCCGCTTTCACGACATTGATGCGATCTGCTTCGACGTCGTTCTGATTTTTATAACCTTTTTTCGCGATACGTTTAGAAAACTCGAAATTTTCTTCCGCGCGCTGCAGATCTTCACGGGCTTTGGTAATTGCCCCTTCTTTGACATTCAGATCGCGCTGCGATTCCCCTTCTTGAAACTTCTGCAGATCAAGCCTGGCTAATTCCAATGCCAGTGTAGCCGCCGAGTTGTCGCTGTCGTTCTGTGTCTTTTGGATGGCGACATTTTCTTCAGCTTGTTTCTGTTCGGCTTCCGCCTGGGTGACCTGAATCTGCTGCTGCTTTTCTTTATCGACCAACAGGGAGGAATCCAGCTCACAAACCAGATCGCCGGCTTTGACCATGGTTCCCTCAGGCACGATGCTGATGATCGTTGTGTAACCTTTAACCTTGCTGGTGAGTGTGACATTATTCAAGCTGTCAAGCTGACCACGCTCCGTCACGGTAACGCGAAACGGTCCTCGTGAAGCAAGATCGGTAATGTAAGTCGTATTTTTTTTCGGTCCCGATGTTATTGCAGAGAGCAGGGTCGTACGCAATGAAGGTACGGTCAGAACTGCAATCACAGCTACAGCACTTGCCAACAACAGCAATCTTGTTTTACTGGGCAATTTGCGTTTCTTCTTCGCTGTCTGCGGAGAGTGCGTTGAGTTCTGCTGCTGGTCGGAAGACAACGGGTCTGATGACTTCTTCTGCAGTGACTCCGGTTTCGGTTGTTTCTGGGGTGGGTTGGCGGTGCTCATTGGTAGGCCTGATTCTTCCCGCGCGGTGTTGATAGAAATCGTCTTTCCAAATTCCATTTTCATCTATCTCCATAATACCCATATCCAGATAGATGTTAAGTCGGTTTTGCTCATAATTTACCCAGTTGCTGATTAAACTGTTTTGTGCGTCTAATACCGCATTTAACGCATTTAACAGATTTAACCCTTGATTTCGTCCTGCCTGGGAAGGATCTGAGGTCGCCTCAACGGCATTGTCATACTGTAAAGCAGCTAAACGAATCTGAACCCGAGATGTCTCAAAGTTCTGCCTTAAGACCGACAGTTGACGCCAGCTTTGACGAACTTCGAACTTCACAGAATCTTCTGCCGCCATAAAGTCACGCCGTTCTCGCTGGTAATCGATCTGAGACTCTCGATACGCGTTTCGCTCCTGTACTAATGCTAAAGGGGCTGTAAACTCCACTCCCGCACGGAAACCAGCCTGACTACCGCGAAAGTCCAGCGGCTTGTTTCTGCCCAGAGGCGTACTTATATCCCCGTCGACTACCACATTTAACACCGCTTCCAGAGAATTAGACCGCACTTCCATCAATCTTCGTGCATCCATTACGATTCCGCGCTGGTTCATCAGGTCCAGGCGATTATCCAATCCAATCCGAACCACTTCGCCAATATCCATCCTAAATGGTTCCAGAGTAATAAGTTCCACGCGAAGGCCAATCTCGATCACCTGCATTCCCTGAGAGGTTCTCAACATATCTTCGCGCAAATTGGCCATCTCTAAAATAATTCGCTTTTTTTGCTCATTGGTCAGTTTGTCCTCACTCAAGAAGCTCTGTAGACCGGCCAGACGACTTTCAATGTTCTGCATTTCTTTGCGAATACTTGAGTACAACCGTATATCATTTTTTGTACTTTCGCGAACCCGCTCCCGATCTTCTTCGGACTGGAAACGACGCTGGCGTAAAGCCAGCAATTCTTCAGTAACCCCTTCATCAGAATCCCCCAGCAGCAATTCCACGTTTTTGATGTCCTGCTCTAAGGTTGACAAGGCATCGACACGGAGTTTCGCCAGGAGTTGCTGCAGCCCTGCGACGACCTCTTTTAACTCCGCCGTCGTTGGTGGGACCAGATTCGGGTCATCCCAATTCTCGACATAGACTTTCGCCCAGACTTCGACATAGTCATAAATTTCCTGTTCGATTTGAGGGAGCAGGGGGTCGATCAGTTCAAATGGCTTCAACAAAGAGTCATCAATGGTCATCGGCATATTGGGTGGGAGTCCCAGAAAGATTTTGAACGAACCCAATGAATCCTGATACTGCCGCTCAAACGTTCTCAAACGGTTTATCGATTGTGCGAGTCGTGTTTCCAACTGTGCCACATCCAAAGTCACGACCTCGGTACGAATCCGAGACACGAGTTCATTCGCGGTTACCTGGAAGGAATCAGCGTCACTCAAAGCCAGCAGAAGTTTTTCCTGTTCTGACGTCATCTCGCCTTTCCAGGAAAGCATCCGAGATTCGTCATCGAATTCGAGCTTATCGACCAGTGCCGGCGGAATGATCCAGTTGGGAGGAAGCTCATCGAGTTTTTCTGATTGGACTTTGGGTTTCTGAGAAGAGAGGGCACGCAGAATTTCCACCTGCCGCTCAAGTCGCTGAATGTTTCCTCGTTCGTTTTCGATGACCTGTATCTGCTGTAGCAACTGTAAAAAGCCATTCCCTCCAGCGACATTATCTGTAAAGAATTCTTTTCGGAAGCGCGCCAGTGTTCGTGTCTGATACAGCACGTTCCGTTCGTCTTGTGTCAGATTATTCAACACGACTTTTCGACCTGCACCGAGGAGCAGGGGTTGTACCAGCGAATAAGACAGCAAGCTGACCGAGTTGGTTTGGTTCGAACCGGAAAAGAGCCAAAGCGTATTGTTGGCCAGTTCGACGGCCCATTGCGCACCACTGGGGAGCACCTGATTGACGCCGATGCGGCTGGCCAGATCCAGCTCCTGTGTACCATTTGCTAAACGACGACGATTGAGTTCCGCCTGAGGATTTTGTCCGCCGACACCCAGATAACGGACATCAAACTGGAATCGACCGAAGGTTAAATCCAAGGCTGCCAGAAACAGATTTTCAATTTGAAACTGGTATTCCCGACTGTTGATATTGGCAATATCGATGGTTTCGGCAAGTGTTAAATTATCGAGTGAGGGTAATTCGACTCCTTCCAATGCATCACCAGAGGCGGCGATTTCCGCACTGAGTTCCGGACTGATGCCATATTGCACAAGCCAGTCGGGATTTTCAATACTAAGTGCGCGGCCGAATTTGTGCCAGCTTTTATAACCTTTTTTGCATTGCAACCAGTGCATGTAAACATTCGCAGCTGGGTCATCCGGAGGTAGAGGTTCGTGGTTAGGATCGTAGGGATCATAAAACCGACTGCGCGGATCGGGTTCCACATCGAAACGAGGAACGTGCCAGGCAGGATCGTTCGCGTTCTCGGCAAGAATTTCATACGTATCCTGATTCGCCTGATCGAACCAGAATGTCGGAGAGCAACCAGAGTGAACCGCGGTCATCGAAAAAATCAATGCGACCGTGAAATATGGTTTGAGATTGCCACAAAATGGAATCAGTCTTGTGCGCCTCATAGAGGGAAATCCGTTACAGAAATTTAAAAATGCCTGGAGTGGTAAAAAGATAAGAAACGATTTCGTTAAGCTGCTGGTGCACCCTGATAGGGATATGGACTGGAAACATCCTGAAATGTTTTAACTGTTTCACGCTGGGAACGTTGAATCGAAGCCGATTTCAATAACGCCTGCAGAATGCTGGTCAGTTGACGTCTTTGATCGGGGTTCAATGGTCCTAACAGCCGATGCGACACCAACCCGTGATAGGCCTTGACCTGTTCCAGAATGCGGGCACCTTGTTCGGTTACCTGCAAAACGCGTTTGCGTCGATCTTGTTGTGACTGCCTGCGAATGACTAACTGATCGCCCTCCATCCGTTCGATCAATGTGCAAATATTTGATTCGGACTGTCCCAGTCTTCGTGCTAACTCTGATTGAGAACAACCGGTCTCACAAATGTCATCAATCACTTTCAAAGCAGAGTAGCGCACTTCATTGATTTCCAGATTCGCAAAACTGTTATTCAATGCCGCCCTGACCAGATGCGCGGTGCGGATTAATAAATCAATCTGTTCCACACATTCATGGTGATGCAATGACTTCCAGTCTGTCGAACCAGATGGAGCTTCTGAATTGGATTTGCTGTCCTGTTCCATACGCTTCAGCCTCAAACTTGTATAATTCGTTCAAATAATGACACCACGCCTCTTCGAGCACAGAGGTTGCCCTTACTAATATTTCGGACGTGAAGTATTAGTATCTGAAGGAGTTATCGGCATAACCGGAAAAGTTTTACATAAGCAAAATCTTATTTTTAGGTTGCACTTCAGCGAGAAAGCGTGAACAATCAGAGGGACAATCCCTTATCCTTCAAACCCAAAACCCATTCGTGAGAAAGCTTTACATGAAACGGACCGCACTCATTCGTCGTAAAACACAGCACACCCTATTGGCATTATTCCCCCTATTCACCCTGTGCCTCACACTCACCGAAGTCCGTGCAGAATCTAAACCGAATGTGATTGTGATCTACGCCGACGATCTGGGATATGGGGACCTGGCCTGTTTTGGGCATCCCACAATTAAAACGCCTCACCTGGATCAGATGGCGGAGGAGGGGATGAAATTGACTCAATTCTATTCAGCAGCCCCGGTCTGTACTCCCAGCCGAGCCGCTTTGCTCACAGGCCGCTATCCGATTCGTTCCGGAATGTGCAGCGACAAACGCCGGGTGCTGTTTCCCAATTCCGGCGGCGGCATTCCTGCCAGTGAGGTCACTCTGGCGGAAGCGCTCAAGGACGCCGGCTACAAAACGGCCTGTGTCGGAAAGTGGCATCTGGGCCACCTCCCTCAATTTCTGCCTACCAGTAATGGTTTTGATTCCTATTATGGAATTCCTTATTCCAATGACATGGATCGTGTGGCAGAAAAAAAACTGGGGCGCAGCATCTTTCTGGAACCCAAAGTCAAATACTGGGATGTCCCCTTAATGCGCGATACCGAAGTCATCGAACGCCCGGCAGACCAGACCACGATTACGAAACGCTATACTGAAGCAGCCGTCAAATTCATTAAACAGAATCAAAAACAACCCTTCTA
Source organism: Gimesia fumaroli (assembly GCF_007754425.1). Taxonomy (NCBI): domain Bacteria; kingdom Pseudomonadati; phylum Planctomycetota; class Planctomycetia; order Planctomycetales; family Planctomycetaceae; genus Gimesia; species Gimesia fumaroli. The sequence goes on from NZ_CP037452.1 coordinate 6,215,207, forward strand.
TCTCTATCTGGCGCACAGCATGCCACACGTTCCGCTCTTTCGTTCGAAAGAGTTTGTGGATAAAAGTCTGCGTGGCCTGTACGGCGATGTGATTGAAGAGATTGACTGGAGTGTCGGACAAATACTGCAGGAACTGAAAACACAGGGGTTGGATCAAAATACGATCGTCTGGTTCTCCAGCGACAATGGCCCTTGGCTGATTTTCAACCAGCAGGGAGGCTCTGCCGGGCTATTGCGTGACGGAAAAGGCAGTACCTGGGAAGGTGGAATGCGTGAACCAACACTGGCCTGGTGGCCTGGTCATATTCCCGCGGGTACCGTATCTCAGGAACTGGGCAGTACAATGGATATCTTTACCACTTCTATCAAACTTGCCGGCGGCAAAGTTCCCGCAGATCGTGTGATTGATGGCGTAGATCTCACCCCCGTTTTAATGGATAGCGGCAAAGGTCCTCGAGAGGAAATGGTCTATTATCGAGGGACAAAACTGATGGCACTCCGCAAAGGCCCCTGGAAAGCACATTTCATTACGAAGCCCGCTTATGGAAGAGAACCTTTTCAAGAACATGATCCTCCAGTGCTGTATCACCTTGAGCATGATCCATCGGAAAAATATGACATTGCCAAAGATCATCCCGATGTGATCAAGGAATTAAAGGCAGCCGCGGAAAAGCATCAAAAAACGGTCAAACCGGTGCCTTCCCAGCTGGAAATTCCGCTCAAGAAATCATCATAAATCACTATACAAGACGGCTCACCAGTAACAGATATAGCGTGGGCCGTCTTTTTCCTCTCCAATTCGAAAGTGGACAGAAGAGATGGATTTGTGGTGATCCAAGTCTGAAAAAAAGTGGTTCCATGCTTCGCAGAAGCGAGGCAATTGTTTTTCATCAAATTCCGGCTGCGGCTCGGGCAGACGCTCGTAGGCATCATGGGCCAATGCCAGAGCCACCAGCAACATGTGCTCGTCATATTCGGGCTGTGACAAGAGAAGTTCCAGCGACTCTGCCGCCTGTTTACAAGGAAGAAACTCCGTTTCGCGCAGACACTGCGTTGCCATTCGTTCTACAAATTTCAATAGATTATTCACGCCCCGCTGATTGAGCAGAAAATCAGCTCTGGATTCTGATTGCAGGGCAAATTGAATTTGCTCGTAGAGTACTTCGTCTGTCTCATTAGGAATCGACATTCTTCCATATCCGTCTGGTGCAACAGACTCAATGGTTTTGATCGCGTTGGCAATTACTTTGTTTCTGGTATTCATAATCGGCGGCTAGACTCATTCAAGAATGGAAACAGTTTCTACAAGTACCGCCATTATACCCCCCGTTTCTTTTTCAACAAAGAGAACAAACACAGTCTCTTTCGTCCAATAAAATAAGGAGCTGACAGAGTTCAACTCCATCAGCTCCTGAATCTATTAATCGTTTTGGAAAGCGTCTTCCTATTTCAGGAAGAAGTCATCTGGTCCCTTATGTGTGTAATAGGGATATTGCACCATGCCCAGGGGCTGATTCTGCTGAGGATAGACTGCCGCAGGAGGGATGTATTTGTATGTCTGGTAATGTTTGGGACGTTGCTTGTGAGTATAGACGTTTTTATGGCCATTATTCCAGCCGGGCGGACAGTAGGCACCACCATGTCGGTTGTGGCCCATTTGCTGAATCGGAGCCTGTTGACCAGCATACTGCTTATGCATGAGCTGCTGGTATTTCACCATTTCAGCCTGCTGCTGCATCATGAATTCCCCGTCGCTCGATTGACCTCGAATGACCTGGCTATTCGAACATCCCACGCATAATGGTAGAATCAAACAAGCGGCCATTTTACATAACAACTGAGGCTTCATTGGCTTCCCTTCCCCCTGAATTTCTGCGTATGAACAAATCATTGATTCTGCTCACAACGTCGAGAACTGATGCAATTAACGCTGACATGGGATTTGAGAGATCCAACCATATTCAGCAGATGACTTATTTCTTTTATCGGTCAGTTGGTCGCAAACAATAGTTAAAATCCCCAAGAAATGGAAAACCGGTGTAATATTCAAAACTGATCGACCTTGCAGAATCGTTAAAACCGGGATAGATTATCATGGTTTCCCACTCTATGATTCGATTTATGTAAATTAGTTAAAGTGGGTTATTTAAAAGTTTGAGTTTTTTAGGCAAGACACCGTCAGTGACGAAGTGCTCATTTTGATTTGATCTTTGCCAACAAGGGAGTGTTCGGCGTGTTTGTAGCTGCATCATCACGTTGTTTTTCTGATGAATCGTTTGAAGTCAGTTGTGAGCGACTCACCGATCTGGAGTTCGATAAAATCGAAATCTGGATGGATGAAGAGAGTGATCACCTGAAGCCATCTGAAGTGGCTAATTCACCAGAAGACTTTTATTCGCGTTTTAAGGAAGTCACTCGGCTGACTCCCATTGCCTTTTGTCTGGAAAATGACATTGACCCCGATTCGTTTCAATCGTTGTGTAAAACAGCGAAGCTGATGCGAATCGCCCAGATTACGATTCCCGCTTCTCCATTGGGAACGCCGTTTAATTCTGAAATTGATCGCCTGAAGGCGTTACTGGAAATTGCCAGCCGTGACGGAATCTGCCTGTCGATCAAAACCAAGACGGGGCAACTGACCGAAGATCCACGAACGGCGACGGAACTCTGTCAGTCCGTGAAAGGGTTAGGACTTACTTTAGATCCCAGTTATTATACCTGCGGACCTTACAGTAATACGTCTTATGATCTGGTCTTTCCCTATGTCTGCCATGTGCACCTGCGGGACTCGACCAGCGATCAAATTCAGGTTCCAGTCGGCTTAGGAGAAATCGATTACAGCCGTCTGATCAGCATGCTGGAACGACAGGAATATCACCAGTTCCTCTCAGTGGAGATTCTTCCGGCTTTATTGAAAGATGTCGACCGCGCCCTGGAATTGCGTAAGTTGCGAATGCTTTTGGAATCCGTAGTGATCTAATCTCTCATCGCTTTCCAACCACAACATGACAACAAAGAAAAAACGGCATCTCATATTCAATTGAGATGCCGTTTTGTATTTGTATTACGCCGTGTCAGGTTTATTTGTAATCGTTGGGATTTCCAAACAAACCACCACCACTGGAACCGGAAGTATCTTCTGCATTGCCGCCGAGGAGCGGCCCTTTACGTTTCCGTTCGTAGGCTGGTTGCTCTTCTGCTTGTTCGGCTGGAGAATCTGGCTTATCACTCAATGCTTTGAGTGACAGGCTGATTCGTTTTCGATTCGGATCAACTTCGAGCACCTTCGCCGTTGTTTCCTGACCTGTGGTCAAAATTTCCGTGACCCGTTTCACACGACGGTGATCCAGTTCACTGATATGAATCAATCCTTCCAGACCGGGCTCCAATTCGACGAATGCTCCGAAGTCAGTGGTCCGGGTGACTTTTCCCGTCACGGTGGAATCAGCTGCGTAACGATCTTCCGCCAGCTGCCACGGATCCTGCTGCAGTTGTTTCATGCCCAGACTGATGCGGTTTTTCTCGCGATCAATCTTGAGAATTTTCACATTGATCTGCTGCTGTTCGCTCAAGGCATCCTTGGGATGTTTAATGCGGTTCCAGCTAATCTCGCCAATGTGTAGAAAGCCATCAATTCCACCGATATCTACGAACGCACCATAGTCCTTAATGTTTTTGACCGTTCCCGTATGCTCTTGACCAATGGCCAGCTTTTCCCACAGTTCTTTCTGAATTTCTTCACGTTCTGCTTCGAGATATTTTCGGCGGCTGACAACCAGATTTCGTTTCTTGGGATTCACTTCAGTAATTTGTACGGTCAGTTTCTGACCCACAAACGGTTCCAGGTCTCCCACGAAATACAGATCGGCCTGACTGGCGGGCAGGAAGCCTCTGAGGCTTCCGACATTCACTTCCAGTCCTCCTTTGTTGGATTTATTGACGACGCACTCAACGACCTGTCCGGCAGAAACGGCATCCCAGTCACCAGCGGGTTTGTGATGTCCACGTGGTAATGAAAGTTGAATCAAACCTTCTGCTTCTTTAATGCTGGTGACTTTGACGTCGATTTCCTGTCCTGCTTCAGGTGGCTTATCACCAAATTGTCGCAGGGGTACGATCCCGGGAGTTCCCAGAGCCTTGCTCCCCAAATCAACAAAGACATCGTCGTTATTGATGGATTCAACAATCCCTTTCAGGCGATCGCCTTCAGCCAATCCCTCATCAGCGGGAGTTGCAGCTGCTGGTTTCGCCGCTGTGCCCGCGGCGGCTGCTTCCGCTGCCGCTTCTTCATCGCTCAATGTCTTAGGAAGTTCCTGGCCTCCCTGTGCTGACAGAGCAGCAGCCAGTTCTTCTTCCAGTCCTTCGCCCAGATCATCAACTTCAGGTGGAATATCAATGGGAACTGCTGCTTCGGCAATCTGCAGCATCGCCGCTTCGTCAAGTTCTTCCTGCGAAACCTCTTCAGATGACGCTGCTTCTTCCCCATCCGCTGCTTTCGATTGAGGAGGCAGACTCGTACCAGGCGAAGGCTTTGCTTTGAACTGTTCCGGATCAACCTTAGGCTTCAGCTGGACTTTACGTTCCGTTTTAGCAGGCTCCGACTGCTCGGAAGCTTCTGCCGCTTGTGGGCTCTCTTCATTGCCTGTTTCTGCAGTCGTTGCCGATTCAGCAACCGGTTCGGCCTGAGGTTCTTCCTGTGGCGCAGAGGCAGCAGCTTCTTCCGTCACACCAGCTGCATCGGCAGACTGTCCTTGATCGGCGGGCGCATTCGCTTCCACTGCTTCTTCACTGGTTTTGATTTCTTCAGTTGATGGTTGTTCTGAACTCATGGGAGATGAACTTTCTCGCCTAATTACATACATTAAAAACAGGATTGATTTGAAACCGAATTGCCTGGCTCATCACGAACAGGATACCACTTTTTGCGGGGACCTCAAATTTCATGCGAAAAGCCATCTGGACTATGTAAAAGAGTATCACCGCTGCTACGCCCCTGCAATTCGCAGAGCCTAGTTTTCCGATTTTTTCACTTTTGCTTTCACGCAACGTAACCCCAATGCAGGGCTGGTACTTCTAGGTGCTATCTTCGCTCGAAATGCCGATCGCAGGCCGTCATAGCGATCCATCCAGGAGCCTCCCCGTATCACGCGAGGCGAATCAGCAGCCCCGAAGCCCCATACACTACCATCCGCGGGAGCATTTTTATAGGTCTCGTGCCAGGGATCTGCAACGAACTCCCAAAGGTATCCGTGCATGTCATACAATCCCCACGGATTTGGCTTCAAAGCACCAACGGGGGGATCATTTCCGGCTGCATTTCCGGTATGCCAGGCGTATTCGTCGAGGTTTCCAGCCTGTTTGCCGACATCCCCCGGTTTTTGGGCTACATCACCGAAACTATATTCTGTCGTCGTTCCAGCACGACAACAGTATTCCCACTCGGCTTCGGTGGGCAGCCGGATTTCTTCATCGGCGGCGATAAGTCTGTTTTTCCGCAGCAATTTCGTCAATTTCTGACAAAACTGATTGGCGGTCCGCCAGTCGAACATTTCTGCGGAATTACGTGGCCCTTTCCAGCGACTGGGATTCTCTCCCATGACGGCCTGATACAAATTTTGCGGGACTTCATACTTGGCGATCCAGAAATCTTCACCCAAAGTCACCTTATGAACAGGCATTTCCGCGGGCGCGCCTTTTGAAGAGCCCATTTGAAACGATTTCGGGAATTTTCCTTTTCCAGGCGTGATCGGCACCAGTTCTTTAACAAACTGTTTGAGTAATGCGGTCTGTTTTGCATTGGGAGCAACTCCCGCGGCTGCCTCCTGCTTTTTGTCAGCAAACAGCAGGCCCACTCCGAACACAGACAGAAATATTCCTAACAGGAGGAACGGTTCAAGAGACGCGGCAATTGGTTTGTAATGTTTCATGTGCTTCACTACTGCTTCTGAATTTGTTAGGGTACTCTTTTGAATCCTATTTTATCAATGCGGGATGGAATCCGAAAGTGGAGTGACGATTCGTGTGCCTGCTTCAATCCATTCTTTCTCGCTCTTTTCTGTTTTGCCAGTCAGGTTAATTCATGTCAGAATCAGTTCCTTCGTTTCCTCGCAGCATTGATTTGGTTTCGCATCAGGAATGCCAACTGGTTGTCGTCGATGTGCAGGAAAAGCTGGTCCCCGCCATTCCCGTCGCGAAAAAACTGATTCACAGACTTCAACAATTAGTACAGGCAGCCACCCTGTTTCAAATCCCCGTGAGCTCTACCGAGCAATATCCCAAAGGACTGGGCGCCACGATTCCGGAACTCGCCTCTCTGCTGCCGACTCCCATTGAAAAACTGCGATTCAGTGCCGCCGAGTGCTTAGGTTGGGGAGGGGCTACTAACACCGTCGATAATCGTACGAAAATCGTGCTGACGGGAATTGAAGCGCATATCTGTGTGCAGCAAACCGCTCTGGATTTGTTAGCAGCCGGTTATCGCGTTATCATTCCCATAGATGCGATTGCCAGCCGCAATCAACTGGATTGGAACTTCGCCATCAAACGCATGGAGAATTCGGGAGCGTGTATTACAACCGCTGAATCCCTCTTATTTGAATGGTGTGAGGTTGCAGGCACCGATGAATTTAAACAGATCAGTCGCCTGGTGACTGGAAAATAAACACCGACCTGGAATATCGTTTGCGAAAAATTAAATCCTTTCTGAGCATTTTCAAAGCATAAAGAGCCAAAGCCATGATCACCGAACATCATCTTCACAGCCCGATTCAACCCCCACGTCGCACTCTGATGGGCCCTGGTCCCAGTGATGTCTCTCCCAGCGTTCTGTCAGCCATGGCCTCACCGACTGTCGGACATCTTGATCCGTATTTCCTGCAAATCATGGATGAAGTTCAAGATATGCTCAGAACGCTCTTCCATACCACAAACGAACTCACGCTGGCCGTCAGTGGCACCGGCAGTGCCGGTATGGAAGCCTGCGTAGTCAACCTGCTCGAACCGGGAGACAAAATCGTCGTCTGCACGAACGGTGTGTTTGGCGGCCGGATGGCGGATGTTGCCAGCCGCATTGGTGCGGAAGTCGTTCAGATTGAGCGCCCCTTCGGCGAAGTCTTTTCCGTTGAAGAAGTGGGAGAAGTCGTCAAAAAAGAACAACCGAAAGTGGTCGGCATTGTGCATGCAGAAACATCTACGGGAGCCGTACAATCGCTGAAAGAAATTTCCGAAGTTGTCCACGAAGCGGATGCATTGCTGCTGGTTGACTGCGTGACCTCACTTGGAGGAATGCCTGTGAAAATTGATGAATGGAATATCGACGCCGCCTATAGTGGGACACAGAAGTGCCTGAGCTGTCCTCCCGGCCTGGCGCCTGTCACATTCAGTTCTCGCGCCACTGCCGCCATGGATGCCCGTAAGACCAAGGTTTCGAGCTGGTACCTGGATATGTCCATGGTCCGTGCTTACTGGGGTGGCTCACGGGCCTATCATCATACTGCACCGATTAACATGAACTTTGCACTGCATCAGGCACTGCGACTGGTACTCGACGAAGGTATGGAAAACCGATTCTCGCGTCATTATGCCAATCATTGTGCTCTGAAAGCAGGCCTGCAAGCGATGGGAATTCAGTTCGCGGTCGCCGATGACCATCAACTTCCAATGCTCAACGCCGTCAAGATTCCCGATGGAATCGATGATGCCACCATTCGCAGCCAGCTCTTGAACTGGTTTGGCATCGAAATCGGCGGCGGCCTCGGCCCGATGAAGGGCAAAACCTGGCGGATCGGCCTGATGGGAGAGAGCAGCCAGAGTTCGCATGTGCTGCTGTTCCTGGCGGCCCTGGATCAATGTCTGCTGCATGCGGGCTACCAGCTGACACCCGGCGCCGGCGTAGCTGCTGCAAATGATTTTTACCGCACAACAATTACAGACTAACCCCAGGCGGTCGCTAAGTTTCGTTTTTTTGATCGAATAAGACGGTTATATTTAATGAGTTCCGACGAGAATTCCGATTCCTAAGATACGATTCTCATATGACTTGCCGACCATCGCAGGTCGCGTTATATTGGGATCATCACGCAAGGGAAGTATCCTTTGCGTGCCGTCGAGAGAATTTTCGAACATTCTCACGAATTTTGTGTCGAATGAGTGGCAATCGCGAAAATCTTTGCCTATCATTTCCGACCACCTGTAAGGGGCCGTAGCTCAATTGGTTAGAGTACCGGACTGTCGATCCGGGGGTTGCGGGTTCAAGTCCCGTCGGCCTCGCTTATAGTGTTATCTGATTAAGGGACATCGAATTATTGATTCGGTGTCCCTTTCTTTTTTTTAAATCAGCCTGCTCCTGAACGACCCACTAAGACCAGGGAGAGCTAAAGATGCCTGAGTATCAACTATTGCTCCTGGGGATCGGAGCCTTACTTGGCTTCTTTTTTATCCTGATTGTTTCAGTCTGCATGTGGGAAAAACAGGCGATTCAGCCGTTTTATTTTCCAGATGACGGTGAAGAATATCCACTCGTCGATGCCGCCGCTGAGGCAAACCAGGAAGCTGCTAAGCTTGGCTTTGAATACGGCTGCCTTTGTCATTTTGGAAAGGCAAAAATGTATCGAGTGCGATATGACTTCTGGATCACCCCCGATTGCTCAATGATCGCCACCGTCAGTGGTGGTGAGGTCGCCAAACTTCCCTGTAAAGGGATCTGGCTTTATTCAAAATCTGCAGATGGTCGTATTCTCTGTACCACGAATGAAATCGGGGAGCAGGACATTTCCGGCGTCATGGAACAATCAACCTGGACAGATTACGGATTCAAAGAACTCCATAAAAAACATATGCAGAGGCTGAAAGAAATTGCGATTGAACCTTTTGAAGCAGACAAACCACTGGCTGGCTATTTCGAGATCAGAAAAATGAAAGCGGATCGACTCGTCAAAGTGAAGGACGCTTATTATACCGACGACGAGGGGCTGGTCTGGCGGTATACACTGAAAGGTGCACTCAAATTCTATTTTATCTCCCAATGGGTACGTCCGCTAAAACGTGGTTTACGTTCAATTGGTCTGGTTAAAGACTAACGCCGATGCAAACATATGACATGGCAGTCGTAGTGATAGATCATTTGTGTTGAATACGAGGACTGAAAACATCGAAGCTACCAACAGATTCAAGGTGATCGCGTGACAGTCGAAGACCAAACTCCGATCGTTGAACAACGACCGCGTCTGAGTTTTCGCCTTCGCTTACTCTTTGGTGTGGGCTGCCTGCTGCTGGCGATCGTTGTCGTCGCAATTTTGCGTCTTCCCCCCAAGCTTGAGGCAGGGCAGGTGATCGATCAGGTTGGCGTTTATCGCTTTCCTGCGGGCGGACATCAGTTGGAAATCAAAGAAACGGCGGACAACATCGTACACATCATGTTCCATCGGCGGATTATGGAGGTCGAACTTTTTTCCACCCCCATTTACTCAAGGTTAGCTGCAGACAGACCTATCACATTTGAAGCGGAACGGGACTGGTTTGTTTCTGTGGATCGCTATCAGCGACTTTGGATCTTTCGCGGACGCTGGGACAAAGAGTGGGGCGCACTACGTCCCATTCCTTCCGGGGGGACAGTTCCCTACGCACCCGCGATTCTCATGCAGGGCTCCTGGTTTTTACCAAGCGGCAAATTGGTAATAGGTGGTAATGTTGTGAGTGAAACAGGTGAATGGGCGGGCGTCCCTTCTGCGTTTTTCGATCGACTACCAGATAAAAACCAGGAACTCTCCGTCTGGGGAAATATCCCGCCGATCCCCCAGTCAGCGCCCGCTTTCACAAAACAACAGCAAACGATGCTAAACCAGAAACTCAATGCTGTCCGATAAGATTTCCTTTTGAATACGATTGAGTAAGGCCCCCCAATGCATACGCTCCTGTCACGGATTGAAGATGTGTTTGATATTAAGGGCCACGGTTTCGTGATCGCCCCAGGAATCCCAAGTGGTTCCAGCCTTCGTGTCACAGTCGGAGATCCATTGAAACTGAAACAGCCTGACGGAACGGTTCACAAATCCTATGTGCGCGCGATCGAAATGATCATGGGAGGGGCCCCAGAACGGGCCTGCATATCGCTCCTGCTGGGGGAAGATCTCACGAAAACTGATTTATCAACAGGCAGCGAACTCTGGCTTGATGCGCAGACACAAGACATCATCCAGTATCATTTCCCCGCCATCACTCTTTCCACTCTCAAGTCACGGTTATTCACACCCGATCACTCAGGACATCTTCAATTCGGCGACTCGGCTGTCACCTTTCTCCCGTCATCAACCGACGACCTGACTGCCGGCGCGCTTGAATTTCAAGATGAATTGAGATCTTACCTGCTCTCAATGACTCCTTCAGACGATGGCGTCACTCTCTTCGTTGGTTTACTCGGCTTGAAACACGATCCGTCTCTACTTCCTCAAATTGACTTGTCACTGAAACAAGCCGGTTTGACATTTTCCAGAGACAGCTGAAACCCTCTTCCGACTTCCTTATTCCAGACAACACCAAAATGATTCTTGATGAAATGATTGTTAAGAACAACTCTGAAATGAAGCACGCCGTTGACAGACGACTTCAGTCTGATACGATTTTTAAATCGCGCCACACTTAGAACGATCTACGATCAGAAGTGGATTTTTTTCATTTCATCACAAATTCGGCTTCCGGAGAGGATGCCCTTTGACTTTGGAACACAGCACGACCAGTTCTGACTTGACGTCGGAAGACTATGAACCGGTACTCAAAGAACTTGCCACCATCCGCTCCGAGATGGTCATTGAGGCAGATCGCTCCCGGTCTCTGCTGGATCAGGTTCACCCCTGCTACCGGGAAAGTGCCCGCAACCTCTTACATTACCTGGCGCTCCGGCATCACGACATCCGACCGTTACAAATCCGCCTGGCAGCGCTCGGGCTGTCCTCGCTGGGGCGCGCTGAGTCGCATGTGATGGCGACCGTCGATGCGGTGCTCGATGTATTACACCGTCTGGCGGGACACTCTCTGGAACAGTCTGCTGCGGAACCTGCGGTCATCAATTTTGCGACCGGGGAACGCCTGCTGGTCGAACACACCGAAACGCTGCTCGGTCCCGCCGTCCCCGGACGCTGGGTGCGAATCATGGTCACCATGCCGAGCGAGGCGGCCGACGATTACCATCTGGTCCACGACCTGCTGCAACAAGGCATGGATTGTATGCGAATCAATTGCGCACACGATGATGCGACTGCGTGGTTGCGGATGATTGAACACCTCAGACGGGCGGAAAAATCATTAGGGCGGTCGTGCCAGGTCATTATGGATCTGGCAGGCCCCAAGCTGCGCACCGGGCCTCTGGAGCCAGGACCGGCGGTCGTCAAGATTCGCCCACGCCGCGATCTCCTGGGACAGGTCACTGCTCCCGCGCGGGTCTGGCTCTTTGCCGAAACCAATCCCCAACCGTCGCCTTCCCCCGCCGATGCCTGCCTGCCCGTTCCGGAACCCTGGCTCTCTCGGATGCATCAGGGAGAAGAAATCCAACTCACGGACGCACGCGGCTCCCGGCGCACTTTGACCATCGTTGATCTCACCGATGAAGGGTGCTGGGCAGAGGCGGTTCAAACCACATACGTCATTCCCGGCACAGTCCTGAAACACGAACACAAAGTCGCAAAGGCAAAGCATCGCGAAGCAGCGGTCGGCGACATAGCGGCTACGGAAAACGATCTCACGCTGTTTCAGGGCGACCAGCTCATTATAACTAGGAACCTCGAACCGGGGCGGCCCGTGACCCATGACAGTGCGGGAGAGGTGCTCACTCCGGCGCAAATTGGCTGTACGATTCCCGATGTGTTTAACGACGTTCGTGCCGGTCAGTCCATCTGGTTCGATGATGGCAAGATTGGCGGCGTCATTGAAAAAGTAGACAGCACACGCGTACTCGTTCGCATCACGCAGGCGCGTTTGAGCGGCGCGAAGCTACGCGCCGACAAAGGCATCAATCTGCCCGAAAGTAATCTGAGTTTGAATGCCTTAACCGACAAAGATCTCGCAGACTTGGCCTTTGTCGCACAACACGCCGATGTCGTCGAGATGTCGTTCGCCAATCGCGCGGAAGATGTCGAAATGCTTCAGCAGTATCTGACACGCCTGGATGGTCGCCAGCCCGCAATCGTCCTGAAGATCGAAACGCGGCGGGGCTTTGAAAACCTGCCGGACATGTTGCTCACTGCCATGCGTTCTCCCTGTTGCGGCGTGATGATTGCCCGCGGCGATCTGGCCGTCGAAAGCGGCTTTGAACGGCTGGCTGAAGTTCAGGAAGAGATTCTCTGGATCTGCGAAGCCGCCCATGTTCCCGTCATCTGGGCCACTCAGGTATTAGAGTCGCTTGCGAAAGAAGGGATGCCGTCCCGTGCAGAAATCACCGATGCGGCGATGGGCCACCGGGCTGAGTGCGTCATGCTTAACAAAGGCCAGCACGTACTCCACGCCGTCCGCACTCTCGACGATATCCTGCGACGGATGCAGTCTCATCAAACCAAAAAACGGGCCATGCTCCGCGAATTACGACTGGCCACTCATACGCCGTCAGAGAAAATAAGTAATACGTCTGATCCGGCAGAAACTTAGACTGAATTTAACGCGGCCTCTACTATTGCGTTTGACTTAATTGTAAATGCTAAATTTCGAGTTTGAAGAAAATTGAAATGATTCGCAAATCACTGAAACAATACCATCGTCGGTACCGTCTCTAAAGGGTACGTACCAGTTACTCCAATAAGGAAATTCATCATGCGGCAGTTTTGTTTCAATTCACTGGGTATGCTGCTGACTTTGTGCAGTTTGGCTTCACACGCCTGGGCACTGGGCGAAGAGGATTTCGGCAACAAGCCCTTAAATGCAGCGAATTTCCGGGATTGGCCGGGCATTATGCCGGTCGTCAATCATCAGAGCCGCATTTACCACCGCTGGATCAATGGCAACGAACACTGTTTCTATCACGGAGACACCGAGACGCTCAACGATGTCTTACAGAAATTTGCGGCTACCGAAGAAAAAGTACACGAGGTTGTCCTGCGACCGGGGCCGGCTAAAGTCAGCTCGTTTCGAAAAACGCAAACCATGGACTTTAACTGGAGCCTGCATCTGGTTGGCGGAATCGCGCGAGCCATGTCACAAAAAGACCAGGGCAGTCTGATCTGGAACAAGCACCCGATCTTAACGGTTTATGTCGGCGGTGCGATTCAGCTGGACAAAATCAAAATTCCCCAGGGAATCAACCTGCTGCAACTGGCCGACCTGGAACAACGCTATTCCCAAGGACTAACCAGCACCGACACCACGGTGCGCGGCTGGAGCACCGGACAACTGGCAAAGCTGGATCCCTATAGCAAACCCAGCTTGGAGGCGATTGCCAAATTACTGCAGGATAAAGAAATATGGGTCCGCCGAAATGCGGCAGGAGCATTAGCAACGTTTGGCAAGCAGGCCGAGCCGGCTCTGCCCGCATTGCGCGACGCACTTAATACCAATGACGAACAACTGCAAACACGAATTCAAGAGACCATTAAAACGATTGAAAAAGCCCCCGACAGATCCACAGAGGAAAAACAACACCGCCAGACTCTGGATAAGATCAGTCAGTTTTGTAAGTCACAGAAAAAAGACTGATCTCGGATCATACTTTTATCATTGACGGAAACTCATGAACTTTGCAGGAATCGAACATTGCCAATATCCCTCGTTTGAAGGAACCTTCTGATGTCTGCACGAAAATCTCTTTTGTTGTTATTACCATTTTTCGGTCTGTTGTTCACAGCAGACGTCGCCTGGGCACTCGGCTTCGAAATCAGTCAATCGAAGGAAGAACTCAACCTGCGATATGAACTCTCCGTCGTCGATCACGGCACCGGCCGCGTCACCGTTAATCTGATCATAGACGATACGGGAAAACTGCAGGCACTCAACTCCATCGACTTAGTAATTTTATCGAAAGACGGAACGCCCCGACCGGATCTTTTGGTATCCCTGGAAACAAAAAAGATGAATGGAAAACTGCATGTACGGGCGCATCTGAATAAGGAACTGGCAGAACGTGCCCAGCTCCAACTCAAGACCTTGACCAATCCACGAACCGGCAAGCAGGAACTGTTAACCTGGTTTTATTTTCCAATCTCCGTGGCGAAGATGCTCAAGGAGCAGCAGTAGCAACCATCATAAAGCAGTGTTGTTCTCGTTCTGGTCTTAGACCGATTATCTTTATCCAGAAGATTTATGAACTGAGATCCTCTGTTGACAGACTGCCTCAGCTTAGTACGATTTCGGTTCCTGCATCGCGGAAACAACGGCTTCACCTTCCAGCACTCGCTAATATTCCAGGGATCGGTTCATGAGTACTCAACCAGAAATCAAACAATGTATTTTAATCACCGGCGCGTCGGCCGGGTTTGGCAAGCTGGTCGCCGAAAAACTGCTGGCAAAAGGGCACACTGTTTACGCAGCCGCCCGGCGGGTGGAGAAGATGCGGGACATTGAAGCGAAAGGGGCGCACATCCTGCACATGGATGTCACGGATACCGAATCGGTCAAAGCCGGCGTGGATCAGATGCTGGCTGAGCAGGGACGGATTGACGTGCTGTTCAACAACGCCGGCTACGGATCGTATGGAACGATTGAATGTATTCCGCTCGACGAAATTCAGTATCAATATGACGTGAACGTCTTCGGCCTGGCACGGCTGGTGCAGGCGGTTCTGCCTCAGATGCGAAAACAGCGCAGTGGCCGTATTATCAATACCGCATCCGTCGTGGGGCATGTCTCGACCGCGGTCCTGGGCTGGTATGCTTCGACAAAATTTGCGGTCGAAGGTTTTTCGGACGCACTGCGGATGGAAGTCAAACAGTTTGGCATTGATGTGGTCCTGATTGAGCCGGGAGCCGTCAAAACCGAATTCGACGAAGTCGCTTTTGCCAAACTGGACAGCCTGGATCATGCAGAAGATTATCAGCCGCTGGTTTCCGCCTTCCGAAAATTCACCGGCAAACTGTACTCCAAAAGCCCGGGGCCCGAAAGCACGGCGAACGCGGTGATCAAAGCCATCGAAGCGAAGTCCCCCAAAACCCGCTACGCCACCACAATGGACTCCAAACTGCTCCCCCGCGTCAAACGACTCTTTTCCGATAAACTATTTGATAAAATTGTGCTGAGTCAGATGAAGTAACGTTTCTGAACAATCAATGATGGCGACATAACAGCATGCAAATCAAATATTATAAAACGAAATGGGCTCAAGAAGATCTAGTATATGGTCAACCACCAGATCTTGTGATTCTTGAATCAAAAACGAACGAGTGTCATTCTAAATTTGAAATGCACCAGTGGGAATTTGATAATCTTTTTGGTTCTTTATTTTCCTTGTGCTTTGAAGACAAAATAATCCCCTACTTGCAAATTGTCAAGGAATGGAACGAGATGCTCGGATTTTGCGATATGGATGGAGTGCCTTCTGTCATTGGCGATATCGAGGAAACGATTCGAAGTATCCAATTAGTCGATCCAGACATTCAGGAATCACCTTGGGGGCTCACAGCAGATGATCTGAAAGCGCTCATTCAGTTTCTTGAAACAAAGAAAACAAATGAGATTACAATTCAAAATGCGTGATATTAATGACGAAACAAGGCATTCGCCAGTAATCCAAATGCAAATGCCGAGGCCAACAGATACATCCCGCCGCCACTATAGTCTTTTGATGACAATACGTAGCAAGCACCGTATATTCCGATAACACCAGTCAGAATGGAACCAAAATAAACCAGCCCCGCTTCTGCAGTGCCTCTTTTTTTTTCCGCTTTTTGATCGACTTCGTTCATAACAGGACTCCTTATTGTGAAAATGACATGAGAATTTTCGCTGACTAATTAGATTGAGTTTCACTTACTGCTCTCGTTTCAGGATCAACAGTTTCTCCTGAACTCCCGCAGAAAAAAGCGATGCCAAAGCAAATACAGAGAATCAGGATTGAAAACAGCACCCGGTAGTTCCGCAAAAGATTTGCGATCGAAATCCAGATCAATGTTCCACCAGGAAATTCCATGCCGTAATCTGGTTCCCACTTCCCTCCCAGATCCTGTATGAACTTGCGAAATTCGTAATCGATGATCTTGATAAAGAGAAACATGCCCAGTATCAAAGTGGCGGCTACGAAGCCTGCGATCAGAAAGTTCATCTGAGTATCCGGTGATTGAACTGGTTTCATCCTTCGTCTGTATTATCACGTTTTCCCCGGCGCGGTTTGATGACTGGTTGCTGGTGCTCGGAGTAGAGTTGTTTGATGTGGACTTCGGGGTCGCCGGTGATCAGGCGGGAGCGGCGGGTTTTCCAGATGTAATTCCAGAGCCAGTCGAGCATGACTTTGAAGCGGTTGCGGAAGCCGACCAGGAACATCACGTGTAACACGTTCCAGGAAATCCAGCCCAGAATGCCGCCGTAATGGATTTTGCCGATCGCGGCGATGGCGTTGCCGCGGCCGATCATCGCCATCGAACCTTTATCGTGGTAACTGAACTGGGGCCGTTCTTTCGGTGCGTTGCCAGCGATTTCGGCTTTAATAATTTCGGCGACAAAGCGGCCGGTCTGGATGGCGCCCTGTGCGAGACCGGGGACCGGATTTCCGGTGGTAGCATCGGTCGCATGGGCGGCGTCTCCCACGACGAAGACTTCCGGGTGGTTGGGAATCGAAAGATCGGGGCCTACGACAATTCGGCTGCCGCGATCCACTTCCGTATCTAATGTTTTGGCGAGATCCTGTCCCTGTACGCCGGCGGCCCAGAAGACATTCTCGGCGGGAATCGTCTCATCTCCGATTTTGACTCCTTCGGCAGTCACGTCCGTCACATGCACATTCAGATGAATTTCGACGCCCATTTTTTCGAGCACGTGTTGTGCCCGCACGCCGAGGTCTTCGGGCATGGGGCCGACAAGTCGCTGACCGCCGTCGACGATAATCACGCGTGCCATGTCGCTATGAATGTTACGAAATTCCCGGGGCAGTGTTTCTGTGGCGACTTCTTTGACGGCGCCCGCCAGTTCGACGCCCGTCGGTCCGCCGCCGACGATCACAAACGTCAGTTTTTTGCGACGGGCTTCTTCGTCGGCTTCCCACTCGGCTTCTTCAAATGCCAGGAACAGACGTCGGCGAATTTCGAGCGCGTCGTCAATCGACTTCAAGCCCGGCGCATGGGCCCGAAATTCGTCATGGCCGAAATAGGACTGCTGTGCGCCGGAGGCTATCACCAGATAATCATAATCCAACTCGCCGCCGTCAAAGTCGACCAGTTTTTTGTCGAAATCGATGGCAGTGACTTCGCCCAGGGCGACATGCACGTTTTTCTGCTTCCACAGAATCTTGCGAATCGGGGCAGCGATATTGGCCGGATCAAGCTCTCCCGTCGCGACCTGATACAACAGCGGCTGGAACAGGTGGTAATTGTGCTTATCGACCAGATCGATCTCAACCGGGGCGTCCTTCAGCGACTTGGCGACATTGATGCCGGCAAAGCCGCCTCCGATGATGACAATCCTTGGCAAATTCGAAGAACGATTCATAGTTTGCAAATCCCTGGTTTGAGTACGGAAGCGCTGTCTACTTTGAATGTCGGTTCGAACCGGAATCCGCCTTTAGTCAAAGACGTGGCCGTGTTCGTAGCGTTCGTCTTTTCCGGCTGCCTCGGTGAGTGCGGCAACATTGGATTTTGTGAAGAACCCTTCGTAGCCGTGACAGCGTTCCACATATTCGGTGATCAGAATGGAATAATCGGAGTGCTTCGAGAAGATCTGCTTCAGGTTTGGTTCATCCAGACATTCGCCGACCACGTGGGCCAGGAAGGGAATGCCTTTGTCTTTCAGCGTATTCACCACATAATCGACATTCTTTTCGCCGGCCCTGTGATTGCCGTCGACGACTTCATAGGCCACATGATGCAGGCGGCGACCATAGTTGCGCACGAAGTCTTCGGTGGGCATCGGCAGATTGTCGAAGGAATTCACAAAGGAAGGGGTGTTGTTGGCGGTGAAGACTTTCGCGGGCGATTTTTTATCATCGTCAACATAGCCGTTCCGCGTGACGTTTGTGGACGAATTCATGGCGGAAATATTATAAGCACCCCAGAAATAGTGGTTGGACATCGTCAAAAATTCAAGGATGGCATCTTCCCGTTCGCCCGCTAGAATACGGGTCGCCAGATGATCGACTCCCAGCACCAGCGAATTGAGCTTTTCCGCTTCGGCAAATTCGACGACCTGATTTAAGGAATCAACGACCGAGGCATCCAGTTCGAAAGGCGTTCCCAACTGCAGTGCATTAAAGTCGTCAATCTCGACCTGAGTATAACCGACACGATTGCAGGTAAAGTCGGACGGGAAGGTAAACGCGAAATGGGATTCCGTGAAGAACGGGTTTTTCGTTTCATGGTGATAATTGAAGCGAATGTTATGCGATTCGAGTGTTTTCTGTGTCTCCGCGACATCTTTCGTGCTGAAGATTTCGCCGATGTAGCGTGCATTCGGTTTCTGGCTGGAGAGCGGATACAGCCGATTGTACATCGTGATCTCATCCTCGTAATCTTTTTCCAGTGGCTCCAGTACGAATAGCCGTGGAAATTCAGGCTCGGATGTGAGGACGTAGACTTTATGCGTGGTATTCCAGAACGAGGCGGTGTACCGGTAGGGGCCCATCAGATAGAGTTCATGCAGGTAAGGCAGGGCATCACCATGTTCGACCTGGACTACGATGCCGCGCATGGTTTTCAGTAAATCGTCAACCCCGCTGCTCTGGCGGCGTTCGTAGATTTTCATCCGATATTCGTCAAAAAATTCAGAGTTCTTTTTGTCGCCACCCGGTTGATACTCTAATGGATTGATACTCACTGGAAACTCCCTTTACTTAGTATGCCTTGATAGATCTGAAGAATCGTATGAAAGGAACTGCAGGCGGTTCTGAACCTCCGTCAGGCCGCCTACATATGCTTATGTTACTGCATCGATCAAATTTTGTAATGTTGGTTCCCGTTTCTTTTCCTTTTTTCGTGGACCATTTTCCAACGCAAAACTTCACAAAACAAGCTTCGTTCCGGAAAAGCAGAACAGGATAACGCAAATTCGGAATGACTTCGTGTGCCTGGTGGACTATGCTGAGTGTACTGTATCAAGTCATAGCTTTGATGTGTAGAGGGATTGGGAGAGGGATGAAAGGCATTTCAAACTCGCGAAACGGGAACGGGATCGCTGTGTTGACCATAATCTGCTGCCTGCTCTCTAGCGGTACTGGTTTTTCTGCAGCGTACGTGCGGGCAGAAGAAATACGCTCGCCCAACATCGTGATGATCATCTCAGACGATCAGACCTTCCGCGACTTTGGTTTCATGGGCAACAAAGAAATTCAAACGCCGCACATCGATCGACTGGCTCAGCAGTCGGCCCGCTATGTGAACGGGTATCTGCCGACGAGTGTCTGCAGCCCTTCGCTGGCGACGTTGTTGACGGGCCTGTATCCGCACCAGAGCGGCATTCACTATAATCATCCGCCGCCGGGTAATGGTGCGTTTAACAAGATGACATCGCTGAAGGAATATGAAAGTACGCGCAGCAAGTCCTTTCGATTGATTCAAAACGTGGAGACGCTGCCCCGAATTCTGGCGGCACACGGTTATCGCTGCCTGCAAACGGGCAAATTCTGGGAAGGCCATTATCGCAACGCCGGTTTTACAGAAGGCATGACGGTTTTCCAGCCGGTGCCCGGCCAGAGCTTTGGAGGCAATCGCAAGTTGGCCAACGGTGAACTCGCCGCACATGGAAACGGGGACTGGGGCCTCAAGATCGGTCGTGAAACGATGCAGCCGATTTACGATTTCGTGCGCGACTGCGAACAGAAGTCAACTCCCTGGCTGGTCTGGTATGCACCCTATCTGCCGCACCAGCCGCACGACTCGCCCAAGAAATATTTTGACCGGTATCGTGACAACCCGCGTGTTTCGAAAGAGGAAATCGCCTACTATGCGAGTTGTTCGCAGTTCGATGATACCGTCGGCGAGCTGATTCAGTTCGTCGAACGGGAATCGGATGCCAGAAATACGCTGTTTCTGTTTGTGATTGATAATGGCTGGACTCCGGGAACCCGGCCGATGCAGTATCGCGAGAATTATCATCACACGAAAGCAAGCAAGCGTTCGCCCTTTGAAGACGGGCTGCGTTCGCCGATCCTGATTCGCTGGGACGGAGTAACAAAACCGGCAACGCACACGGCACTTGTCAGCAGTGTGGATGTTGTGCCGACATTGCTGCATGCTGCCGGGCAGGGGAGTGCCGCACAAAAATTGCCGGGAGTAAATCTCTTGCCGTCCGCGAAAGGCGCAGCGAAACTACCTACAGACCGGGCCGTGTATGGTGAAATTTTTCCGGGAGATGCCAGTTCGCTGGGACATCCGGAGCAGGACGTGGCGCATCGCTGGATTCGCAAAGGGAATCTCAAACTAATCACCGCGCACAATGCGAATACACAGGGAAAGACCTGGAACGACTACACGCGCGGCGATGTCCTGTTTGATCTATCACAAGATCCCGAGGAAACGAAGAACTTAATGCACGATCCAAACCAGGCGGCTGCGCTGGCAGAACTCCGCACGCTGCTGAATGCATGGTGGAACCCCGAAGCCTCTGATTAAGCCTGTTTGTTTAGAGAATGCCGTACTTCGCGAAGGCTTCCGTGGCGGACATGCCTGCTTTAATGCTGTCGCGGAATGTGTTTTCTTCGTGCACTTTTTTCCAGGCAAGCTGAATCACTTCGGTTTCTACTTTCTGCGGGACAACGGCGATGCCATCGACGTCGGCAAACACCAGGTCGCCGGGAGAAAAGAGAACGCCGCCGATTTCTACCGGGACATCGATGTCAATGATCCGCTGGCGGTCTTTGCTGTCATAGGGTGAGGTTCCCACGGCCCAGACCGGGAAGGGCATGGCTCGCATCTGACGGACATCGCGGACGGCACCATCAATGATCGCCCCCGTACAACCGTGGTGCTTGACCGCCGTTGAAAGCAATTCGCCCCAAATGCCGGATCGCATCGAGCCGCTGGCAGCCGCGATGAAGACTTCGTCGGCCTTGATCGAATCGACGGCTTTCAGCTCCAGTTCATACGGGCTGGGATCACTGTGGTACATGTCGGCCCAGAGACTGGTTTTGCAGCGTCCGACCACGACTTCCTCGACCGTCATCGGCAATAACTCTTTGCGGGGCGACTGATTCGTCAGGCCGATGGAATCCAGGGCATCACAGATGATGGCGGAATGCAAAGATTGACGCATCATATCCAGGGTGATTGTTTCCGGTTGGGATTGATTCATAATTCACTCACGCTCTGTTAAAGTTGGCTTGAAATCTGTTGGGCTGTTTTGATAACCGCTTTGATAAATCGTTGTAACGCTTTCGCATCTGCACGGGCGGTCGGCACACTCAGGCTAATAGCGGCGACGATTTCGCCGTCCTCGTAAACGGGCGCCCCAATGCAGGTAACGCCGACATCGTTTTGATCCTGCTCGACCGCGTAGCCATCCTGTTGCGCGCGTTGATGAATCTTGCGGAGCTGTTTTTGATCGATCACGGTTTCGCTCGTCCGGGCCACGAGCCGCGTGCGGGCAATTAAAGCGTCCCAGGCGGCATCACTCAATTCTGATGTGATAGCACGGCCCAACGAAGTGGAATAAAACGGGTCGGTACTGTTCGGCTCGACGATGCGTCGTAAGGGATGTGTACTTTCGATCACGCGCAGATAACGAACGTTGGTTCCCCGCAACACACCGAGATTGACGGTTTCCCCCGTTTCCTGATGCAAGACACGCAACGCGGGGTCGGCGATTTCCGTCAAGCGGTCTTCCATTTCGCCCAAAGCCAGGCGTCGCAACTTCGGCGTAATCTGGTAGACCCCTTTTTCGACGCGGCTCACGTAGCCCAACTCGATCAGCTCTCCGAGAATGCGATGCACGGTCGGTTTATGCAGGCCCAGTTCCTGGACGATTTCGAGCAACGTCAGCGCACCGCCCGAAGAAGCCAGCACTTCGAGAACATGCAGGGCTTTGCCGAGTGATGATGCTTCGATCGTGGAAGACATGCCGAATTTGATCCGCAAAAAGAGTGAAAAAAACGTTAATGTGACCGCTGCTTGCAACACACCATGCGTTTCATTATAGTGAATACAACGTTCCACTATAAGATATGGAGCTGAAGTTTTTTCACGTTTTTTACTGAGGGGCCTGTGATGCGTGTCGGAATACTTGCTCTGCAACACGAATCCAATACGTTTATTCAATCGGCGACCATGCTGGCTGATTTTGAGCATGATGTGCTGGCAACCGGCGATGAGATTTATCCGATTTTCAAAGACTCGGCACATGAGATCGGCGGATTCTTCGCTGGCCTGGAGGAGACGGACCTCGAAGTGGTGCCGATTTTTGTCGCCCGTGCGCTGCCGGGAGGCACGATCACCGCGGAAACCGTTGAGACGCTGATTCAAAAGATGCTGTACGCACTGCAGCAGGTGGGACCTCTGGACGGTTTGCTCGTGGCGCCGCATGGTGCAGGCGTCAGTGAAAACGAACGCGACCTGGACGGGTACTGGCTGACATTGGTGCGTGAGCAGGTCGGACCGGAACTGCCCATTGTTTGTACGTTGGATGCGCATGCGAATGTTTCACAAGCGATGATCGATGCCTGCGACGCAACGATTGTCTATCGGACGAATCCGCACATTGATCAGAAGGACCGGGGCATTGAAGCGGCGCGACTGATGCAGCGGATTCTGAAGGGAGAGGTCAAACCGACGCAAGCCGCCTGTTTTGTGCCGGTCGCGATTAATATTGAACGGCAGCATACCTCGTCCGAGCCGTGCGCGTCGTTATACAAACAAGCGGATCAGATGCTGGAAGAACCAGGCGTGCTTTCCAACAGCGTGATTCTGGGCTTTCCTTATGCGGATGTCGCGGAGATGGGTTCCGGGTTTATTGTGGTGACGGATAATAACCCGGATCGTGCGCAAGAGCTGGCGAATCAACTGGGAGAAACATTAATCACGCGCCGCGAAGAATTTGTGGCGCACCTGACTGGCATTGAAGAGGCACTCGACCAGGCCCAGGAATTGGAAGGTCCGATCTGTTTTCTAGATATGGGAGACAACATCGGCGGCGGTTCTCCCGCGGATGGCACGACCATTTTACATGCCATTCAGCAGCGTCAGGGACCGAGCAGCTTTGCCTGTCTGTACGATCCTGAAGCAGCCCAAACGGCGATTGCAGCCGGACCAGGAGCCACGTTATCGGGGCTGGCGATGGGAGGCAAGACCGATGACCAGCATGGGGCACCGCTGATTGCTAATGTGACGGTTGTCAGCGTGCACGATGGCAATTTCACGGAATCAGAGGTCCGTCATGGCGGTAAAACCGAATATCAGATGGGACCGACGGCGGTGGTGCAGACTGATTTTGGATTGACGATCATGCTCAACAGTCATCGCACGCCTCCTTTCAGTCTCGGGCAACTCACGTCTTGCGGAATTGAACCCGCCGATTATCATATTCTGGTCGCGAAGGGAGTGCAGGCTCCGCTGGCGGCTTACAAACCGGTCTGCCCGAATCTGATTCGTGTGAATACGCCGGGCGTGACTTCAGCCGACATGGAACAGTTTGAGTATCAGTATCGCAGAAAACCTCTGTTTCCATTTGAATCGATCGACTAACTTGAATCTCTTTCACACTAAAGGAAATCCCATGCAGATCACAAAAATCGAAACTTCGATTGCGGAATCGATCATGCCCGGTCTGCTACTGGTGCGGATTCATACCAGCGAAGGAATTGTCGGTTGTGGCGAAACCTATTACGCACCACATGCGGTCGCCGCCATGATTCACGACTGGATGTCGCACTATCTGATGGGAAAGAACCCGCTTGATATCGAAGCGCACTGGCGGTTTCTTTATGAACGTGCCACGAATTTTGGTTCGCGGGGAACCGAGCTGCGAGCGATTTCCGCCATCGATCTGGCGCTGTGGGATATCTTCGGACAGGTCACTGCTCAACCGGTGTGGCAGTTACTGGGGGGCTGCGTGCAGGAATCGATCCGCACGTATAACAGTTGTGGCGGTCCCTCTTATGGCGGCACAAGTGATTCCGAAAGCAAACATACCTGGCCCGGTCATGGCTGTGTGGGAAATCAGGGGCCGTTAAACGATTACTGGTCCGCCGTCAATTCGCCGGTCGCGCTGGCGGAATCGTTGATTGCGGAAGGTTACCAGGCACTGAAAGTCTGGACGCTCGATTTCGCGGCGCATAAAACAAACGGGCCGCTGCATATTACTCATCAGGATATTACCAAGGCACTGGAGCCGTTTCAGAAAATCCGTGAAACGCTGGGCAACAACATCGAATTGATTATCGACGGTCACGGTTTTTTTCAACTCGCCCCGGCACTGCGGATCGCCAAGCGGCTACGCGAATATGATATTCTCTGGGCGGAAGATCTGCTGCGGGTGGATGGCGTGGATACGCTGAGTGATTTTCGCGACAAAGCCCAGATCCCACTGGCGGTCAGTGAGATGTTTAACGGCCCCGATGATTATCGGCTGGCACTCGAAAAGCGGGCCGCGGATTTTGTGATGATCGATCCGACGTGGGTCGGCGGGATCTCGCAAACCCGAAACATCACACGGCTGGCGCAGTTTTATAACATTCCCGTTGTGATGCATGACTGTACGGGACCGCTGACGCTGCTCTCGGGCGTGCATGTGGCGGCGTGTTCGAATAATGTGGCCTGGCAGGAAAGCTTAAGAGCGCACTTGCGAATCCTGTATCCACAATTGATCGACACACAAATCCAGGTGGACGACGGTCGGATTGTGATCCCCCAAACGCCGGGTCTGGGTGTGGCCTGGTTACCGGAATTGTTTCAGCCAGGGGAAAACCAGTACCGTATTACGGAACTCGCATAGTCGGCTCTCAAGAACGTTATTGCAGTCCGGTGATTTTTCCCTGTTCGTCAATGTCGATGCGTAATGCCGCAGGCTCGGAAGGGAGACCGGGCATCGTACGAATTTCGCCGCATAAGGCATACAGAAACCCGGCACCGGCAGAGAGTTTCAAATCGCGCACGGGAAACGTGAAGCCCTGAGGGCGTCCCAATAACTTCGGATCGTGTGAAAGCGAATATTGGGTTTTCGCGACACAGACGGGCAACCTGCCATAACCGAGCTGTTCGTATTCCTGAATTTGCCGCTGGGCCTTGGGATCATATTCCACCGCTGCCGCACCGTAAATTTTAGTGGCAATCGTTTTGATTTTGTCTGCGATCGACATTTCGAGCGGATAGAGATATTGAAATTGATTCGGCTTGCCAGCCGCTTTCACGACGGCTTCAGCCAGTGCGATTGAGCCTTGTCCGCCTCGTGCAAATGCGTCAGTCACGACGGCCGCTGAGGCGCCCTGCTCCAGAGCAATCTGCTGAATTTCTGCGAGTTCCTTCTGGCTGTCATCGGGAAAGGCGTTGATGGCCACGACAGTGGGGAGGCCGTATTGGCAGATGATATCGAGGTGCGCTTTCAGATTCACGGCACCGGCGCGAATTGCATCCAGGTTTTCTTCCAGGAGTGCTGCAGGCAACGGTTTACCCGGATGAACTTCAAACAGACCGCTCTGCAGCTTCAATGCCCGGGCCGTGCAGACCAGGACTTCGGCGTCTGGTTTCAGACCGCTGCTACGACATTTGATATCGAAAAATTTTTCCGCACCGCAGTCAGCACCAAAACCGCTTTCGGTGACGACGTAATCGGCCAGACGGACAGCGATTTTGTCTGCCACGATGGAACTGTTGCCGTGGGCAATATTTCCGAAAGGGCCCGTGTGTACGAGAAACGGCGTCTGCTCGCAACTTTGTACCAGATTCGGCCGTAAGGCATCGACGAGAAGTGCCGCCATTGCACCGACACAACCTAACATTTCAACGGTGACCGGCTGCTTTTCATAAGTCATGCCGACCACGATGCGTCCCAGACGCTGCCTGAGATCTGCGAGATCGGTAGCCAGTGCAAGAATCGCCATGACTTCGGAAGCGGCCGACAGTTCGAAGCCGGTTTCGCGTAAGGGAGCCTGGGGCACCTGATCCAGTCCGGTGATCACGTGCGCCAAACCACGATCGCATAAATCCAGGACGCGTTTCCAGGTGATGGTCGCGGGATTGATTTGCGGCGACTTTTTTCGCTTGAGATGATTATCAATAATGCTGGCCAGCAGATTGGTCGCCGCGGTCACCGCGTGCATGTCGCCGGTGAAGTGCAGGTTGATGTCGGCCTGCGGTTCCAGAGTACACTTTCCCCCGCCGGCGCCACCCCCTTTGATACCGAATACCGGCGCTAACGAGGGTTCCCGCAATGTGCCGATGGTGGTGTGGCCCAGTTGAGACAACGCCATCGCCAGTCCGATCGCGGTCACGGTTTTGCCTTCTCCCAACGGGGTCGGGTTGATTGCGGTCACGCCGATATATTTTGCCTGGGAACGATCGTTGAGTCGTTCGGCGAGACCGTGAACCAGTTTGGCTTTATAGCGGCCATAAGGCTCATAATCATTGCGGTTCAGCCTCAGTTGTTCCGCGATGGTATCGATTTCCTGCAATCCTGGATCACCGGTGACAGATTGACCTGGTTGATTCATGAGCGTCTTCCTGAGAGAATCTCGTCTGGTCGGTTCAAATCAGCGTACTATGAGGAAAATCGACTTTTCAAGTGAGTGAACTTCGAATTCTTTCCAGCAGTCATTGTGAAATTCAAAATAAATGTCCAGAATTTAAGGGTAAAAACGCTGTCCTGCAAGAAGCTGCAGGAATCGGGCTCAATGCGGCCGCGAATGCGATACCAATGAATGAAGAAGAGGGAAAGAAACCAGCCATGCAACTGACATCTGTGGTGACGCCGTTCACCGATGATAACCTGCGGCTACTTGCGCAAATTGGTGTGACGCATGTGACAATTCGCTACCCGGGCAGGGGACTGGATCAATTGGAAGCGACGAAAGCACAAGTTGAATCGTCTGGCCTGCAGATCGCTGCCATTGAAGGGTATCTACCCATCGAGAACATCAAGCTGGGAAATGAACACTTCGATGCCGAGATCGAGGAGATGCGGGAACTGCTTTCAAATATGCAGACCGTTGGCATTCCGTTTGTCTGTTACAACTTTATGGCGGGTACCGACTGGGTACGAACCAAACTGGACGTGCGCGAACGGGGGGGCGCTCTGGTGACCGGCTTTGATGTAGAACAGGCTGAGCAGGCGGTTTCGCTGTCAGAAACGACACGGGAGAAAAATGAGTCTTCGATTACCGCTGATATACTCTGGATCAATCTGGAACGATTTCTCAACGAACTGATTCCCGTGGCAGAAGCGTGCGGCGTAACCCTGGCGATGCACCCTGATGATCCGCCCCTCGATTCCTTCATGGGAAAAGCTCGCATCATGAATTCGGTGGAGAGCTTTGAACGACTTGTCCATCTAAAACCAAGCCCCGCGAATGCCGTCTGTTTCTGTCAGGGAACGTTCGCGGAAATGGGGGTGGACATTCCGTCGACGATCGAGCGACTCGGCCCGCATATCAAATATGTGCATTTTCGTGATATCCAGGGAAACCGCGAACGATTTGTAGAAACGTTTCACGATAATGGGCCGACTGATATGTTTGCTGCGGTCAAAGCGTATCAGCAGATCGGCTTCACAGGCCCGATTCGCCCCGATCATGTGCCTCAACTGGTGGGTGAGGAAGCGGGAGAACCGGGATATACGATGCTGGGGCGGCTGCATGCATTTGGGTATCTTCAGGGCCTGATTGAGGCAGCGGGACACGACTGAGAAGCCTAACTCCCCGCGCAGTCGGTAGTTTCGGACTTTTCCATATCACCACTACCCAATAGGGTACGATGATAAAAAAAGGCAACTGACTGGTGGCTGCAGGCTTGATTCTTTGTATAATCGTAATCAGCAGAAAATATTGCCCCACTAACGTAGATTAAAACGAGACTCACAGGATGTGAGAGGAAGAGTCAGAATTCGCTGGCTGACGAGCAGGAGGCACAAACGAACGTAGGTGGCTACACGTGTCTGCCACTTCACTCGAACAATCTCTGATCAGGAGTCAGTCTCATGCGTTTCCAAATGTTGTTAGCCGCGGTCGCCGTTGTCGCCTGTTTCACTATGCAGCCTCAAACATCTGAAGCCGGGAAACGGGTGACTTATTATGCATCGCCGTTCCCCGTCGTCGGACCGGCTCCCGTGTACGCCGTTCCCGCTCCCGTCAATACGGCTTACTACGTACCTGCAATGAACGCATATTATGCGCCGGCATTAGTACCGGCACCTGTGGTTCCCGCTCCCGTGTATTATCAGCCGGCTCCCGTTTATGTGCAGCCTACGACAACCTACTATGCACCAGCCGCAACTTATTACGCCCCCGGCAAAGTTGTTTACAAAACACGGGGACCACGTTTCCTCGCCCCGAATTATAAAACCGTTGTGAAATATCGATAAGCGATCCATGGCATGATAGGGGCGGGCACATAGCCCCATCCCTACATTTCAGATACAGAAAAAGGGTCAGGTTTCTTGAAATGGAAACCTGACCCTTTTTTCAACCGTTGTACCTGTCTTATCTCACTGTTGGGCAAGCCAACAGTGCCACACATTATCAGTTTCCTTGCGTCATTATTTGTGTGATCAGACTACAGTGTCCAGCCTTTACGGTATTCGCGTTGGATGTACTGGGCGGCTTCGGGGACGTTGGTTACTTTGAGGTTTTCCGCATCCCATTCGAGCTTCTTCTGACCGACACGATACGAAACATTCCCGAGCAGCACGGTTTCGGTGAGCGGACCGGCGTAACCGAAGTTGCTGCCTGTGGGGGTGCCGCTACGGATGGCATTCAGCCACTCGATGTGGTGCGTCTTGGGACGAGTCAGATAAGGCTCAACCGGTTTGGCTTCTTTGCCGGCTTCCATGAAGACTTTGTTGGTGCCGTAATCGGCGAGCAAACGACCGTCTTCGCCTTCAAACAGCACGGCACTGTTTTTCTTGTAGACTTCGGCGCCTTTGGGCTTCCAGCCGCCGTGATACCAGGTCATATGCACGGGGGGCAGATCTTCGCGTTCGGCGAATTCGTAATCGACGCGCATCTGACTGGGGCAATCGTTCTCGCCACCGTGTCCTTTTTCACCAACGCCAACCACAGTTTTGGGATACTTTAGCTTCAAGGCCCAGAAGGGAAGATCCATGTAATGGCAGCCGAAGTCACCTAACTGACCGTTACCAAAATCCCACCAGTAGCGCCAGTTGAAGTGGAAGCTTGTTTCATTGTAAGGGCGGAATGGTGCAGGTCCGATCCACTGATCGTAGTTGACGTAAGCGGGGGGATGATTTTCCTTGGACCGCTTACCTTCAATCCGTACGCCGCCGCCGACCCAGACATGGACACGGCGGACAGGACCGATCACACCCGACTGAACCATTTCCACCACTTTGCGGTAGTTGTCACTGGCGTGAATCTGATTTCCCATTTGTGTCGGGACGCCAGCTTTGGCAGCCAGATCGGTGAGCACACGTGCTTCGTAGACGGAATGCGTTAACGGTTTTTCACAGTAGACGGGCAAGCCTTTTCGCAGTGCCATCGCAGCAGCAGGGGCATGCATGTGATCGGGAGTACTGACGAGTACGCCATCCAGGTCTTCCCGATCCAGGGCTTTGCGATAATCATCATAGGTATCAGCGTGAGGGAATTCTTTGGACGCTTTATCCAGACGCTGCGCGTCGATGTCGCAGAGTGCCACGAAGTTTTCTGACTTGGTGCCGGTGATATTGGAGTACGCCCGGGCGGCGACACCAATCGTTGCCAGATTCAATTTTTCGTTGGGACTTTTGCTTTTCGTAGCGGCTTCGATTGATTCCAGAGGCAGTGCATTAGCGAAGGCGGGAACGGCGGTTCCGGCGATCAATGCTTTCTTGAGAAACTCACGGCGGTCGACAGAATTTGACATGGAAATTCTCCTCGTGGTGGGTAGTCCGGGGTGCTTGTGGAATCGATCATCAACTGACCTGATCAACAACGAAAGAAGCTGCTTGATTAGATGCTTCCCGATTCACTGCAGGTAAACTCTGTTCATCAGCGGCAATATATTAATTTATTTTACTATATCGCCTGAGAAAACGGAAATCGAGACTATTGTGATACAAGGCGTAAAATTTCAGTCTGTGAGAGAAAGGCTGAAATGAGGAGCAAGATCAGTTGGAGGTTTCCGAGGTCATGTCTTCAGAAATGCTGACGGCTTTTTCAACGCCGGTAACCAGCTGATCGAGGCGGAAAGGTTTGTAGAGCACACATTTGAGGCCGAGTTGGCGTGCTTTGACAATCGAGTGCGTGGGGTCATAACCGAAGCCCGTCATCAGAATAACCGGCAAGTGCTCGTGAATTTCCCGGATCTGGGCGAAGCACTCATACCCGTTCATATCGGGCAAGCGGATATCGGCGATGACCACATCGTAGTGAAAACTACGGACCATCAGAAATGCTTCTTCCCCGTCATGGGCGGTTTCCACTTCACACCCAAGGCGACCAAGGAGTTCGTGAGCGGCCCGTCTGACGGAGGCATCACTGTCAACGACTAGAATCCGTTTGTTGAGCAACTTGGGATTCACCTGTCTCATCGTGGGCACTTTGTGATGATGGGGCGTCTGGGGAGCAATTTTGTCTCCCACCTGTTGAATCAGTTGCTTAATATGGCGAGTGTCTTTAAGGATACGCTGCAATCGCTCGCACACATTAGGCTCATGTCCAATATACCGCTCCAGAATCCAGGCAGTATCGTTGAGGATCTCATCGACGGGATCGACGACCCCACGCATAATTAATTCCGTACTGGCGGACGCTGTCGTTAATTTTTCGACCACCAGTAATTCAAGAGTATTTAACGCAATCGCTACCTCACGACTGAATAGTTCCAGGAAATGGAGGTCGTTTTCATCAAAGGCTCCGGCATGCGGACTTTCCACATTAAATGTGCCGAGGACCTCATCATGTAGATTCAGGGGAACGGTCAGCGAACTATGAGCGTCTGGTGCCCCTGTCATGTACAGGGGGTCGTGTGCGGTATCTTCACACAGATAACTTTTCCCGGTCGCCGCCACAAAGCCGGTCACGCCGTTTCCTTCCGGCTCTGCATAGAGAGTTCGGTCAGCAGCCACCTGCTCCATCCCGACAGCTAGAAGGACATCCAGACGATTCGTGGCTTTATCGAGAATTCGAATTTCCACCGTTTCGAATTCCAGCAGGTCCTGCGTGTAGTGCAGGATTTTGGCTTTTAATAATTCGATTCGATCTTCGATCGTCATTTCGAAGATTTCTTCCGGCGAAAGATCTCCCAGTTCCAGACCGGCCTGATAAATGGCATTCAGTTTTTGCCGCTGCAGAACTTCATCGGAGATATCTCTGACACTGGCTACAAGATAGGCTGGTACCTGTGTTTCATCACCACTGGTCAAAACCGGCATCACTTCCACATCGTAGTAGCTCTTATCTCCGACACGCAAACCACTCTTCGCGATCTTACGTGTGGAAAACGCGCTATGGAACGGGCTGAAGTCCGGTCCCAATATTTCAGGTGCACCAAAGGCATCGTAGAACGAAGAACCGACCAGCGACGTTTCCTGACCACAGAGGGTCGCAAGCTGATGATTCGACCAGACAATCCGCAAGTCGGCATCCAGCACCACCACCGCGTGAGGTAAAAACTCGAGCAGACTCCCCGACTGGATTAACGCCAGGGGCAAGACTCCAGGAGAGGCTGGGACAATCAGAGCAGATACATTTCCCTGATCAAATTCGGCAATCCCTTCCGCCAGATTTTCCGGGGTCACCACCAGATAGTTGTCTGATGAGAATTGTTCTCTCAACTCAGATGTCTGGTCGTCAGCGGGCCCACAGAAGAGAATTTTTTGCGGATTGGTCACTACAAAATCAGCCTTTGTCCACCAGGACAGTTGATGCTTGACTTAAAACGGTATCATCAATTCAGGATACCCGTTGTTTCTGTGAAATTTCAATGAGCACGAAAATTCGTTGAGAAACAAGCCGTATCAATCTTTTATTACGTATTTCTACGAGCGAATGATAGAATACCTACTCAGCTTTTGTGCTTTTTCGCTAAAATATTAATTTACACGCAAACTGTAATCATATCGTACCTATGAAATCGGCTTTCTGTCAGTCAAAATTAAGATCCAACACAAGGAATCTTCAATTTTTCCCAATTTCTGATCCATTTTGAATACTTTTTCTCAAGTTTCTACGCCTGTTCTCAATATCGGTAATCTCTGGTACCCCCGCCGAAACGTTTCCTCATTGAGGTAATTCAATCAAGCAAAATGACTAATCCCTGGGTCGCCATTCAACGAAACCCGATTTCCGGAACGGGAAATCGAGCCGCACTGCTGATGGATTTAATCTTCCATTTGAAGCAGAACGGGATTCGTCCGCGTCTGTTTTCCAACCGGGATCGCCTGCAGTCGATTCTGTCAGCACGTTCAGCCGAAGATCAACCAGTCTGTGTGGTCGCAGCGGGGGGCGATGGAACCGTTCAGGACGTGGTAAATCGGTATCCGAACCACAAAATTGCCATTCTTCCTTTGGGTACGGAGAATTTACTGGCCCGTTATTTTGGCATCGAAAAGTCCGGCCAGTTTGTTGCAGAAATGATCGCGACTGGAAATACGCGGGAGGTCGATCTGTGCGAAATGAACCAACGTAAGTTCATTCTGATGGCCAGTATCGGCTTTGATGCGGCGGTTGTGGAAACGCTGACCCGCAACCGGACCGGTAATATTACCCATTTGAGTTATCTGAAACCGATCTGGAATACGCTGTGCGCTTATCCCTTTAAGCCGCTGCAGATTACGATTGATGGGGAAGCGGAGGAAATCACAGCCTACCATGCAATTGTGGTGAACATTCCCGCGTATGGATTAAATTTGAATTTTGCACCGACGGCAAATGACCATGATGGACTGCTCGATCTGATCGTACTGCGGAAGAAAGGGATTTGGAGCATGCTCAAATATGTCTTTCGCATCATTCGGGGAACGCATCTGGATTCACGAAGCGTACAAAAACGGCAGGCTCGACAGATCCGGATTCAGTCTGCGGAACCGGTTCCCATTCAGACAGACGGGGATGCCTGCGGCTCGACGCCAGCGGAGATCAAGATCATGCCGTCAGCAGGCCGATTTATTGTCCCTTGCTCAACACTGCCGAATGATCAATAATTCAATCCTGATGATCATCTCTTAATACAGCAGGAAAGGATTCACCCGTGCCTCGAAACCCCGTCACGATTGGTAACGTTCAATGTGGTACCAATCTCCCTCTCGTCTTTATTGCCGGCCCGTGTGTGATCGAAAGTGAAGAGTTGGTCCTGACTACCGCCCACCAGTTGGCTGAAATCGCGGCAAGAGACAATCTGCCCCTGATCTTCAAATGCAGTTTCGACAAAGCCAACCGGACCAGCGTCGACAGTTTCCGGGGGCCGGGGCTTGAAAAAGGGCTGGCGATCCTGGCAAAAGTGAAACAGGAAACGGGTCTGGAAGTGACCACGGATATCCATGAACCATGCCAGGCGGCTCCTGCTGCAGAAGTCTGCCGGATTCTACAGATCCCCGCCTTCCTGGCACGTCAAACCGATCTGCTGGAGGAAGCTTCTAAAGCCGCGTTGAAACATGGAGGCGTCGTCAATATTAAAAAACCCCAATTCGTGGCGCCGGAAGATTGCATCCATGCGGTCAAAAAATGTGAAGCGTTTGGCTTAGACCAGCTGATGCTGACCGAGCGGGGAACCACCTTTGGCTACGGACGACTGGTCAATGACATGCGGTGTATTCCCATCATGCAAAACATGGGAACTCCGGTCATTTTTGATGCCACTCACAGTGTACAGACTCCCGGCGGGAAATCGACGGGCGGGCAGCGGGAGATGATTCCGTTTCTTGCACGAGCGGCTGTCGCCTGTGGCTGTGATGGCATTTTCGCGGAAACTCACCCTGATCCATCCCAGGCACTCAGTGACGGGCCCAATATGCTGCCGCTGAGTGAATTTTCCCAATTTGCGGTCCAATTGCAGAAATTCCGCTCGCTGGTAAATGAAATCGGATAACCGACAGACATTCCATCTGAATCAAAATAGGTTATAGTATAGAAACAGGATTGTTTTCATATTGTTTATCTGAAGTTCTTCAGAGAGACTGACCCGATTATTCATGCCACACAACCATCTTTCGGATGGGAGTGTATAGTATCACGAAGCGACGATTGATATGTCATTTGCCCCTTTGCAACATCCGACTACCAGATTATACCTGTCTGTTTTCCTGGGTCTTTGTTTTGTCGGCCTGCTCATAGCCATTCCCAGTTGTAAAAAAACAGCAACTTCGACTTCACAGAGAGCGAAATCGGAAGAAGGAGCAGCAGAGTCTGATTCTAAGAAGAGTGATCCGGACTGTAACAGTTATATCGACAATGCCATGAGCATGCTCGAACCGGGGCGTCTGGGAATCAGTTCTTCCCTGGATAGTGCGCTGGTCCTGTTAAACCAGTGGGCTTCTAAATGCGGCAATTTTGACGACAAGCCTCCCGTTCTGACAGATTCTCAAAAGCCGTTCCTCAAAAAATATCTGAACGAAGCACAGCTGGCGAAAATGGATCTGACGCGGTTTACCGAGCTTGATGGAAAATTCATCCGCGATTCACAGCTTTTTCAAGGGATGAAAAATGCCGCGATTGAAGGCCAGAGCAATGATCGGGAACGAGTCACTGCTGCCTTTTATTATTGCATGGAAAACCTTGCACTGATCCCGAATGAGAAAGACGTGCTGCCGCTGTCACCTTACGAACTCTGCATTCTCGGAATTGGTTCTCCGGAACAACGCGCCTGGATTTACATCGAAGTGCTGCGCCAATTGCGTATTGATGCAGTTCTGCTTCGTCCCACCAAACCGGCTCCGTTCAAGTTGCTGGTAGGCGTGCTGCTAGATGAAGACGTTTACCTGTTTGATCCCGTGCTGGGACTTCCGATTCCTGCCAAAGAGCAACCCGCTGACTCGGTTCTGATTCAAACCCCGGCATCGTTGGCGGCCGTGTATGAGTCGCCCGACATTCTTACCAGTTTTTACGGCGAGGATGCCAAAAACCGTTTTTCGGCAGAAGAGCTGAAAGCAGCAGAAGTGATCATCATGGGCAGAAGCAGCCAATGGTCGGGCCGCATGCGACAGCTCGAAGATTCTCTGTCACGCAAACAGACATTCGTCCTGTTTCGGAATCTGGATGAATTTAAAGGAGCCCCTGGTTTCATCAGCCACATTCAAACCATCGGAAAAGGAATCCTGAAAGAAGCCACAATCAAAGTCTCTGACTTTCCCGATGCGCAAATGGATGCCAGTGAAGCAGTCACGGGGGAACTAGCGAAAAAAATCAAGCAGATGAAGCTCCCGTTTAAAGCACCGGTTCCCTTTGACGTGAATGCCAGAGTAGAGAAGCCGGGTGGGTTGTTTGAAGTCAAATGGGGCCCTCCCACACGCAAATTATTAAAATCCAGAACAGCCCAACTGATGGGAGATCAACGGCAAGCGATTAAAAGTTTTGTGAGAACACGACTGGAAGCCGGATTCCCTTCAGACTTGATTGTTCCTCAGGAAACCCGACTGATTCATCTGATGGCGGCGCAGCAGGCCGCGTATTTTCTGGCGTTAGGCCAATATATTCAGGGAGAAGAAGCTGCGGCATCGCGTTCCTTTAATGATTACCTGAGACTTTACGCACGCGTCGACCCGAATCGTACCTTGGCCGCCATGTATCTGATGGCGATCAGTGACGCAAAAGCCGGAAAACTATCCAGTGCCATCTTATTTGTTGCAGAGAACGATCCTCCTGCAGCGCTCAAACCGTCTTTCCCTTATCTGGAAAAACGCTGGCGCGCCATTCGCAACAAAACGACAAAGAGATAAACGCCTCAGCGGCATTACTTCAACCGAAATCCGAAACATGCTTTCCTTTATCCGCCGTCGCTGGTTTCTGATCTGCGTTACACTGATAATCATCGTTGGCGTCTATGCAGGACATCAGGGATCAGAAGACATCCTTGCTGGCCTGAAACAGTACATTCGCCCCTCCTGGCTGACCGCAATCGTTCTGTTTTTGATGTCACTCAGTCTGAATTCCGAGCACCTGGTAACATCCGTCCGCAAGCCGGCTCCCATGCTACTGTCGCTGGCGACAAATATCATTTTGCTGCCACTCATCGCCTGGACGCTATTGCCGTTACAACTGACTCCCGATTTCGCAGTCGGGCTGATCATCATGGCCTGCGTCCCTTGTACGCTATGCGGCGCTTCGGTCTGGACACGACGCGCCGGAGGCAACGACGGTATTTCGCTAATGGTCACAATGATCACCAACGGCGCCTGCTTCTTAACCGTTCCGTTCTGGATTTTGCTGATTACCTCGCGCGAAATTGAGTTCGACCGTGTTGCCATGGTCGAGAAACTGTTCTACGCCGCCATGCTCCCCGTCGTTTTCGGGCAGATCTTACGCCTCAATTCCCGCATCAAACAATTTGCCGACGGGATCACTTCCAAACTGGGAACTGTTGCCCTGGTCTTCGTGCTGTTTATGGTCTTACTGGCGGCAGTACAAACGGGCCACGGCGTACGCACATCAGAAATCGGCATTTCCCTCGCTGCGGTGGCCATCGTCTGGATCAGTTGTATCGTGGTTCACATCGGCGGGTTCACCGCGAACATGCTGTTGGGCAAAGCGTTTCAGTTTCATCCCCGCGATCGCATTGCCAGTGCGATTGCCGGCAGCCAGAAAACCCTGCCGATCGCCGTGTTTGTCGCCACCGATGCCTCGATGTTTGGCGACGCGGGAATTCCCTCGGCCGTCTTTCCGCTGTTGATGTTCCACACATCCCAGTTCTTCATCGACACCATCCTGGCCGACCGCCATCGAGAAAAATACGCTATGGCTGACGAAATCGAGCCGCCGGTGGTGGAAAAACAACCGGTTTCTGCCTGCGAACAGTAATATGGAATCAATCTGAGCACCACTTGCTGTTCCCTAGATGCTGTAATTGAAATATCCTGATGCACACTGTTTACAGGGATAAGAATTTAATCAGCTAGTAGAAGGAACTATTCTGATGCAGCAGGAAACCGGTTTCGCATTGAATGGGTTACGCGTGCTTTCTTATTTCATTTGCTTTGCTTTCATGCTTGTCTTCACTGGCAGAAACGAAGTATGCGGCCAAGAAGTCGAACGCAAGAACCGGATCACTATTCAGGATTTGGACTCCTTTATGAAAGAACTGGAACGGATTCGCGACCGCTATCGGGAGCAGCATCGATTTCCCCAAAACGCGTTTGTGGAAGGTGTGATCAATCCGGGGAATCGTAAGTTTACGCTTGTGATGCGCGACGGAAAAATGCGACTCGATATGGATGTACTCATACCAGGAGCAAACGGAACATCAGAACGGCGCACCGTTCATCGTCTGAATGATGGCCGGATCTTTTATAAGGTCAATAATGATGTCACCGTAATCAACCCTCTCGATCATGTTGTTTTATACTGGCAGGCTAATCTTGCAAGCAATCTTTCAAGATTTTTCATGCCAGAGCTGAATGAAATTAAACCGGTTGATGAATTCTGTGATCAGATTCTGCAGCTCATTCGCAGCAATAAAGAAAAATTGATCAAAGCCATTGCTTCCAGTCAGGTTGCCGGTCAAATTACAATTAATGGTCCGCTGCATACCATCGAAGTCTCCGGACCGATGGCAGATGACGGATCGGGGCGAATCGATGTACGGCGCGTCGTTCTGGATGCGAGGTATGGCTACTTACCGGTTCAGTCTGAACGTGTCGAGATGCCAGCCCCAGGTGCCTCTGCATGGAAAAAAACGTATCAGATTAAAACTCAGTACCAGGAAGTCGCTCCCGGAATTTTCTTTCTGTCAGAGGGGAGGTCTGAATATAATTACCATAATCCCAAAATCAGTGATGTTGAAACGGAGTCAGATTCCTATTCTTTTACCACCATCGTCAAGAAATCAGAGGTTGGTACTGAAATTAGTAAACGGAGAATACACTCGAATACTAATATCAGAATCACCAAAGTGAAAACGGGTGATTTCGAAATTGCTGACGACTATTTTGATCTGCAGTCACTCAAGTGACAGCCGTATTCAGTTCTGATAAATCACAACCAGAAAGAGGACGGCTTCGCCGCGGCCGGCGTTGCTGATAGTGTGAGGCACATCAACGCGATAGCTGGCAGAGTCCCCTGGGCCCAGCAGTGTGCTGTCGTCGCCTGACTGCAGTTCGATCTTTCCCTTTTCGACGGTCAGAAATTCGCGCGTCCCTTTAAAATGGGGTGCACTATTCAATTTACCGCTGGTGTGTAACAGTACTTCATAAAATTCGACATCCTTTTCCAGATGCAAGGGGGACAGCGTACGGATGCGGCACTCGGCATCGGAGCGGTAATGAAACGTTCGATCATCAGCGCGGATGACTTCAATCGAGGATGTGGAGATCGGAGCCTCGACCAGTTCTCCCAGTGCGATCCCGAAGGCCTGCGAAATGCGAACGGTGACTGCCAGCGTCGGATTCGCTTCGCCCCGCTCGATCTGACTGAGCATCGAGCGGCTCACGCCACAAGCAGCCGAGAGGGAATCAAGCGACCAGCCACGCTCTTTGCGTAATGCGCGAACACGCTGCGAAAGCTGACCGGAGATTTCATCGGGGGTAAGTTCGGACGCAGAACTCGAATCACTTTGTTTTCTGGCGGAATGTGAGGACATTGTTAAAATCCGATATAATGGATTATTTCTCTTGCAAAACGGAACCACTTTTCTATTATAGTGGATAATGAGTCAATATAAAGGATTCTCTGTTCCGATCCCTCTCATTTTTTCGGGGAATGATTCGCATCATGAAAGCATTGGTCAAAAAAGAGTCAAAGCCGGGACTTTGGCTGGAAGACGTTCCGGTTCCGACGATCGGTATTAACGATGTGCTGATTAAAGTGGACCGTACGGGCATTTGTGGCACCGACGTGCACATTTATAAATGGGACGACTGGGCACAGAAAACGATACCGGTGCCGATGGTGGTCGGGCATGAATTTGTGGGCGAGATCGTCGAAGTCGGCTCGAACGTTGCCGACTACACACCCGGCGAGATTGTGAGCGGCGAAGGGCACGTGGTTTGTGGCCGTTGTCGCAACTGTTTTGCCGGCCGGCGACATTTGTGTGCCCACACCAAAGGGGTCGGCGTGAATCGCCCCGGTGCGTTTGCGGAATTTATCTCGCTGCCGATGACCAATATCTGGCATCATGATGAATCGATCGATCGGGATGTGGCTTCGATTTTTGATCCGTTCGGCAACGCCGTCCATACGGCGCTTTCGTTTCCGGTGCTGGGAGAAGACGTTTTAATCACCGGCGCAGGTCCGATTGGTGTGATGGCGGCAGCCGTCGTCCGCCATGCAGGAGCACGGCATGTCGTCGTCACCGATGTGAATCCGTATCGGCTGGATCTCGCACTCAAGATGGGGGCGACCGTCGCATTGGATGTCCGCGAGAAATCGATTGCGGACGTACAAAAAGAGTTGGGAATGACCGAAGGCTTTGATGTCGGCCTGGAGATGTCGGGGAACCCGCAGGCCTTTCGCGACATGCTGGACAACATGTGTCACGGCGGCAAGATCGCCATGCTCGGCATTCCGGAGAAAGAAATCGCCATCGACTGGAACATCGTGGTATTCAACATGCTGACCATCAAAGGGATCTACGGTCGAGAAATGTATGAAACCTGGTATAAAATGACAGTGATGCTGCAGAGCGGCCTCGATATCAGTCCGGTGATTACACACCGATTCCATGCCAGCGATTTTGAAAAGGGATTTGAAGTCATGATGACAGGTAAATCAGGCAAAGTGATTCTGGACTGGAACAACATTTAACAAACGCGCCATTTATAACGGCTCAATAGAAATAAAATCGAACAGGACTTGTCTCATGTATGGATCGTTCAAACAGGAACTGGAAAAAACACTGACCTCAATTCGTGAAGAGGGTTTGTATAAATCCGAACGCATCATCACCACGCCACAGGATGCCCATATCCGCGTTGCCGAGGGTGAACCCGTTCTCAATATGTGCGCCAATAATTACCTTGGCCTGGCAGAACATCCCGACGTCATCGCCGCCGCCCATGCGGGCCTCGATCATTGGGGCTACGGGCTGTCTTCCGTCCGGTTTATTTGCGGTACGCAGTCGATTCATAAGGAACTCGAAAGTAAACTCAGCTCGTTTCTGGGAACCGAAGACACGATTCTGTATACATCCTGCTTCGATGCGAACGGTGGGCTGTTTGAAACGCTGCTGACCGCGGAAGATGCGATTATTTCGGACGAACTGAATCATGCCAGTATTATTGATGGTGTGCGATTATGTAAAGCGCAGCGGTTTCGTTATAAAAATAACAACATGCAGGACTTGGAAGAACAGCTCAAAGCAGCCGCTTCAGCCCGGTTCCGCATGATCGCGACGGACGGCGTATTTTCGATGGACGGCTATATTGCCAATCTGCCCGCCATCTGTGATCTTGCCGATAAATACGATGCGCTGGTGATGGTCGATGACTCTCACGCGGTCGGCTTTATGGGTGAACACGGAAAAGGGACGCCTGAATTTCACGACGTGATCGAACGCATTGATATCCTGACGGGGACGCTGGGTAAAGCGCTCGGCGGTGCCAGCGGCGGCTATACCAGTGGTCGCAAAGAGATTGTGGAACTCTTGCGACAACGTTCGCGGCCTTATCTATTTTCGAACTCGGTCGCACCGTCAATTGTGACCGCGTCGATCAAAGCCATTGATCTGCTGACCGAATCTACGGCTCTGCGGGACAAACTGGAAGCGAACACGAAACATTTCCGCGCGGGCATTTCTCAGGTCGGCTTCGATGTGCTGCCGGGCGAACATCCGATTGTGCCCATCATGCTGGGCGATGCCGCTCTGGCAGCGCAGGTCGCAGATGCGTTGCTGCAGAAGGGCGTATATGTCATCGGTTTCTCGTTCCCCGTCGTCCCGAAAGGCAAAGCACGGATTCGGACGCAGATCTCAGCCGCTCATTCAATTGACGATCTGGACTTTGCGATTGAGAAATTCAAAGAGGTCAAACAGGATCTGGGGATTTAGCTCAGATCGGCAATGATCATTTAATTCGTCACTTCCGGTTTCTCGGGCGCGAAGCCCATGACCGCGTATTCGTAGCGGGTGCGGCCGCTGCTGTCGGCCCGCATGCGTTCGGCGACCAGCGGTAACCCCTGCGTGGCGGCGAAACGAACGGACGCCTTCGCGTCTCCATATGAGAAGAGAATGATCACCAGACTCTTAGGTTGTGGGACCGTTTTATAAATCGCATATAAACGATCGACGAACATTGTTGGTGAATCGGCACGAAAGTCCGTCGTCTGCTGGCCGATTTTCAAACGAAAAACGCCGTTCTCTGTCAGATACAATTCCCAGATGTCGCTGCGTTTGGTCAGTTCGTCGTAGGTCAGAAAATGCCTGATCACATCTTCGGCGCGCGCCCCCGCGAGGTCCTGCAGCTGTTTTTGGATCTGTTCGATTTTGGCTTTGGTCTGTTCCGAATCGGGATCGACCCTTGATTTGAGCAGGGGGTCCACCAGCGAATCGGGCAGTTGAAATAGCTCCTGCACCAGTTCGCCCACCCGGTTGCGTTGTTCCTGCGCCACTTTGAGTTGTTCCGACAGTTCCTGATTCTTTTTCTCTGAGAGCTGCTGCATGGTTCGCATACGTTGTTCCATCTCAACGGCCAGCTTCTCCGTCTGGGCTGCTTTGCGTTCGACTTGTGCATTCTGTTCGGCTAATGCGATGCTCTTCTGCTGTGCAGCATCATTGAGTTCTGAGAGTTTTTTTGCTTTTGACTCGGCCTGTTCAATCTGCCGTTCGGCCCGTTGTTCGATGCGGGCCGTCGTTTCCTGCGTATCCATGAATTGCGCGAAGATCACGATCAGTAACAGATCGAGCAGGGGAGTCAGTTGAAATGTGAGGCGGCGTCGGCTGATCATTCGGATGCGGTGCCTCCCGATGCCAGAGCCAGTTCACGCTTGGCCCGTACCACCGTATCGCGCACATGCTGACGGTTTTCCACCAGTCCCAGAAATGAAGTTTCCAGAATACTGTTGAGAAACATCAGCAGAATGGCAGCGGCCAGACCGGCAAACGTGGACCAGATCGCATCACCAAAATGGCTGACAATGGAACTGATCGTGCCGGCGGTTTCCGCGCCCGTATTCAACTGCAGGGCAGCGCCCATCGCCAGAATCGTTCCCAGGACGCCTGCCAGCGGATAGGCTTCGATCATCGTGCGACAGATGTTGTAGCAGGTTTCGAAGAAATGCGAATTCAGGTAGCGGCGTTTTTCATCGAGAATATGCACTCGCTCCGAAAGAATCTTCCGGTCGGTCGGGTTTGCTTTGGGGTCGAGCGTCTCATTGACGTCCGCCAGAAAGGCTTCAATCTGATCGGAAAGATGCCCCGAGGAATCGAGCAGGCTGCGATGTTTGAGGCCACGTGTGAAATCATCGAGTGACGAAGCGATACCTTTTAAATCGCGGCGCGACCAGACCCAGAGCACAAAGAACAAAAACAGATGCGCTCCACACGCGGCGATGATCACAAAAGTGGAGAGTCCTGATAGCTGGCTTAAATACTGTGACATCAATTGGTTCCAGACTGGTGAATCGTTTCCGTGTTCTCAAATTTTAGCTCGTTTTGATTCTCAACGCAAAACGAAAGTCTCAATCAGACAAACGGCTCTAACAGTAGGATCGATCACCGTTCCCTGCGTTCCTTGATGTTTCCTGCAGAGAAACAACCGCAGTTCCCGGGTGAGTCCAATCACAACGAATATAACGAAAAAGGATGCAAGACCTGCATGGAAGTCTTGCATCCCTGACTGAATTGAATCAGCGTTCAAGCTTTACGCACCGTATTTTTCCAGACGACCGGCGTGCGCCATGATCATCGACATCAGGTACTTGGCTTCAAACTGACCTAAGCCACCCTGAATGCACTCTGCTTCGCCAAAACTCTGGCAGGCGTCGAACCGAGCATTTTCAGCCGACAACAACAAGGGCACAGGATGCCAGCTGTGTGCTTTCATTTTGGAGGGAGTACTATGATCGCCGGTGACAACCAGCACATCCGGCTTCAAAGCATTGATGCGGGGAATGCACGTGTCAACTTCTTCCGTCTTGGCGACCTTCGCGGCGAAGTTGCCATCTTCGCCTGTGGAGTCGGTGTACTTGTAATGCACGAAAAAGAAATCGTAGTCGTCCCAGATTTTTTCCAGGCAGTCCATCTGTGATTCCAGTGTCTGACCGGCGTCCTGCACATCCATGCTGACCAGACGGGCCAGTCCCCGATACATGGGATAGACGGCAATCGCAGCGGCGCGGGTACCATAGACTTCTTCGAAGGTCGGAATCTCCGGCATCTTGGCGATGCCCCGCATTGTCAACAGGTTGGCAGGATGATCGTCTTTCAGAATGACGGCCGCCTGATTCAGAAACTCCTTACAGAGTTCAGCCGTCTTTTGAGAGGCTTCATTTTCACCAACCGGTTCCAGCGGGGGAACTCCCGTTTTCTGTGGATCGGTATCGTTGACGTTTCCGCCGAGCCCTTTGGCACGCAGCACGATCACCAGACGATATTCTTTGACGTGACGCACAAAAACTTCGACACCGGGAATTTCGATTTTGTCGAGCTTTTCGCAGAGCGCGGCGCCGATTTCACTGGAAATCCGACCGGCACGACGGTCTGTGATATTTCCCTGCTCATCCAGCGAACAGTAGTTGCCGCGAATGGCGACGTCGTCGGGCCCTAATTCGAAATCAATGCCCAGTGCTTCCAGGACGCCGCGACCGATGTTGAACTGCAGGGGATCATAGCCGAACAGTCCCAGGTGGCCGGGTCCACTGCCGGGAGTGATGCCAGGCAGAACGGGAATGCTGCGTCCCAGGGTACCTTTGCGGGCCAGCTCATCCAGGTTGGGAGTGTTAGCTGTTTCCAGCTCTGTTTTTCCGCCTGGTTCCTGAGGCAGACCGCCCAATCCATCTGAGACTAAGAGAACAATCTTGGAATCATTCTTCTTTTGAAGCTTTTTCATTAACGCGTGAAGGTCTGGCATCGAAATCTAAGCACCTTATGATAAACGTTTTACATTGATTCGTTCGGTTGACAATGACGAACGCATTTGCGTCGCTTGCGCTATAACATACCGCAATCCGATCACATTGTTAAGCAGGACGACGCGACATTCAAGGCTCGGGCGTCAATTGCGGTTCGTTCTGTGCAAAACCGGAGTTTTCGACCACCTTCTGGAAAAACTGCAGGCTCTCCTCAGCCATCAATTCCGCGCTATAGAACTGACGAACACGTTCGTAGCCCTGCTGCGCCAGTTTCCTGCAATAGTCCTTGTCCCGATACAGTTTTTCCCACGCATCAGCGAGTGCCTGCGGATCTCCAGGAGGCACCAAGAGGCCTCCCTCTGTCTTTTCAATGAGTTCTGGAAACGCACCGTGTGCCGGCTGGACGACGGGCACACCATTGGCCATCGCTTCCAGCACAAACAGCCCCTTGGGTTCATGATAATCGGTTGGAACCGACAGAACCGAAAGACTTTTATAAAAGGCGACTTTCTCTTCCCGCGTATCGGGACTGCCCCAATATTGATACGCCTCATTCAGAGCAGCAAGCGGCTCTGTGGTTTCCTGAAAATAGG
Organism: Gimesia fumaroli; assembly: GCF_007754425.1. Lineage (NCBI taxonomy): Bacteria > Pseudomonadati > Planctomycetota > Planctomycetia > Planctomycetales > Planctomycetaceae > Gimesia > Gimesia fumaroli. Next base: position 6,260,201 of record NZ_CP037452.1, read on the forward strand.
CTTCGCTTTCTTTCCCTAAAAACCCGCCCACACACAGGCGGCTGTCGGGATATTTTTTGTGAAAGAGTTCAAACGCCTGTACCACGTTGTGGAGCCCTTTTTCTTTACAGATCCGGGCGAAGAAACCGATCGTAAAGGGTTCATGCTGACTCTCATTCGGCGTTCCGTCGTGGCCTTTGAGGTCGATGCCGAGCAGCATTTTCTGAAAATGATCTACGGGTAAATCTAGATACTTCGACATAAAGTCCCGGTAGTAATCGCTGTGAACCAGCACGCCGTCCAGCTGTTGTACGTTCTGACGAATCAGTTCCAGAGAGCGACCCCGATACGGTTCACCCAGCTCTTCCAGAAAGACATCATCGCCTTGCAACACACAATACACCGGGCCCTGAAAATGTTGTTTGATGGTTTTGATCGTGCCCGACAGCAGCGCATTGCTCAGGCAGACCACATCGGGCTTCAATTGATCTCCGACGAACTGCGCCAGCTCTTCGATTTCCATCAGTTCCGGGCCTTGCTCTCCTTCCAGCAGGGTCACCGTCAACGCGCCCAGCTCGTGGGCGTCGTTACTGACACCAAAGCTAGTCGCCAGATTGATTATCCAGGGAGTATTCAGCCAGTGCTTCATAAAGCGAGGCAACCGCCGCCAGAGTGGGGAACGATAATTCAGATAGACATTGATGCCCCCCAGAAAGACGGGCGAACCGGTCATGTTCTGTTCATCGACGCGGATCGGCGTGTAGGTGGGAATCAGGGTCGCCTCGGCTCCCTGGTTGATCATCGCCCGGGTCCAGGTATTATCATGCATGCAGGCACCACAAAACATCCCGGCTCCCCCCGAGGTGATAATGGCGACGTGCAATTTTTTACTGGATGGTTCTGGCATAATGTGTGCCTGCTGGTAGCTTGCGGGAGGGTCAGGTTTGATTCAAATTCAGAGGCGCAATCTGTTCAACAAAGCGTTTTAATAAAGCGGTGGTTTCTGGAGTATCATGAATCGAATGGCGGAATTCTTCCAGCGAAAGTCCGGCGATTTTTTCGACATACTCGGGATAGGTATTCAGCCGCCCGAGGAATGAATCGCGGTCCAGTTCCGGATGAAACTGAGTACAATAAATCGGACGATCCAGAAATCGATACGCCTGATTTTCCACCCGATCGGTTGATGCCAGCAGCTCCGTGCCCGGCGGCAGTTCGATCACTGTATCTTCATGCCCCATCAGACCTTGCAGCACGGCTCCTGAAGGACCAAATACCGGATCCGCTTTGCCGACTTCGGTAAGGGCGACATGATGCACGCCGATTTCCGCTCGCGTGATATCGTGGACGACCTGTCCGCCCATCGCCCTGGCCATGGCCTGAAATCCCCAGCAGGACGCAAAGGTCGGCTTGCGCGAGTCATGCACGACCCGCAAACTTTCCAGAGCCACATCCAGCCAGCGTCCTTCGCCGGCTGCAGAATAGTGGCCGCTGCCCCCGATCAAAATGACATCTGACTTGACCAGATCCGTTTCCAGAAGAGGGCCGCCTAGAAGATCAAATACTGCAATTTGACTGACATTCGCAGTCAGTGCTTTGGCAAAGCAGTTCACTTCCTGACCACGCATGGGATCATCGGAATTGCGAACCTGTAATAAGAGATAACGAATTTGTTGAAACATGGAGAGCCCGTTTATTTCCTACAAGACTGAAGTCAGCCTTACTTTTCACGCTTACACACTTCTCTGCTCATCGTCTCACGAACGAACAAAGTGCATAAACGTGGATTAATCCACATTATGATTGCTTTATCGTACAAATCCCACTCTGGAATTGTAGTCATACACTCTTGAATCCAAAGTTTCGCCTTGCTTTGAGTGCATCATAGCGTGTTGTACGGCCTTTGAGCGAACTATCGGACACCTGAAGATCGCTCTCATTGGGATGAAAATATTCTGAAACTGTAGAAAACAGTTCACTATCCCTATAAACCGATATGAACAGAAATTCAATTCGAATTTTTATCAAGATTTCATTTAGTATTTATATATGGGTTGACAATTTGGGCTCTTAGAAAGATAGTAGTGTTTACTGAGATTGTTTTTATCTCATGCGTCATCTCCCGAGAGGATTATCAGTTTTCCTTTTTTTTAACCTCTTCGATGCATGAATTATCCGCGCCAGTCAGCTCGTCTTGACTGGCGTTTTTTTTGTACTTCCCTCTCTCACCGGAGTATAATTCAGGTCGGTCGCCCCATTCTCTTTACAGGAAAATGTCATGCTCCTTCATCAGACGATCAAAGTGATTCTGTGTGCCGGCCTGTTGACCTGCTCCACTCCACTCTTCGGTGAATCCAAACCAGCGACTTCCACAAAGAGCCTTCAGAAGCATAGACTGGGAACGATCTCTCCTCTGCATCGCAGCGATCAGATTTATCTGGCCGGTCAACCCATGCAAACCGATTTTGAGCTGGTTCAAAAATCGGATGTGAAAACCATTCTCAATTTACGCCCCATGACCGAACAACGGTGGGACGAAGGCGCCTATTTAAAAATGCTGGAGCTGGATTACATCAATATTCCGTTTCGGGCACCTGACACGTTGACGCCTACAGTCTTCGATCAATGTCGAAAAATCCTGAATGACAAATCCAAACATCCGATGGTTGTGCATTGTGCTTCTGCCAATCGGGTCGGCGCGATCTGGCTGACACACCGTGTGCTGGATGACGGCATCAGTTTCGATGACGCATTAAAAGAAGCGAAACAGGTCGGCTTAAAAACACCGGGATACATCGAACGCGCCAAAGCTTACATCGCCGCACAGTCGAAGTCGGAATAGTTTTTGGTGTTAATTCTGCCGATTCAGAGTACATCCTGTTTTACATTTTCTCTCTTCTACCTCACAGGTCAGACTGCTTTTTCCAGAGATAGAGTTCCAGGGGCGGCAGGTTCCAGAGAATAAAAGACCGACGTTGCGGCGCACCGAAGCAGTCTTCTGCCAGTTCACAGACGCTGCTGCGAAACTGGTATGTCACAAAAGTACCGCCGGGCGCTAAAACGCGATGGATACTCTGAATCAAATGCCGACCTTCATCCGGTGACATCACGGAAAAGGGGACACCGGATACAATCACATCGGGAGCCGACATATGATTCGATCTGAGGATCGCTTCCAGATCAAGGGCAGAACCTTCCTCCACCAGCAAACGCGCATCGGTCATCTGCTGGAGCTGGTTCACAAATTCGGAGACAACTTCAATACACAGCAGATTTGAATTTTCAGGCAGGACGTTAAGCAGTGCCGATGTAGTTGCTCCGGTCCCTGGTCCGAGTTCGACGACATTTCGGGCCGTCTGCAGGCAGGGGAGCGAACTTAATTTTGCCTGCAAATAGCCGGAACTGGGAACAAAGGATGCGACTTTGAGGGGATTTTCAAAGAAGCCACGCAGAAAACAGGGGATCATTGAGGAAACGGGCGAAGCATTTTTAGCCGGTGATTGAGTGAGATCCATACTGAATTCCTGTCTGATAGTGTCTGCTTTCAAATTAACTGAGGCTGTTTTCGATCAGGCCAGATTACGCCGTCAATGGCAGGTCAGCAGCTTTCCAGGCAGACATTCCCCCCATGACATTTGCGACATCATCAAAGCCTTCATGCCTGATAAACGAAGAGGCAATCGAAGCCCGATATCCGGAACCGCAAACGACGGCAATCGGTTTTTCCTGAGGAATTTCATCGAATCGATCCTGCAGTGTGCCACCATGGATGTGGATGGCCCCCTTGATGTGTCCCGATTTCCATTCCTGCTCGGTACGGACATCCAGAATGGTGAGCGGATAGTTCTGCTGTATTTTCTTATGCAACGTATTGATCGAGATCGTTTCCAGCATTTCCAGAGGCAGTCCCGCCGTCTCCCAGGAAACAATGCCCCCTTCGAGATAACCCTGAATGTCATCAAAGCCGACACGCAATAAGTGCGTCACTACTTCTTTCACTTGAGAGGCATCATCGACGACCAGCATCAGCGGACGATCATACGGTAGAACCCAACCGGCCCAGGTCGGCAAATTGGAACCAAAGGGAATATTAATCGAGCCTGGTATGTGCGCGGCGGCGTAAGCTTCTTTCGAACGGACATCGAGAATCAGGCATCCCTCGCAGGACCGATCGTGAACCTGTTTCGCCTGCCAGCGTTTCAAGCCGGGAAGTTCAGGACCAATGATCGCCGGACCTTCCGTGTTAACCTGCTTCATGCGTTTGAAATAAGGGGGCGAAAGCGGCATCTCGTCCAGCAGTGATTCAATCCACGCCGATTCGTCCTGCTTCTGCAGCGCTTCACTAAAACGCCGCTCATAACCAAGCGTGGAAGATCGTCGCGAACCAATGGCTTTCCCACACAATGAGCCTGCTCCGTGTGCGGGAAAGATTTCCGTGAAATCAGGTACTTCATTCAGTTCCTGAAACAGACTCTGGTAAAGTTGGTGCGCCAGTTCCTGTTTGGCTTCATCGCCTAGCAGATCCGGACGACCGACATCGCCGACAAACAGAAAATCGCCGGTAAACATGCACCAGGGAGACTCGGTACTCCGCGTCGTGTCATACAAGAGTACGGCAATATGTTCCGGCGTATGACCGGGAACGTGGCGAAATTCCAGACAGAGATCACCCATCTTCAGCGCGTCACCAGATTTGACCTGCAGATCAGCGAAAGGCTGCCGCCAGTCGCCCCCCCCGTACGACGAGCAATAAATCTGTGGCTCATCATTCAAACGTGCTTTCAGTTCGCGTGAACCGCAGACAAAATCAGCATGCACGTGCGTCTCAATAATGTGTTTGATGTGCAGATCATGCTGACGAGCGTATTCCATGAAGTCCCCGACATCGCGAGTCGGATCAATGACCACCGCTTCTCCACTTTTCTCATCTCCAATCAGATAGGAGACGATCGCCAGTCCCGGTACAAATCGATCATAGAATATCATGTTGATAACTCTCCGTTCTCGCTAAAACTATTTCGTATGATGATCGACATAGTTTTTGACAAGTTCCTTCAATTCCGGCTTGTCACACTCAAAGCCCATTTCCTCGGCTTTCTTCAGGGTCTGCTCTCCCGACATCCCTTGCTCCACAGCCATGTCCATCATGACCATCGCACCAGCCCGCTTACCGCTCTTGCAGTGTGCGAAAACAGGTTTGGGAAGATCGTCTAACTTTTTGCGAAACTGATCCACGCGTTCTTCATCCATATTGTTCATCGATACTGGAACGTGCAGGTAGGTCATATCGGCTGCTGTGACCGCTTCCCCTTCCGCAGCAGGCGAGACAGGTTGATCCTCTTCATGCTCGGTCCGAAAGTTAATCACGGTCTTGAAGCCTTCGCGGCCGAATTCGTAAATTTCTTCCTTGCTGGGTTGTGGACCGACGGTAATTTGATCGTTAATTTTCATTACATTTTCCATGTCTGTGCTCCTTATGAAAAATTGCGGTTTTAATCTGCTTGAATCTGAAAAACATAAACCGCAAAACCCATGCCAGCCGGTTAATTCCCCCGTCGCAGGCAAAAACAGCCACATTTCAACTGTTTTGCTGATTGATCAGAAACCAGCCTGGGTGATCAACGGCCCCTAAAGCAGCATCCTCGTTTTCTGTTCTCAGGAAGTACCCTGATTATTTTTTGCTAATATTGACTTATTTCCCCGTGATATCGCGTGCAGGAATCCGCCTTGCTTTAGGGTAGGTCATACTCGAGCCGGTTGACTGTGTTCATCGGATCGCGTTCAACACAGATGTTTAACATTCAAAGGGGAGCCCTCACATGCGTCGTCTGACTATTTTTGCCGCAACTTTCTGTACGTTACTGCTTTCTACGCAGTGGGTTAGTGCTGCGCCGCTGGCCGAGCAGTATCTGACATCAGGGCAATTAACGGCAGGGGAAACGTCGCTCAAAGCCCAGCTTGCGAAGTCGCCTGAGGATGATGCAGCTCGGTTTGGCCTGGGTGTGATTCAGTTTTTCCAGTCATTCGAGCATCTGGGCGGCAGTCTGCATGAATACGGTTTGCGAACCGAAGGTGCTTTTCGTGGCCTGCCAGAGCCATTGCGCGACGTCGTTCCACAGGACCCGGATCCGAAAACAATCTCCTATGCGGATGTTCGACAGATAGTGCAGACCTGGGTGAACGACCTGAAGGCAGCAGAACAAAGTCTGTCTGCTGTTAAAGATCCCAATATGAAACTGCCGTTAAAAGTAGGAAAAATCAAAGTCGATCTATTTGGCACCGGCAAGCCGATTGACGCCGCATTTCTCTTAGGTCGAGTCGGCAATGTCAAACAACAGGAGGCCGCTCAAAAATTTGTGATCGGCTTTGACCGGGGCGATGCGAGCTGGCTGGCAGGCTACTGTAACTTTCTATGCGCCTGGGGCGAAGTGATACTCGCCATTGATGGCGAGGAGATGTTTAACTGCACGAGCCATCTGTTTTTTGAAAAAGTAGATACGCCTTATCCGTTTCTGCAAGAGGGATCGCGCAATTTCGATTCACTGCGCCGATTCAACCGGCCGCTGATTTCAGATATTCTGGCGTTTATTCATCTCTGGCGATTTGAACTCAAAGAACCGAAGCGGATGCAGGCAGCTTTGGCGCATCTGGAAGCAATGCAGGTCAATGCGAAAACGATGTGGAAATATTATCTGACAGAAACCGACGATGACCACGAGTGGATTCCCAACCCGAATCAGACAGGCGTGCTGGAAATCAAAGTCAGTCAGGAAATGGTCGATACCTGGCTGGCCGTGCTGGACGAAACCGGTCTGGTGTTGAAAGGGAAAAAACTGATTCCCTTCTGGCGTGGCAAGTCGGGAGGACAAGGCGTGAATTTACGACGTGTCTTTACCGAGCCGCGGAAGATCGATCCGTTTCTCTGGGTTCAGGGAACTGCGGCTGCCCCCTATCTGGAAGAAGGCACGATCACCGAATTTGCGTCCCCCGAAATGCTGGGCCGCATCAACAATACGTTTGGAGGAGTCCGCTTCTTCACGATGGCGTTCTGGTTTAATTAACAGAGGATCTTGTGTCTATTCCTGCTGAAGACAGGCGTTAAACAATTCTGTCAACTGCGCGGCATCAATGGCGGAACCGATGGCGACAATCCGGGTGCGTGGCCTGCGCGTGCCCCAGTCATCGAGTTCCGTCACTTCAGTACGACGGCCGACCGCTTGCAGTGCATGTCGTTTCTCGGGTGCCTCGGCACAATAGACGATGCCTTTGCAGCGATAAACATCCGCCGGCAACCGGCTGCGGACCATTTCACCCAGTGTTTCGAGCGAGAAAGGCTGGTCGGTTTCATAACTCCAGGTTTTGAAGATCTGGTGGGCGGCTTCATGCTTCTGCGGTTCGCTGTTCTCGCTGTTCTCCTGTTTTTGTGATTCCAGATGCCCCGGGTCAAACCTCCCGACCGCCAGTAAGACTTCGAGCGGAACTTCACAGCGGACCGCGTTGATGATGCGAATCCGGTTCAAGTGCTGGCCGATCCATTCGCCGATGACTTCAATGTGATCGGGGCCGACGAGATCCACCTTATTTAAGACCACCATGTCGGCAAAGCCGATCTGCCGCAGTTTGAGTGCCGACAGCTCGTCATTGTCGGCGTGAGTGAAGATCGCTTCCGCATCGACGATACAAGTGATGCTGTCCAAACGCAGCAGGTTTTCATAGCGGGCATTCAGAAAGGTCATCACGATCCCTTCCGGGTCGGCCACGCCGCTCGCTTCCAGAATCACATAGTCGATCACATCATCGCGCGTCAGCAGTTCTTCCAGTGACTTGACCAGATCGTCGCGAATTTCACAGCAGACGCACCCGTTAGTCAGGTTGATCGTGTTCTCTTCGACGCCTTCGACGAGTTCGGCATCGATATTGATCGCACCGAAGTCATTCACCAGCACGCCCACGCGCAGACCATGGTCGCCGTTCAAGATGCGGTTCAGGAGCGTCGTTTTGCCAGCGCCCAGAAAACCGGTGAGCAGAGTGACCGGCACGGGATCGCGACCAGGAATCACAATCGGTTCGAGGCGCGGCGCGGGGGCGAGAATGGGGCGTTCATCTTCAGTCATGTTGATCTCAAAATGGAAATAGGGAACGCTTTTCAGATAGCGGCAGCGTTCCCTTGATGCAGGTGGCCTTACTTATCGTCGTCAACTTTGATGCCGCGTGCTTCGAGCATTTGGCGCGGATTCAAAGTAATGCCAGGCCACTTCTGAACCGGCTTACGATAGGCGTCGGGCGGATAATATTTCTTCGGATCAATTTCCAGATCACGCAGGAACTGTTCCTGCTGCATTTCGCGAGGCAGACGCGGTGTCGGCAGCTTGATTTCTGCAGGCAGCTTTTCGCCCGGTTTGAGCAACCAGCGCGGGTCCATCGAGGCGGGGGCGGCTCCATCGGGGAGTAAGGCTTCGCGCGACCAGATTGCATCTTTGGTGACGTTAATCACCTGCACATCAGGTCCGGCAAACATAAACAGCCCGTCCCAGTTCGAACGGACTTCTGCCGTCGACTCTGCTTCCAGCGCGGGTCCCGCATATTCGTAATGACAGATCGCCGCCATCCGAGGTTGGGTCTGCTTGAACAGGTAGCCAGAAGCGTAGTACATCGTATGGAAGATATCGATGGTGTACTCCCAGAGTTCCGCCGGTGCGCCCAGTTTCATTGACGAAAGCTGAGGCACATCAATCGTCCCTTCCGAGACAAACACGTCAACATCTTTGCCGTACTTGGCCGAGAGTTCATCGGGGCGACCGTCGCCGGTCCAGACAAACGACAAACCGGCGTCTTCCCAGTCGAGGCGATACGCGGACGCACCATCTTTCACGTGCGAACGCGGCCAGTGACGCACGGTCACGCCGTCTTTGTCGTAGCAGATGCCGTTTTCTTCTTTCCAGTCGAATTCGGTGACTTCAATATTCATGCCATCGCCGATGGGGCAGGAATTAAAGTTTTCTTCGTGCCAGCGGTTCATCTCTTTCATATGTTTGATCATATGATTGATGCCCAGTTCAGGCGTTCTGCCCGAAGGGCCATAGACCCGCAAGGGAGTGTAGCCGCCGGAAAAAGCACGGAAGGGGTAAAAGTAAGGTAAGTCTGCATAATGGTCGGAGTGCAGGTGACTGATGAAAATATCATTGATCAACGGCGCGGGCACCTGCATGGCGATGGCGTTCGAGATGCTGCCGTTACCCAGGTCAAAAAAGAAACGCCTGGGCTGCGATTCCCCATTGCCGAGTTCGACCAGAATCGAAGTGCCCGACTGCAATCGTGTGGGCGGCCAAGGCGTACTTCCCAGGAAGGAAATTCGCATTTCGTTTTTCGGCAGAATTTCGGTGCCGGGCATAAAGACGTTGCGATTTTTGATCGCCGGCCAGGGTTTGTAATAGTCGGGGAGACTGATCCCGCCACCAGGGCGGGGGCCATACGGATTTTTCATTTCGCAATCACTGTCTGCCGCCGAAGTAACGCCAGGGACAGAAGCCGCGAGACCAGCGCCAACAGCAGCCGCACTCCCTTTGAGGAAATTGCGTCGACCTTGACTATTACTTGATGGCTCGTTTGGTTTTTGATCGTCTTTAGACAAGAGAGTCTCCTCAACATCAGGGTGTGTTATCGTGGCTAATCGAAGTTGGAATTGGGTAGAGGTGCAGACTAACGGCAGACAGGAATCACGGCACCAGAATGAAATTATTTGATTTCAGGAACGCACTTTAATAGTATCGTCCAAATCGAATTCCGTCTAATGCAATCTCTGAGTTTTCGAATTGATACGATTATGTCACTTGTACGAAGCACGATTGCAATTTGCTGACTCTGTTTGACAGCAATTTTAAAATTTTCTTAATAATCGTCATTTTGAATCGATCGTAACTCACATATCGTTCTTTTTACGGGAGTATGCGAAAATGCAGCCGCATCCGATGATTGCCGTTCATGATGTCGAAGCCAGCAGTGCCTGGTATCAAAGCTTACTGATTTGTCGTAGTGGCCATGGTGGAACTGAATATGAACAGCTGACCGCAAACGATGACAGCCTGATCCTGCAACTGCATCATTGGGACGTACACGAGCATCCTCATCTGAGCGATCCAGAACAACCCAAAGGCAACGGCGTGCTGCTCTGGTTTCGGATTGATGATTTCGATGACGCGGTTGCGCGGGCTCAAGCCATGTCTGCAGAAATTCTGGACGGGCCGCTGGTCAATCCGAATGCCAACCATCGGGAAATCTGGATCCGCGACCCGGATGGTTATGTCGTCGTCCTTGCCGGACACTATGGCGATGTCTGATCGGTTTCACAGAATTCTTCCAAGCCCCCTACCAGAAATGATTGAGCAGACTATAATCGCCTGAGTTGAATTGAAATTTGAGAACCCAAATGCGCTCAATCACATTTTGTGAGCGGAATGGCGCTCAGAATTAGTTATCCAGGGAATGGAAACGGATGTCGCAACAAATCACGTCAGAAATTATTGAATCGTTCAAAAATCAGTTGGAAGACCATCCGATCTACGAGGCGATCGCCACGCTGGACGATCTGCAGCGATTTATGCAGCACCATGTCTACTCGGTCTGGGATTTCATGTCGCTGGTGAAGTATCTGCAAGGGGTCGTGGCACCGACCGGCGCGCCCTGGGTGCCTCTGGGCGATGCGAGCGTTCGACGATTTATCAACGAGATCGTATTGGAAGAAGAATGCGACGAAACCGCCGACGGCGCATATTCCAGCCACTTTGAACTGTATCAGACGGCGATGCAGGAAGTCGGCGCAGAGACGGAGTCGCTCGCGGAATTCATCGCCTGTGTGCAGACAGAGGGAATTCACGCTGCACTCGCGTTGCCTTGTGTGCCCGAGGCTTCGCGGCAGTTCACCACGAAAACGTTTGCCTTCATTGAAGAGGGAGCACCGCACAAAATCGCCGCCGCCTTTGCACTGGGACGCGAACATATCATTCCTGATATGTTTCGCTCGATCCTCAAACGCTCCGGCGTTACGGAAACAGAGGCCCCCGTGTTTCATTATTACCTGAATCGGCACATCGACCTCGACGGCGATTTCCACGCTCCGCTCTCACTTCGCCTGCTCAACGGACTGTGTGCGGGCGACGAAACCAAAAGTCAGGAAGCGATTGCAGCAGCCCAATCCGCCGTTCAGGCTCGGTTGCAATTGTGGGATGGTGTGTTGGAGAGTATTCAGGCGAAAGTTTGAGGAATCGATTCTGAAAGAAATTTTTACCTTTCACTAATACATATTTTTAATACGTTCGGTGCTCAATCATGACTTACCCCTCATTCAAAGCAGCAATGGCGCATGTGGCTCCGGTTTTCCTGGATAAAGATGCAACGGTCGATAAAGCCTGTTCGCTGATCCGTGAAGCAGCGCGGAACGGGGCGGAGCTGATTGTGTTTCCCGAGACGTATATTCCCGCGTTCCCCGTCTGGTGTGCACTGCAGGCGCCGATTCACAATCATGATCTGTTCTGCGAACTGGCCGCGAATTCGATCCAGATTGACGGCCCCGAGCTGGCAAAAATCGCCGAGACCGCCCGCGAATGCGAGCTGTTTGTTTCGATGGGCTTCAATGAAGGGACCACCGTCAGCAGCGGCTGCATCTGGAATTCCAACGTGTTGTTTGACGATGCAGGAAACATTATGTGTCATCACAGAAAGATTGTGCCGACCTTTTATGAAAAACTGATCTGGGCGCCCGGCGACGGTGCGGGGCTGGAAGTCTGCCCGACGCGGCTGGGACGCGTGGGCATGCTGATCTGCGGCGAAAATACGAATCCGCTCGCTCGGTTCGCATTACTTGCGCAAGGGGAACAGGTTCACCTTTCGACGTATCCGCCGGTCTGGCCGTCACATGATCCCGCCGTCCATGAAAACTATGATCTTAAAAATGCCATCCTGATTCGTGCGGGCGCGCATTCGTTTGAAGGCAAGCTGTTCAATCTCGTCGCCGCCGGTTACCTGGATCAAAACGCGCGAGACCTGTTGGCGAAACGAGACAAAGAGGCAGGGCGAATTCTGGACGCGAGTCCGCGCGGCATTTCTGTCGCCATCGGCCCGGGCGGCACTCCGATCAGTGAGATCATGCAGGCAGACGAAGGTCTGCTCTATGCCGACGTTGATCTTTCCTCGTGTGTGGAACCGAAACAGTTGCACGATCTGGTGGGCGGGTACAATCGATTCGATATTTTCCAGCTGACCGTCGATCGAACGGCGCAGCGCCCGATTCGTTTTCAATACCGGGACGATGATCCGACTGATGTGGACAAACCGACGTTTCAGTCCTGACGCCAGGCACTCGTTACTTGCTTTCCAACGCAGACTTTTTCTCATTCGCCTCGTCAGTCGAATAAACGTGAATATCCGTTTGCGGGAATGGAATCGAAATTCCCTCTTGATCAAAGCGGCGTTTGACTTCCCGGGTGACCGACGTTTTGACGGCCCACCAGTCGCTCGTTTTCGCCCAGGGACGACAGACAATATTCACGGAGGAATCCATCAACGCATGCACCACGACATCTGGTTTGGGATCTTTCAGCACCAATTCATGATTTTCAAGCACGTCTTTGATAATCTCTTCGGCACGCTCAAAGTCGTCTTCGTAGCCGATGCCAAATTCCAGATCGACCCGACGGACTTTATTCGCTGTGATGTTTGTGATCACATTGTTCCAGATGGAGTTATTGGGAACATGAATCGTCTGGTTATCAAACGTACGAAACGTGGTCGAAACGAGATTCATCTGTCGGACGGTTCCGGTAATCCCGCCTGCGGTCACGACATCGCCCACATCAAAGGGGCGATTGATCAGAATCATCAGCCCGCTGGCAAAGTTACTTAACGTGCCCTGCAGCGCCAGACCAACGACCAGGCCAGTCGCTCCGATCGCCGCTAAAACCGGGGTCATATCCACTTCCAGAGCCGCGAGTGCGACCGCGAACCCGACCAGGAAGATCACATTTTTGATGGTACCACTGATTAAATTCTCGGCCAGCTGTGTCAGCCTGACTTTGCGATCCAGCAACCACTTGACGATCGACGAACCAATTTTGGCCGTCAACCAGGTCATCAGCAGGATGAATAAAAACTTACCAAGGTTCCAAGCCCAGCGCTGGCCTCCTTCTTTGGAAACAAGCCAGCCTTTGATACCAGCCCAACTGGCACTGGCATCTGACGTATCCAACTCAATCCCCGAGACCGCTGTCATATATTTCTGATAGGTTTCGACATTTCCCCCTTTGAGTTCCAAAGAAGCCAATACCACTTCGAGCCGGTCACTCAACGCCGTACGTTCGTCCTGCAGCTTCATGAGGTTATCCAAAAACTCGGTTTTCATCGCTTCGGCTGACTGGGCAGGGGCCTCGGTTCCCGATTCAGCCTGCTTAATGGAATTCTCGTCTTTCTTTTTTTCTTGTTTTGCGTCAGATGTCTCATCCGACTTCGCCCCCTGATCATCGAGGTTCACCCCCAGATTCTCCTGCGCCTGTTGCGTCAGTTTTTCTTCTGTCTTCTGCGCCATTTTATCCGCCGTTGCTTTGACCCGTTCGGCTCTTTTCAGAGAATCGATAGCCTGCATTTCATCGTTGGTCGCCAGGGCTTCGTTGGTTTTCTTGACACCCAGCCGGGCCGCTGCAATCTGACGGGCTTTGTTCCGCAAGAGTTCAAACCAGGCATTCGCTTCGCCCTCTAATTCTGTTTTTGTGAGAGGTCGAACCATGATCTTCAACTGATCCAGGGGAATGGAAGGATCGATGGTGGTAATTGGCTTTAAGTCTTTTACGGTTTGAGGCGGTTGTTCCTGTTTTGACTCTTCCGTTTTTTTCGTATCTTGAGCTAATGCCGTCAAACCAGGCAGAAAGCAGAACATAATGAGCAGGAAAAACAGCTTGGAAAATCTCACAATTCACTCCGGAGTTTGATAATTGATTAGGGGAGGTCCGAACGCGCGCCAATCATAACAGGATTCAGCAGACGGACAAGATGGCATCAAAATTACATAACACTGTGTTTCGAGCGGCTTTCTGAACTTATTTTATTATGAAAACCAAAAAATTCAGCAGTACTTTTCACAATCTTACGTTATATTCCAGCAGACGTAAAATTTTTACCAGAGCAGTTTTCCATATCGTCACCGAAAGTGCGATCAGAACATGACTACGAACTACGATCCCATCGCCGAACAGTATCAACGCTCTAAACAGCAGCCGTGGCGAACCTTCGTGGAATGTTTCACATTAATGGAGCTGGCCGGCGACCTGCGCGATCTGACGGTCCTCGATGTTGCCTGTGGCGAAGGTTTTTATACACGCATGATTCGCGAACGGGGTGCGGCCCGTGTGACCGGCGTCGACCTTTCTCAAGGAATGATCGAGCTCGCCCAAAAACAGGAAGCCGCGCATCAACAGGGAATCAACTATATTGTGGGTGATGCACGCGAACTGCCTGTCGCCGACGAGTACGATCTGGCGATCGCCGCCTATCTGCTGAACTATGCCCGCACGCGCGACGAACTGCAGACGATGTGCGACGGCATCGCGCGGGCCCTCAAACCAGGCGGACGGTTTGTCACAGTTAACAGTAGTCCCGCGTATCACTTTCCGAGTGCGCCTTCATTCCGACAGTACGGTTTTGAAACCACCACCATCGGTGACTGGCGGGAAGGAACCCCGATCACCTGGACGTTCCACCTGGAAGACGGCCCGTTTGATATAGAGAACTACCACCTGAATGTCGCAACCCACGAAGCCGCATTCCGTGAAGCCGGCTTCAGCGAAGTCAACTGGCACACGCCCCAGCTTTCACCCGACGGGCTCAAAGACAACTCCATCGACTTCTGGGCTCCCCTCATGGAAAATTCACCCGTCGCGTTTATTGAGTGTGTGAAGTAGTCAGCAGCTTGTTTTAAAGAACGAATTGGCGCCATCCACCATTTTTAGAAGACGCATACCATACACTTCGCGCAGGGAAGACCTTCATTCCCGTCATTGATTCGTTTAAAATCGATGCAGACACTTCGAACCTGTATGATTATGATGTGCAGTCGGAAAAAGCAGAGGCCTGATAATATCAATCGGCAATCATGTGAAGCACTCTTCTTCAGATTTTTTGATCCGTGAATCCACCAGCGCTGACGAGAAAGAAGTCGCTGAAGTCTTCGCATCTGCTTTTGCGCCAGTCAGGATGATCTATCGCCCGACCTTAGAAACTTTATCTCATCAGACGAAACACCCATGGGAAGAAACCCGGCTCGTCGCCGTCATCAATGAGCAAATTGTGGCAACCGTTCAATTTGATCTCCATGAGGAGCATCTGCATGTGATTGGTTTAGCCGTTCGTCCCGAGTTTCAACGAAAAGGTATTGCCGGCCACTTACTGAATAGGATCTGCGACCACTCCGCCAGCACAGGCCGTCACAAAGTTGTCATAGAGACCATCAAAGAAACGGGCAACGTCCCCCTGTTTGAAAAGCTGGGATTTCAAATAGTCAACGAAGTAATCGCCAACTGGTGCATCAGTGAGATCCACGACCAACTTCATTTTGTTACCATGGAACGAACTGTTGTTGTGTAAATATTATTTTAAGCAGCAAATGTGAGCGGGTCGGCGCTAGCCGCCGGTTGTGATTGATGGGCGTTTTTTTCAAACTGGTGGCTAGCGCCATTCCGCTCACTAAAACAGTTCTCTTTCGCTCAATTTCTTACACTTCTTACGAAATAAAAACGCATTTTTTCGACGCTGAAGAATCATCTGTGGTCAAATTTGCAGCCGAGACCGGTTATACTTTTAGTAGTCATTTTAAATTGCGCATCGATTTTGAGGAGATTCAATATGACCAGTTCACGCATCACCCGTCGCGAAGCTCTACAGACGACCGCCGCTCTGGGAGCCGGTCTCTGGCTGGGGAGTTCTGCTCAACCGACGCGGGCGGCCGCGAATGAGAAACTGAATGTCGCCGTGATTGGGATCGGCGGGCGGGGATCAGCGAACCTGAGTGGGGTCGGGAAAACCGAAAACATTGTCGCGCTGTGTGATGTCGATGAAAAGCGAGCCGGGAAAGCGTTTGAGCGGTATCCCAAAGCGAAAAAATATACCGACTACCGCCGGATGCTGGACGATATGGAAAATCAGATCGACGCCGTCGTGGTGAGCACACCCGACCATACACACTTTCATCCGTCGATGATCGCGATGACGATGGGCAAGCATCTCTACTGCGAAAAGCCGATGGCCCATTCCGTCTGGGAAGTGCGCGAGATGACCAAACTCGCCGCAAAAAACAAACTCGCCACACAGCTCGGCATGCAGCGCCACGCACTCTCGAACATGCATCGCGCCGTTGAACTGATTCAGTCAGGCGCGATCGGCGATGTGAGTGAAGTTTACAGCTGGGTCAGTTCCAGTCGTGGCATGCCAGGACAACCAGTGAAAACCGTTCCGCCGCCCAAAACACTCGACTGGGATCTATGGATCGGCCCCGCAAAGTTTCGGCCATATGCTGTGAATAAAAAAGGAGAGGGCGCACTGGCACCATACAACTGGCGATTCTGGTGGGATTACGGCACCGGAGAAACCGGCAACTGGGGCTGTCATATTCTGGACATCCCATTCTGGGCGCTCGATTTGAAATACCCAACCCGCGTGGATGCCTCTGGACCGAAACTCGACGCCGAGCAGACGCCCCGCGACATGCAGACCAGCTTCGCATTCCCCGCCAACGATAAACGGGGCGCGATCAAGCTGCACTGGTCACAGCAGAAAGGGGGCCCGGCGATTCTGAAAGAGAAGGGACTCAAACTCAAAGGAGCCAACAACCTGTTCATCGGCTCCAAGGGAATGCTGCTGACCGGATTCGGCTCATTGAAACTGTTCCCCGAAAAAACATTTGCCAACTTCAAAGCACCAGAGAAATTCATCCCCGATTCCCCCGGCTTCTATAAGGAATGGACCGATGCCTGCAAGGGAGGTCAGCCGGCAACCTGCAACTTCGACTATTCAGGACCACTGTCCGAAACCGTGCTACTGGGCAACACCGCCTTTCGCGCCGGCGGCGGCTTCGACTGGGATGCATCCACGCTGACCGCAAAGGGGAACGACAACGCCAAACAATATCTGTTCTCAAAGTTCCGTAAAGGCTGGGAAGAGTTCACGAGTTAATCGAAAATGAAGTGAGCAGAATGGTTTATGATGCAACGTCGCACACGAATCGGAATATTTCTGATCTGTGCGATTTTGCTATTTCTGGTAATCCATTTTCTCTATGTCTTCTGCGCGGTTTTTTTCCAGCATCAGCGATGCCAATCATCGATTTAATGCTTACCGGAATTTGCTGTTTGATTTCAACACGTTGAATTACATCAATGATCAAAATGATCATAGTTTTGAGGTGTGGGAATCCGGGAGTTACGCAATGGCTCCTCTGAACCGGAAAGACCAGGGCGGTAAACCACTTTACAGTTGGCGGTTTGCGGAATACCTAACCTGGCCTGTGCCGCTTCCCCATGATCTCCACTGGACTGTAAAGGAATATCAACACTACAGAGAATCGGTCTCGTTGTATTTGTTTTGCAATGAGGGAGAATCAGAGACCTTTGTGTTCGCGATGGGAGGACCGGACACTGCCTTTGACCAGACCAATCCAACGCTGGTGAAATCCTTACAAGAAGATCTGATTCTGTTTGCAGACGTGTATCAAAGTAAGACGCACTGGATGCAGCCGGGGGATTTCAATGTAGAAACGCTGCCTGACCAAATCAATGTACCGGGCGGTCTGGGGTTAGAAGACTATCCCGGCTTTTTCGTCTGTTTTGTGGATGGCCAGATCTGGTGGTTGAGTGACGAGACTCCTGTCGGGATCGTCAAACGCTTTTGTACGATTACCGGTGCCCGCAAAGCAGATCGAAAGATTCTGGAACCTTATTGTCGTGAGATATACCAGGCCAATAAAGAGCATCTGATGTGGCTAAATCAATCTCGTTAAGCCCCAAACCAAGACTCTCTCTTGTCATTGAGCGGAGTTAATAGCCACCGGTTTCACGAACGTCTATTCACACACAACGGTGGTGTCTGGTAACACAAACGCTGGTGGTTTTCGGACCGGCCTGTTCGTTGTCCGGTCAACGAGCGAAAAGCCTGACTTGAACCTGTTTCTCTCAAACACTACAAAAACAGTGTTTTTCCGCCAGTTTTAACGCTTTTGAGGGTGTTGGCATGGGCTTTGCGTCTCTTCTCTACCGTGGCAAGGAACAAACCACATCTAGTCAACAAGAAACAAAACGGAAGGAAATGAAATGTTACGCCGAAGTATAAAAGTGATGGCAGCTGCTGCTGTCTTTGGAATCAGTCCTGCATTATTGACTGCTCAGTCACCTCTTGATGGAGCCGCTGGGAAAGTCGGAGCAGGCGTTGAAGCGGGTGCCCAGGTTACGCCGAAGGCCGATGCACCACAGGTACCACTGGATGGGGCAAAGCAAAACAAGGGTGTCAAAGGGAACCTGAAATCAGAGACGGAACTGAAATCGAAGTCTCAACTGAAACCAGGTCAAAAGCTGGATAGTCAGCTGGACACAAAAAACAAACTGGATGCCGATGCCAAAGCAGGCAATAAGCTGGATGCAAATCTCGATGCGAAAAGTAAAACCAAGGGGAAACTAAAAACTCCCAGCCGAACACCTCTGAACGATCAGAAAAGCAAGATTGAACAGGAACGAAAAATCGGTCCGACTGATGGAGCGATCAGAAAAGGTCTGCCGCAGACTGGCAAGATGAAAAAGCAAGTCCGCGAAGGTGTGAACCAGGTTCGTGACGGACAGAAGGGAATGCAGAAGCGTCTTCGAAATACTCCTCTGCCTCCCGATGGTAAGCGTCAAACTTTCCAGGGACAGGGACGAGTCGAGATCGACGACATGGTTCGTCAGGGAACGGCCCACCTGGATATCGACGACGAAACGCGTGCTCGCTATCGTCACCACAACGGTCACTGGTGGTTTAAAACTGAAAACGGTCAATGGTTAATTGATAACAATGGCCAATGGGAACCGTTTGACCCAGTCACCTATCGTGAGCCGAACCGTCCTATGAACCAGGAATTTCAGGGGCAAGGACAGTTTGAAGGAGACTTCCAGACTTACTCCGATGACGGTTACTACTACGATGACAGTGACTACTATTACGACAACGGCTATGGAAACCGTGGGTACCATCGTGGAAACGGTTACTACGGGAACCGGTATTACAATTACCGCCCCGGGTATGGTAACCGGAACGGTTATGGCAACCGAAATGGCTATAATCGATACGATCGTCGCTATGATCGTGGATCGCGAAACCGCGGACACTATAACGACCGAGGTCAATGGTCTTCAGGATACCGTGGTCGGATGAATAATGATCGTCGTCAGGGTGCTGCCATTGGAGCTGAAATTGGTGGTTCCATCGGTGGAAACCGTGGCGCAGCAATCGGTGCGGGAATTGGTGCTGAAATCGCTGACTAATTAAAAATGGAATTGCGTTAAAAGGAAAAATCCTGATCTGCAATACTGAAGTGCCGACTAAAGTATTGCAATCCAGGCAGACCAACAGAAGGCCCTCTGTTGGTCTGCTTTTTTATGCGCGGTACGAAGTGGAAGCATTCGATCGGTGATCTAAATATCATCCCTGATATGAGCGGAATGGCGCTAGCCACCCTTTGTGATACAGCAACCCAACTCACAACCGGCGGCTAGCGCCGACCCGCTCATCAGTGGTATGCGTACAATGACGTTTGTGATAGTAGGGGCCTTCCTTGTACGTTTCCTGATGATCGAGTAGTCTAAAGCTCAACTTTAATTCTAACCTGCAAGGAGTCTTCAATGAGCGATCGAATTATCATGCGTACTGGCGAAAGTCTTGTCGCCGGTGGTCCCCCTTTTACTGCTGCCGAACCGGAAGTCGTCATCGGAGAGCTCGACGGACCAGTGGGAACGGCGATTGCCACGCTCACCGGCGGTCAATCGGCGGGACACTCGAAAGTCTTTGCGATTTTGAATACCGACATTCAAGTCCGGCCCGTCACGTTGATGGTCAGTAAGGTCACCGTGAAGAGCAGCGCTTACACGAATATTCTGATGGGAACCGTCCAGGCCGCGATTGCCAATGGTGTGCTTGACGCTGTCCGAGCCGGCGATCTTCCCAAAGAAAAAGCAAACGATCTGGGCATCATCTGTTCGGTCTGGCTGAATCCGGGTGTGGCCAACGATGAAAACCTCGATCACAAAGCATTGTTCGAGATTCACCGCAAAGCCACCGCGCAAGCGATTCACAAAGCGATGCACAATGAACCGTCGATTGACTGGTTGCTCGAACACCAGGACGAAATCACACATAAGTATTATCAAAAGGGTCTCGACGGCACCCTCTGATGCCGCGAGAATCAATACGGCTGCCCCTGTTTCGCTTCCCCTTGATTTTGAAAGTCCGTGAACATGAATCGCTCGCATGTCATTTCTTTCTGTTTGTTGCTCTGCGCCGTTCAAACTCTGATGGGGGCCGAAAAACCGACGGTTCTCAGCAAAACAGTGCAGGTCCCGATGCGGGATGGCGTGCTGCTGGCGACCGACGTGTATCAGAGCCCCAACGTGAAACAGGCACCGGTCGTCTTGATGCGAACGCCTTATAACAAAGCCCGCGCCAAAAAAGCTGCCGAGCGATTTGCAGAGGCCGGCCTGATTGCCGTCGTGCAGGACTGTCGCGGGAAGTTTGAATCGGAGGGAATTTTTTATCCCTACGATAACGAAGGACAGGATGGATTTGACACGATCGAATGGCTGGGCAAACAACCATGGTGCAACGGAAAGATCGGCATGTGGGGCGCCTCATATGTCGGCGCGACACAATGGCTGGCGGCAAACGAACATCCGCCGGGACTGGTAACAATCGCACCGACGGCCACCTTCAGCAGTTTTTATCGCAACCTGTATCTGGGTGGTGCGTTGCGGATTTCGCTGATCGCCCGCTGGGCATCTGGCAATTCTCAGAAACCGGAAGGCGCTGAAGTCACCCAAGACTGGCGGGGTACGCTGCTACATCTGCCAATGAGCGAAGTTGACAATGAAATTGGCTGGTCGATTCCCTGGCTGGAAGGCATGCTGACGCACCCAGAGCACGATGGTTTTTGGAACCGGACCGAGCTGACCGACGACATTGTTGATCTGAAACTGCCGATGCAGCATATCGTCGGTTATTACGATTTCTTTTCGCGCGAATCAGTCAACAATTTCACACGCATGCAGCAAGAGGCCCGCGATCCGGAAACGCGTCGACAACAGCAATTGATTCTTGGTCCGTGGGATCACGGTTCCATCGGCCGATCGAAAGTGGGCGATGTTGATTTTGGTGAGAACGCGGTGATTGATGCGGCAGGAGAGAATCTGAAATGGTTCGAACGACGTTTACTGGGCAAACAGCCGGAGCAGGACCGCGCAGACGTTCCCGTACGATATTTTTCGCTGGGAGACAATGTCTGGTTTAACGCGACCACCTGGCCGCCACAGGGTTTTACCGCAACGTCCTTCTATCTGCATTCGAACGGCAAGGCGAATACCAGTGACGGCGATGGCAGGTTGGATCTCTGTCCGTCAACCACCGATGAAGCAGCCGACCGCTTTCAGGCTGATCCCAACGATCCCGCGCCCGCCTGTCCGGTGACGGACAAACGCCCGCTGATTTCAGCGACCTGGGCCCCCGTGGATCAGCGTCCTATTGAAAAACGAAACGACGTGCTGGTTTATACGTCGGAGCCATATACGGAGCCGCTCTCGTTCGCCGGCAATGCGCAAGCGAAACTCTTCGTCTCGGCAGATACGCCCGATGCGGACTGGGTGGTCAAACTGATCGACGTGCATCCCAACGGCTTTTCGCAAAACCTGGCGGTAGGAATTCTACGCGGCCGCTTCCGCAATTCCGAACAGCAGCCCACACTTCTCAAGCCGGGCGAAGTCTACGAGATCACCGTGGACCTCGGCCCAATCGCCGCCCAGATCGGCAAAGGACACCGGCTGCGGGTGGATATCTGCGGCGCGTATTTCCCGCTGTTTGATCGGAATCCGAATTCAGGCGAAGGACCGTTCGGGAAAGACACGAAAATATCGACCGAACGCGTGTATCACGATGCAGTGCGGCCATCGCAGATTATTTTGCCGTGCAAGCAGTGACTGCATTTTGGTGGTTGACTGAATACACTTCGATTCAGTTATTGGGAATCGGCACGACTTTCAGATTCACTTTGGATTCGTCAACAATGCTCAACACGTCGCGGCAGTATTCGTGGCAGTTGATGCAGGTATTCAGCGAGTGCATGTAGGAGTAGGTGGCGCCGTCGAGATTTTTTTCCTCGGCCATCTTTGCCAGTTTCTGTGCCTGCTTGCGAAGTTCCATGCGGTGATGCGCATAGACGGGATCATTGTGAGACGCCCATTCGGTGGCGATGCAGATGCTGCCCAGCTCGGTGGCCCCCCGATGGATCTGGTCAAAATCTTTCGTCACCAGGCCGTTGGTGATTTTCTGACTGCAGGCGAGCTTGGCCAGCATCAATGCGCCCTGCTGGTCACTTTTTTCTTCTTCCGTCTTGCTGGTTTCGCTGGCGGCGGAAACCACTCCCGCGATCAGGAAAACGACTGCCGTCACCAATAACCATCGTTGCGTCATGCTCATTTCTGGTCCTCGGAACGCGCGACAGACAGGCTGTAGCGCAGATTAAGATGCCCTGTTTCAGGCGGCCGTGCCTGTTTTGCTTGATCCGTATAATCGGCCTAATACATCCTATCGGCTGTTGAGGTCCGAATTCTGAAACCAAGGGGCCAGAAAGACTCAAGAATTGTCTCAAGCAGCAGCATGGAGTTTGATTTGCGTGTAGATTTTACAATATGGAGCAGTGACTCGCGACTTGCTCAGTTAGATCGTGAGCGGAATGGCGCGAGCCGCCGGTAATCAGAATTGACCCATTTCACACCATCGGCAACCGACTGGCGTTACATCGTTTCTTTGATGCCGGTGCGAATCAGCCACCAGTTGACGGGGAAGGATGTCACAAAGCCACAGAGCATGGCGATCTGCATCATGAACCAGAAGATCGGGCTGGTCTTTGCCATTTCCGCACTCTCAAGTCCAAAGATCCCAAACAGACAGAGCCCCATCCAGCCATACATGCCGATCTGCCAGAAGGTCAGCGAGAGAGAATCGACTTTGAACGCCGTCACGAGTCCTTCCTTGAATCCCAGGTGCCGCATGGGAACGATGCTGAAATATTGGAACGCAACACCGAACAGCAGTGCCAGCACATAGTCAACGCCCCAGGCGAACCAGACGAGCGAGGCACCCGACAGGTTAATGACCGTCGGCACCAGAAAGTGCATTCCCCCTTCTGCAATGATATCGCCGACCGTGCAGCCGCTGCCGCAATGCGTCCCCCCCACAACCACGCTCTGCCAGAACGGTTTTTTCGGCATCGACGGCATTGTGTCGGCGTGTTGTTCGCTGTGGCCGTGCATCTGATGTTCGCCGTGCATCTCATGCTGGCTGTGATTAGTGTGATCCTCGTGCGGCATGTCGTGCATGCTCATTCGCCCGAACCAGTAATAAATTAAAATCGCCAGTGGGCCGGCATACAGGGCCGTCAGCGGCCAGACCACATTCATGATCGCCATATGCTGGGGATGCCGAATCACATCGATCAAAAGCCAGAGCGAACAAAGAACGGCGAGGACTAAAGAGACAGTCGCGATGATGGTCAACATATCAGAATTTCCCCGGTGCAGAAGGATATTGATTGTCAGACGGAAGCCGGAGCTATTCTAGTGATTCCCGGCAATCGGGTCAGTACCAAGTTTGCCTGTTGAAACGCAAAACCCTTCCGTTTGAGCCAGAGTCTGATAGAATCAATGCCTGAACTCCGTTGATTCTTCATCACGAATAAAAATACAGGAACCCACCATGAACGACTCCCGCTTGAAACCCATTCTGCGTTCTATGATTGCATTAGCGATTTGTCTGTCGCTGATTCAAATCGCTACTGCTGCTGAGAAATATGAACTGAACGTGGTCACCGATCGGCCGGATGCGATTTATAAAACTGGGGAAACCGCCCGGTTTCTGATTTCACTGACGAAAGACGGTAAGCCGGCCACAGGCGAGAAGGTCTCTTATTACGTTGATGATTTCATCCCCGGAGCACCCGGTTTTCCCAAAGGGACCCTGATGATGGGCGTTGGGCCGGCGGAAATTTCAGTGAAGGCTGACAAACCCGGGTTCCTGCGTTGTGTTGTTCAAGCGGGCGACAAGAAAAAAGTAACCAAGATTGCCGGTGCCGCGTTTTCGCCGTTAGAGATTGGCCTCAGCCAGCCGGTACCCGACGACTTTGATCAGTTCTGGGCCGACCAGAAAAAACAGTTGGCTGCGGTCCCTGCGGAAGCGAAACTGACTCTGGTCAAGCAGGCCGATCCGAAGCTGGACTGTTTTGATGTGCAAGTCGATTGCCTGGGCGGCGCCCCCGTCTCCGGTTATCTGGCAAAACCGAAAGACGCAAAGCCCAATAGTCTGCCTGCGATTCTCTGGGTGCATGGGGCAGGGGTCCGCAGTTCATCGCTGGGGAACGCCGTCAAGGGAGCGAATGCCGGGATGTTGTCGATGGACATCAACGCGCACGGCATCCCCAACGGTAAGCCGGCCCAATATTATAAAGATCTCTCGCAAGGGGAATTGAGCGGCTATCGACACGCGGGACGCGAGAGCCGCGAGACGATTTACTTTCGCGGCATGTTTCTGCGTCTGGTACGGGCCATCGATTTTCTGACCGCACAACCGGAGTGGGACGGAAAAACGGTGATCGTCATCGGCCACAGCCAGGGAGGCGGCCAGGCGTTAGCCGCCGGCGGCATTGATGACCGCGTGACCTTCATCGCCACCGGAGTGCCGGCGATTTGCGATCACTCAGGCCGCGCCGCCGGTCGGATCAATGGCTGGCCGAAACTGGTCAACACACTGCCGAATGGCAAACCCGATCCAACCCAACTCAAAGCCGCCCAGTACGTCGACGCGGTCAACTTCGCCACCCGCTGCAAAGCAGACGGCATCATGAGCGTCGGCTTTATCGACGCCGTCTGTCCCCCTTCCAGTTGCTATGCTGCCTATAACCAGCTGAGCGGGAAAAAGCAGGTGATCAACAAACCGCTCATGGGCCACGCCGCCCCCGCGGACATTCACAAAGCATTTTTTGACGCGGTGCTGGAACACGTGAAGCAGCAGGCGAAGGAAAAATAAAAGGCAACAACCATGTGAGCGGAATGGCGCTAGCCACCGGTTTGGATACGGCAATCCCAATACAAAACCGGCGTTGGATGGCACCGTTGGCTTGCCCAACGGTGTAATGCGGGTGCTTGCCTTACCTTAAAACCGGCACTGTCGGACAAGCCGAGCAGTGCCACACCAGAATCTCTTTTAATATGTTGTGAACAATTATTTTCGGGTAACCCCGTATGGAATTCGGGGTTGTCGGAGACAACAGGAAACTGTCAGGACACACGTTCGTTCCCAATTGGCTGTTTCACTACTGGGATACTTTATTGGAAGTTACGTTTTCTCTACCTTGTTTGATTCAACTGTCAATTTCCTGCTTGAATAGCAGACAAGATTTACTACCACGAAAAACTCGAAAAGATACGAAAGGCGAGTACGATCGTATGGAACGATCCGAGTTAACATCGCAGGACTTTCTGATCTGGTGGCGAAACCGGTTTCCAAAACTCGCTTGTATTTTCGCCCCCTATATTCGAACTCAAATCTCACGATCGTTGGGGGCTGAGAGTTGCTTTACCCTCCGTATTTCCTATTTCGTCGCACATCTTTCTGAGGATGATCCAGATGAATTCACACCCGCTAGTCAATTTGATTGGCTTTCCCCCGATTCTCGCGAAGGGTTGATTGATGACTTAGTTGTCCTGGGGATGGATGCTCTGGTAAAGCACATGCGAGACAATCCCTATGCTGGAATCCCTGCGTATATCTCCAGTGCAGTGACAGATCGTCTAAATTTAAAACTGGATGATTATTTTAGGACTCACCGTGCAACCCTGATTGAGGATATGGAATCCGCGACGGGGCAAACGACGGATCAGTTGCCGAAAAAGTTATCTTTGTCGACGGTTGCTTGCGATGCAGATCAATATCTTACATTGCCGTACGTTCAAAAGTTCTTGAAGTATATCGAACGTGCGGATCATGAACTGGTTTCACTCAAGGAACTTTTATTAACACCAGATGATTCCGTCGATCCCCTCGTCAAACGTCGGTACCTGGATTTTCGGATTGAATTGAATCGTCATTTAAATAGTTTTGAGGGTCAAATTCCCGAGATCGCTGAAGAATGGATTTATAACACCTTGGAGTTGATGGAAGCGTATCCAAACTATTTCGGAAAATGAACTTAAGAAAGCAGCAATTCATCTTATTGGATTAACGGTTCCCGGAACCTATTTTTTGCCAAATCTTAACAGAGTGATCAGGCAGATGATCTGATAGAATGAACGATTGCTGGAACTTTACATTCTGAAGTGCCTGACTTATCTTTTTTTGAGCACAGGATTAGCAGATGACATCCGAAGCAGTAAAAATGATGGTGATCCAAACGATAGAGAAAGAGCATCTCGGCTTTACTCTGTTTCACCCGGATCTCAGCCAGGACAAGGGAGACTGCGTCTTTATGATCATTCCTCAAAATCCGAAATTGTTGGAATTAGATGAAGTCGATCTGTTCTTAAGCATTAAAGAAACAGGAGAGCATAAATGGACGCGGCTAGGAAATGCCCTACTGATTTCACAGGGAGAGGAAGATATCCTCAAATACGGTGATGATGGTTTTATTGAGCATATTCCTACCGAATCACGACTGGGCCAATGGGTTGCTCACACGCCTCAACAGTAGGAGTCGCTAATTTTCTGTGTGGAATGGCGTAAGCCACCGGTTTTATAAAACGATCGCCGATCACCACCGGCGGTTAGTGCCGATCTGCTCATCGTTGGTTAGTTTACTCTGGCTTCGGTCCAGTCGGACATTGCATTTTGATGACTTGTTTTTGGCGGCGGCTGATGCCGTAGAGTGTGCCGGAGTTGCTTTGGTCCCAGGCAATGCCCTGGCCGGTGATCGGGGCGGGCAGGGTGGTGATGTGCTTCAGTGTTGTTCCTGATTTCGGCAGTTCCAGCACATAAAGTTCGCCATGATCGTGGCCCGTGGTGTAGAGTTTCCCATCGGAACTCCAGGCGCCGCCGGAATTGCTGTTGGGAAGAAAACGTTTCAGAACGGAATCGGGAAATGTATATGTGGCCTCCGACTGCCAGTGATCGTTGTAACGTACAACGCGGGTCTTACGGACGTTGTCCAACTTGCCGTAAAAAGCAAACGCGATCCACCATTTATCCTGCCACCGATCGATCCAGTTAATCGCGCCCTCGGTATCGGGAAATTTCAGCGTCTCTAAATGTTTCAACGTCTTGGCGTCGAAGATTTCCACCGTATTCTTCAGCGGTGAAGCAGGCCAGTTCGAATGCGCACAATACAGTTTACCGTCGATAACAACGCCGCTATTCAGATGCCGAATGTGCGAGTCTTTCGGCCCAGTCCATGTTTTGAGTTGAGTCCCGTCCAATTTTTGATAGCGGGCGATGCCTCGACTGGAAATCGCATAAAACGAACTTTCATCCACGGCCACCGCCTGATGAGCTTCCTTTGCCGGAAAACGTTTGAGTTCGCGAAAGTCCGGCTGTTTGTCTGCTGCCTGTGCGGGGAGAACAGAGCAAAAGAGTACCAAACAGAGAAACCAAAGTGTTTTGAAGTGGTTGGGATTACTGGGCATGACGATCTCGTGAAAACAATACAACTTGCAGTGGGATTCTGTAAAGACATGATAACCTGACCGGGAATGGAAGTCGAATCTTGATCGTTTTGTTTTTTACTACCACGAAAGACGCGAAAAGCACGAAAAAAATTTGGCAGCCGCTTTCAATCAGGGACGTTCATCGAGCGGCGCGTGTTCGTCACATTTTTTGCATTCGAGTTTGTGGCCCAGCATGGCGTCGCGGCCGGATTGCGTGGTGACCCACTCGCGAGTAATTAAGGGAGGATCGTGGCGGACGTGCTGGTTGTGTCCGCAGTGGAGTTGTGCGACCCAGTGGCCTTGTTCGTCTTTGTGATAGCCGATGATGGGTTGTTGCACTTGGTATTTCTTGGTTGATGTGTTTGTTGTTTTGTCTGTTTTTTGATACGGCGGCTGTCGTCGATCCGCTCAGGTGGCTATGTTAACTACAGACTCATATAGTGAGTACATCTCTACCAGGAACGATTACTCGACTTTAATTCGGATCGCGCTCGAGACAGCCGTCGTTCCAGTGCGATTCCTCACGTGGCACTGGAGACGCTTTACTCCTGCGACGGGATAAGTCACACGGGCCTTGGGACTAGGGGAAAATTCAGTATCTAACTTTCCATCTCCTTCGAAGTCCCAGGCATACTGGAGTGACGATGAAACTCCATCGGGATCTTTCGTTTTCTCCGCAGATACGGAGAGAGGCTCGCCTACCTTGAGTCGCATCTTCGGACAGGTAACATAAGGGTGAGCGGCTCGTTTTGAGGCGGCAGACACCACGGCAGTACCGGGGAGAATTCTAACATTCCCACTACGATCAAATACCCGTAACTGCCAGCGGTTATCACCAATTTCATATCTCCAGAAAGGAAGGTTCACTTGCGCGGCCGTTCCGGAAACTTCCTGCGAGGCGACAACACAGCCATTATTCATCAGCATCACGTAGGCGAGTTCATCGTCGTCGCGAATCGATACGGAGCATACCAAAAGACCTTCGACCGGTTCCGTTGAAACATTCGCCTGCTCAATCGAGGGTGCTTTTGTATCATTGAATTCTTCCCCCGAGCGGAAGAATCGATTGAGTCGCAATAGATCAGACGCATTTGCGCTCAGGTGTGTATACTCATTCGAAAATTTCTCGGGATACAACCAAGCTCGAAAACCTCGAAGCCCGTTCCCCATTAAATTCCCCGCAGCATTGTCATCGTTTCTGAAGTCGTGCGTTAACAGAAAACAGTGCCCCAGTTCATGCAGCCAACTGCCCAGATTTGAAGAGACTACGGTCCCGACGGTGGTTCCGCGACTTGGCGGAAAGCTCACCCCCCGCTTCAGGGGAAAACGACCGAGACTTGGCACAATCATCCCGTGATACGGTTTTTCATTCGTCAAGGCAGTTAAGGATAACTCTCCCAATGTGCCCGTATCGCAAACCATCGCACCTGTATGAAAAGTCTTCCCGCCCCCCTGACGATGAACGCCAACAACATTCCCACTCGAAAGGATTTCCTGCATATCGATCATCAAAAGCCAGACCTGGCCACTTTCTTCTACAGGAATCCCGACGTCTTTCGAATCGGTCACAACGCGACTATAAACTTTGTCACCCTGACCTGGCTGATTCGTCCGGTAATAAGCACTGGGACGTGGCAGACGGATGTTATGCACCCGGGGCCAGGAT
Source organism: Gimesia fumaroli (assembly GCF_007754425.1). Lineage (NCBI taxonomy): Bacteria > Pseudomonadati > Planctomycetota > Planctomycetia > Planctomycetales > Planctomycetaceae > Gimesia > Gimesia fumaroli. The sequence goes on from NZ_CP037452.1 coordinate 6,289,802, forward strand.
GAATCCGTTTCAGTCTCATAGGAAAACGTCATCTCACCGTGACCGTTATGGGCCATCTGGTCGGCAAACCAACGTTGATACCACAGCAAGAGTTCTGCAGCGCGATGTGCTGCCGCTGCATTCGGGGATCGGTCGGCTGGAATTAAATAAGCAATTCGAACTCGATACGAATTGGATTCCTGCCTGATTTCAGTTGGTTTCTTGAATCGTTCGGTGACCGGCAGGTCGAGGTCTGCACAGACCATAGCCAGACTGTCCGAGGCATTGGTATAGAGACGATTCAGCGGGGTACCTGACAGATTCGCAAGTGCAAGGGCGTTCTTAAGCGGGGCGACCTTGTCCTGAAGCGATTGTTGGGGTTGTCGATGTCCCCGACGTTTTAACAGGATCGCCTGTTTCTGAACATCTCGAAGTGACAGCGTCTTGTCTTGCGAATCATCCGCACGCGCCTGCTGTGCTGAGAGGATCGCGACCAAAAAAAACCAGTAAGAACTCTTAGGTCGCATAATACACTTTCTTAATCTCACCCTGAGCAAGCGATTCAATCCACCGGTTAAAATGTAAAGCAGATTTTATTTTTGCCGTAGTCATTCTATACTATGGAGGCAAGAGATCGCTGGAAGAAAGAGAGTAATACAGTCGATTGTGAATGGTTATAAAACAAACGACACCATATAAACAAATGGTACCCACCCAGCTTAACCCCTCGCAATGTCAATATTCGCCATCTGGCAAGATCTCGAAATAAATTCTCAGAAACCGTGCCATAGCCGATTCCGGGAATTATTGTTTTTTCTACCACGAACGGCACACAGGGGCTGTTTTTCATCGTCACACCACGGATAGAACCAATATCAAGGTGTCAGCAGCGGGATGCCGATGGATTGGCCGTAGGCCTGGCTGAGTTGTTCGACGGTTAAGCCGTAGGCGCGTTGCAGGCTGTCTTGCCAGGTGAGTCCTTCTTTGATGCCGTTGAAGAAGAGTTTGAACTGTTCCGGGCTGGCTTTGAGCATGAGCTGAATGATCGCGCTGGCAGAGCCGTACTGCCAGCCATCGAGTCGATCGGAATTGAAGAACTGACCGCCAAAGGTTTTCATCTGGCGCAGGCGGGCGGCGGCTTCGGTTTGGCGGAAACGAACTTCTTTGGAAGAAGGAACGATGATCATGGCGATCCAGTCAGCGATGCCTTCATTGATCCAGGTCGGAATGGGGACCGTACTTTTGTAGCGGTGGATGTAGCCGTGGGCGGTCTCGTGCACCAGGACAGCACCGAAGAAATTAGGATCGTTGCCGCGGTAACAGGAAACGACCACTTTGCCGTTGCCATGCGAATGACAGAGACCGATGGCGTTACCCGTTTCAGTACGATTATAAAACTGCTGTTCGAATTCGAGAAACGCAGGTTTTCCCATAAACGCCACGATGACGGCTTTGCCGCGCCAGATGTTATGGCCGGGCTTGAAACCGAACGACTGACCGAGTAGTTCATTCATCTTATCGAGTTGAATCAGATAAGGGGCAACCTGTTTGGCGGGCATGTCGGTGTAAAACAGGAAATATTTTGTTTCATAAAACTTCATATTGAGCGTAGTGAAATGTTCGCCGACTTTGGTCAGAAATTCCTTGTATTCCTCGACGTGCTTTAACTGCTCTTCTTCGGGGATCTCTTCCCAGAACTGCTCGTTAGAAGAACGAAGTTTATCTTTTATCGCAGCGTTCTTTTTAGATTGGTCTTCAATGGTGGCTGCTTTGAGCGAGGGGAGATACTGAAACCGATAGGATTTGTCATCGACTGTCATTTCGACGAGACGGGTCGCGAACAGCCGTTTGCCACGACGGGCATTTTCGGCTTTGACTTCCATCGATTTAATCTGGCTCTTATCCCGGCCTGTGAAGAAACGCGTGATTTCGACATTCTGTTCCTGCTTGCCGTTGGATGTGAGGACGTCTGCTGTTTTACCAATGAGCTGGTCGATTTCCTCAGCCGAAAGGGCAAATTCCATCGCGGCGGCTTCGACGGTATTTGAAGGTTTGGCATTGAAGCGGGTGGAGCGTTTTTGTGCTTCCGCAGTTGGCGCATGCCATGCCAGTAAGAGGGCGAGGAACGTGGTCGTGACTCGAAAATTAGGAAGAGGGCGAGGAACCATCATGAGTACTCGCTTTCTGGATAGGATTAAGAGAAAAGGCGTCGCTCTTTCCAATAGTGCGGTGCCTGGATACAGTTGTCAAGTAGTTCATTGCGATGTTACCGGTATTTTAGGGGTTTTTAAGTTGTTTCAGAGTCATAATACGATCAAACCACGTTGTTGAAAGTATGAATCAACTGGTGGGTGGTTGCCTGTTTCTGTGCTGAGTCACTTTCTCTACGTTTTATTTAGTGGAATCATGAAATAGAGATTGAGGATTGGGGTAGACTGGATCGTTCGGGGACAATTGTGGAAATCGTGCCGAGAGTTGGCAATACCGGAATAAAGCGGCAAATCGGGAAAAGTTTTCCAAAGTGGAATTGGCTCAGGAAAAACAGGGAATTCGTGGCGATCAGGGAGAAGGAAATGGTTTGAAAACAGGCGATTCTTGTTCAGTTTGCTTGTTTTATTGTTCGGGGCCGTTAAGATTAACTCTTGCAGCTGAGCGGCCTGAACCAGTTGTTTCGGGAGACGCTGCATTTTTTATTTTTTAGGAATCGGAACAGAAGATGGCTGAAGGTACAATCAAAAAAGTGACACAAAAGGGATTTGGGTTTATTGACACAGAAAGTGGCAAAGACCTGTTCTTCCATTCGTCAAACCTGGAAGGCGTGTCATTTGAAGAGCTCTACGAAGGGCAACGCGTTTCCTTCACAGAAGGACGCGGAGAAAAGGGACCACGCGCAGAAAATGTGAAACTGGTCTGAAGTTTCACGTGCGAACTTGAAACAAAGAAGCAGCCGACGCAAAAACGTCGGCTGCTTTTATGCGCGGTGAGAAAAATCACTACCACGAAAAGTACGAAACCATACAGCAACAAGAGTGGGAAGTGTTTCTTTGATACTGGACCGGCACCATCAGCCAATCAGACGGTGTCACCCGGAAGTCATGTAACGATGGAGGGTATTCGAGTGGATCGAATACCTGTTTAGTAACTCAGGCGAGGCGGAGTCGTTTTCTGGCGAATTCGATGGCGTCGATGAGTGCATCGATTTCGTCGGTGGTATTATAGAAGGTCAGACTGGCGCGGATACTGGCGGCGATATTCAAATGCTGGTGTAACGGCATGGTGCAATGATGCCCGTGCCTGACGGCGATGCCTTTTCGATCGAGCAGTGTAGCCAGATCTTCGGGGTGGGCACCATCGATATTAAAACTGAAAATCGCACCTCGGTCTTCGAGCTCAAGCGGACCATAAATCTGTAAACCAGGAACTTCCTGCAGTCGCTGCAGGGCATATTGACTGAGAACATGTTCCTGCTGTTGAATCGCATCGAAGCCGAGCTCTGAAACATAATCAATTGCGGTGCCCAGGGCGATGGCTTCGGTAATGGCGGGGGTGCCGGCTTCGAATTTCGCGGGAAGCTGGGCCCAGTGCGAATCCTCGCAATGCACTTCTGAAATCATATTCCCACCAAACAGAAAGGGGGGAGTCTGTTCCAGGAGTGACTTGCGGCCGTATAAGACGCCGATACCGGACGGGCCGAATATTTTGTGCCCGGAAAACGCCAGGAAGTCAATTTCACTTTCAACCACGTTGACCGGCAGATGCGGCACACTCTGCGCTCCATCGACAAAAATCAGGGCGCCGACTTCATGTGCCCGCGCGGCCATTTCTTCGATTGGATTGATTGTCCCCAGCACGTTCGACATGCCGGTGACAGCGACGAGTTTTGTTTTGGGTGAGAGCAGGCATTGATAGTGTTCCTGATCCAGACGTCCGTCAGGGGTGAGTTGAATGAATTTGAGAACTGCGCCACGTTCTTTGGCGATGGCCTGCCAGGGAACGAAATTGGCATGATGTTCCATTTCATTCAGGATGATTTCGTCGCCCCCTTTGAGGAAGTGACGGCCCCAGGTCTGTGCAATCAGATTGATGGACATGGTGGTGCCGGATGTGAAAATGATTTCTTCCGTTGCGCTGGCGCCGATAAAGGCCTGGATGCGTGCCCGGGCAGCTTCCATTTCTGAAGTCACGCGGTCACCCAGTTGATGCACTCCACGATGCACGTTGGAGTAATAGTGTTCGTAGATTTCCGAAATTTTATTGATGACCGATTTGGGATGCTGCGCGGTCGCGCCGCTATCCAGATAAACGAGGGGCTGCCCGTTGGGAAGCTTCGTGTTCAGAATGGGAAAATCGTGTCGAATTGATGCAATATCGGCGGTCATGTTTGTCTATTTCAGATTTGAGTCCGCGTTGGAGTTCCTTTTGTGTTACCAGATCCCTGGGGCTCAAGTTTCACTGAAGATGGACCGGGTTGGAATCAGGGGACGCGTGTTTGCTATAAACCAGTTCTTCATAAGGGATTCTAACACGAAACCCGCTCATGAAAAGGGTTACATGAAAAAGCCGTTTTTGGCCTTACAACTGCTGATTTCTGAGTATCGGCATGGTGTATATCTTTAATAGACACTGACAGCAGGCTGCATGTTCGTTACCTGCTCAAATCAAGACTGCCGCTGGTCTATCTTCAGCTAGGGGCCCCGGGTTGTATCCATTAGTCTGTATCCAGGTTTATCGGAGCATCTCCTGTGTGAGGGGAACGTGCCGATTTGAGTGAGTGACAGTGTTGTCATCAAAACGGTGGCGGTCATAAGAAATGTTTTGGGAGTGGGAGTTTATCATGTGCATCCTTTGTTTAACTTTGATTTGTTCGATCATCCTGACAGAGACCTATGTTGGGGAAGTGCATGAGGGGGTCAAGAGGGACCGCAAAATTTGTGACATGAAGTGTTCACGAAGTCGCTGTGAAGGGGTACATACCTGCTCTGAAGTTTCACGAAGCGTCTTCGATGCGTCACGAAAATTGAGAGTTTGGGGATGCGAAGTGGTCCGCAGGCTGGAAAAACATCAAAAGTCACTTGGTTTTCGTAGGGTTAATTTCAACAGGTGCGAAAAGGAGCAAGTGAAAATGTTGTTTCTCTCGTGCGCGCGACGTTATCTCCGCATGTTAGGCAGAGGGAGTGAGGAGTCAAGGCGTAAAAAAAGCCCTGAAATCAGGGCTGAAATGTTTGTATTTCCAAGTCATGAAAATTTCAAGATGCTTCAGGCATGTTGGAATGCGGCAACATGCACGACTGAAGATTCGGCATCATTTTTTAGGAACCAGTTTTTGTGCTTTGGCAATACGGTAGCAGGGTTTCCCCATTTTGTCCTGTTGTGAACCATCAATGTGTCCGTCGATGAGAACGACGTCTCCGTTTGTGAAACGGTTCAGTTGTCCCTGATCGATAAGCACGATGTTGCCGCCGAATCTGTCTGATTTATCGGGAATGGCGTTGTAAGTAATGTTCCAGCGTTTTTCCTGTTCATCGAATTCTACGATGCCTCTCAGCCAGCGGTAGTTCTGTTTGTCATAATTGAAAGGAGAAGGTGATTTACCGGCGGAAGTTCGCTGACCGGAGTCAGAGGGAACTTCAAATGAAGCGGATTGAAATTTCGCAGGCTTCATGAACGGATCTGACTGGACAAGTTGTGGTCCTGAGGCGCGGGATTGATGACCGGCATGGCTGACTTTGCCAGGAGCCGAGTTCATCATCGAGCTGCTATTGGGGCCAAAGGTGTCATCATTTCCCGGGAAACTATTCACGGGAGGCTGGAATTCCTGACTGCTGTCATTGGGGTTCACGTTGAAAGGGTCGCTGGGATTGGCGTCAAATGAGTCTTTAGGCATTGGATTGGCTTCGAATTTTTGGGGATTGGCCCCAAAGACATCGTTGTCGGCTGGAGCTGCCATCTTGCTGTTATTAGGGCCAAATGTATCGCTGTCACTTTCGAAGCTTTGCTGTTCCACTTTAGGAACACTGAAGCCTTCGTTGTCATTTTGCTGGAATTCATCTTTGGGCTGCTGGAACTGATCCGGTGGGTTACTTTGGAACTGATCGTTGCTGCTGGGCTCGAACTGATCATTCATTTGTGTGGAGTTGCCACCCAGGGGTTGTGGTGTTTGATTACTTTCGAATTCATCGTTGGCATTTCCAGGGAAGGAATTGCTGGTATTGCTGGATGGGGGTGTGGTGTTTTGTGGAAACTCATTGCCGAACGATTGCGGATTGGAATTAATTTTGTTGGGATCCTGATAGCTGGGAACGGCCTGGCTGCCTGTGGAGTTCTGATTCAAGCCACTGCTGGGCGTCGCATTCCTGCCTGATGCCGTTGGATTGGATTCAAAGGGTGCGCTACTGGGACCAGGGGAGCTATTGACGGGTTGTTTCCATTGGGAATCGACGCCGTCATAGTTGGTATTGTTTGTTGTATTACTGGGAAACTGATCGCTGTATGCCTGAGAGCCGGTTGGAGGGAGTGATCCCTGAGGCGGCGGAACGGGTTGTCCCAGATCGGGTTGAACCGGATAGCTGCCGGGAGGAATGCTGCCTGGTGCCATTTCGTAAGGACCGGGTGTGCCGTAAGGCCCGGGATAAGTTCCCCCATAGGGATACTGATGGTGGGAATAGCATCCGGAAGCAGCGCAGCTTATTAGTGCGCACCAGCAGATATTAAATAGAAATCGTGTCGACATGATTGGGTCCTTAAAGTTCCAAGTGATTTCCCGGAAGAGACTGGTGATCTACAGAAAGGGAAAAATCTATGGACGGGTTTGCCTGCTGGAGCGAAGAATTCGGGAGTTTTTGCATCACATACAGCGGGGATTGATGTGACAGGTCTCTGCGGGGAGACGGTTACAAAAACAAACTTCTTTCCAGTAAGCGAGCGGGATTTTAGGGAATCTTGAAAATGTGTCTATACCGAATTCGGGATTCTGTCTGTTGGACGGAAAAACTTGGCAAGAAATTCCTGCAGGGATGATACTTTGCGTTTCGTTTTTGTAATCTTTACAATAAATGGCCGTGTTTTTTCGAATAAAAGTGTTTCCATCAAAGATCTCTCATGTCTTCACCCCCGTTGATTCTACCTGTCATTCAAAACTGGAACTGTCATAACTGTGCCGGTTGCTGTAAACAGCATGAGATCGAAATCACTGCTGAGGAAAAAGAGCGGATTGAGAAGCAGCGTTGGGACGAGGACAAATCGATCCCAGAGGGGCAGCCTGTGATCATAAAGACGGGCTTGTCGCCGACCAGCAAACGTTACCGGTTAGCGCACCAGTCTGATGGTTCCTGTATCTTTCTGAATGAACAGGGACTCTGTCGGATACATGCCAAGTTTGGCGAGCCGGCAAAACCACTGGCGTGCCAGGTCTATCCTTATGCCTTTCATCCGGCGGGTAATCAGATCGCGGTCAGTTTACGATTCAGTTGTCCGTCGGTGGTTTCTAATCTGGGGAAGCGGGTTGATCAGCAGACCGACGAGATCAAGAAAATTGTCGATCAGGTTCTTCCCAAACGCTACAAGGCACCTGCGGCTCCCGGTCTGACATCGAAAGAGACACTAGGCTGGCCTGATACATTGAAGGTGGTCGGGACACTGAATCAGTTTTTTGAAATGAAGGATACCCGATTTCTGATCAATCTCTTGCGGGCGATTTCCTGGGTCGAATTAATCGAGCAATCACGGTTTGAAACAATTCGTGGGGAACGCCTGGATGAGTTTCTCGAGTTAATCAGCCAGGCGACGGCACAGGAAATTCCGGGAGATCGGAAATTGGATCGAATTGCCCCCAGTCGTCTCGGGGGAATTCAGTTTCGCCTACTGGCAGCGCAGTACGCGCGGAAAGATACATTTGCAGACTCATCCCGCGGCTTGACCAGGCGTTTTTCGCTACTGATGTCGGCACTGAAATTTACGTTTGCTTCTGGTGGGATCCCCCCCTTGCAGGACCGATTTAAATCGGTACCATTTTCACTCCTGGAAGCCTCCTTTGGTGAACTTCCACCGGAGTGTGAAAAGTTATTTGCGCGATATTACCGGGTGAAAATTCAGGGACTGCATTTTTTCGGAGCCGCCTATTATGAGATCCCCTTTGTGGAAGGTTTTTATCATTTGGCACTGATGTTCCCAGCGATCATGTGGATTGCCCGCTGGATAGCAGCGGGAGAGGGACGATCGACATTAATCCCAGAGGATGTAAATGAGGCGATGAGCATTGCCGATCATCATCACGGCTATTCACCTGCATTCGGGATGCCTCATTTTCGCAGCCGCGTGAGGAATCTGTCTCGTTCACAAGATATCAAAAAACTGATCAGCTGGTACGGTCAATAGTGGCCGTCTGAGGTGACTGTCTTCGAGGTTACTGGCGTATTTCAACGCCTTTCCAGAACGCAATCCGATTTGTCAGCTGTGGATATTCTTGATCCGGTTCGGGGTAATACCATGCAGCATCGCGATTCATTTTTCCGTCAACGACAACATCGAAGAACAGCGCTTTTCCTTTGCGGGGGCAGATCGAAGTAGATGAACTTCTTTTCAGAAAAAGATTGTTGACTGATTCCAGAGGGAAATAGACGTCTCCATCAATCGTGATACTCTCATCAGACTCAACAAGTATCACTTCGTTCCAAATTGCCTTAGGCACACCACACTCCTCATCGCTAAGTTGTCGTAAAAGAACTTTAAAACGAAATGAGAATGGATATTGATTGAGGTTGCCCAAAACTATCCTAGCCAAGTTTGGTTTGAAAACCATCATAATTTTCCAAAAATGCGGTCGCGCTTTTGAAAAAGATCAATTTGGATTGAATCAGATTCCAGATTTGAAATCTGAGGCTGAACAGGGGAACGGTTCGCGTTTAGTCCTGATGTTCCTCTGGCATTTGCCGCGGGCTGAAAGAAATGATGCCAAGTTCCCACTGTTTTCTTTTGAACATGCTTTCTGAGTTCAATGTATGGATGTATTTATTATCTTTTCGCTGGTAGGAGATCAAACCTCCATCTTCAAGTTTCACCACGTGAATCACTTCCTCTGGATTCGCTGATGGATATTGTTTAATCTCGATTTCCTCTGATTCGATGAGCGCTTCGACCGACAAAGATTTTTCGGAGGGACTGAGTGTAAAACGCCCGGTGGAATTGGGGATCTGTTCCCATTGGAATCGTTTGAGTAAGTCTTCTATTTTCATGAAATTGCTCTTGGCAGCTGAGCTGAATCAGGGGTAATCAACGGAATGTTTTGTCAGCTTTGAGTCTAAGAGGTTTGTGGTGAAATTAAAAGGATGTGATTGAAAGGAGAGTGAGCGATCTGTCTGCGCATAAAAAAATGATGTTTCTCTTAAAAGAGAGACATCATTTTTATTATTTCATACTTGCTAAAATCAAGCTCTCACATTTGAAGGATTTCTAGTAGCTTCCTTCTTGTGAAGTCTGCCCGAGGGAACAAGTTCCCTCGGACTTGACGTTCACGATTATTGAAGCTGCCCTTCGGACCTGATAGGCCAATCCCTTAGTGCCGGGACTGCAGAATTCCTCAAATCTGATTAGTTGCAGCAAGATTTAGGAGCTGGTGCACAGCAAGTTGGTTTTGGAGCTGGTGCACAGCAAGTCCGTGGTGCAGGAGCACAGCAAGACTTCTTCACTTTGCAGCAACGAACTTTTACTTTGCAGCAACGGTCTTTGCAACGATTGAACAACTTACCACAACGGTCTTTGCAACCTCTCAGGAAAGATCCTTTGAACAGTTTGCGGTGACCGCAGCATGAGTCACAGGTATTGCAGCAAGACTTAGGAGCTGGAGCACAGCAAGTTTTGGGAGCTGGTGCACAACAAGTCTTCGGAGCAGGAGCACAGCAAGTCTTTGGTGCTGGAGCACAGCACTTAGGAGCAGGTGCACAGCAAGTTTTAGGAGCTGGGGCACAGCAAGTTGGTTTAGGAGCACAGCAACCTTTTCCAAGGAAGCTAGCAGCTTCAACAGATGCGCCAGCACAACAAACAACCGCTAAAGCGGCAACGTAACTTAACAATTTCATTTAGGCAATCTCCAAGGATTCGCTTCGTGGACGGTCGTGAGGTACTCAATCAGGATTCAATCAGATGAGGTTTTCTGATCAACCTGGGAGTCCATAGCCTCACGTAATTAAAAAGGTAAACCTGATTATTTTTTTCGGCCAGATTCGCCAGAAAGTCCTTGAAGAAACGTAAATTTGTAGACTCTTGCCCCAAAGTGGGTCCTGAAACGTCACTTGTATCGATTATGACGTCTTCTGCTTCGAGTTGGGGTTAAGGCAATCTCCTCATGTCCTGGTCAAGCAGTAGTATTGGTGATTTTATGTATACTCCGTTTTGTTTAGAATTCTGTATTCTCTATTCAAGACAGAGAATCGAAAAAAAACTTTGAGGAGTCGTTTCAGGCCCCTATGTGAGTTGTATTCAAGGCGGGCATGTATACGATTGAGATAGGTTGAAACAAATGGTTGTTGGCTCAGGCCAGGTGACATGGTCGTATGTTTAACGGGATTGGGGTTTTATGAGAAAGGTGTTTGTTCTGGAAGAGCGGACACATATTGTCTCTGAGCTTCAATGGCAGTTTGAAGAGGAAGCGGACCGGCAGATTCGCGGTTTTTCTACCGAGAGCATCCTGTTTCAGAACGCACTTTGCGAAACTGCTGAAGAACTGGTTGTGATCATTGATCTGGGAATCGGCAAGCCAGTTTGTTTGCAGTTCTTACAAAGGTGTCTGGGAGCAAACGTTTCTTTTCCCGTGATGATTTTCTCGGCAGAGCCTTTATTGAATCTGGAGTGGGCTTTACGAGAATTGGGTGTCTTTCATATTCAGGCAGGCAGTTTAGAGCCTGAGCGGATTGCAAAAATCTGCCGCTGGTATTGGGGCTTTACTGAAAAAGAGAAAAGTGCGATTCACAGTCAAACGAAAGCGACTGGCTGAGATGATGAAGAGGGAACGTTCAAGTTCCTGCCCCGATTCGCGACCACGTTACGAAATTACTTGAGATACGAATTAGTTTAGTAGTTATTGGAGAGTATTAAAGGCTGATGGCAAATTCTGAAATCAACGAAGCAAGTTTACAGAGCTGTCTCAAAGAACTCATTGACCCTGTCTTCCAAAAGCCGTTGTCGGCATCTGGTTTTTTGAAAGGAGCGAATGTTGGAGAGGACGGAGGGGTTTCGATTCAAATTGAATTGCCCGTTCCTTCGTATCCTCTGCAATCCGAATTATCTGAATTGATTGAGAATGCCGTACGGACTGCGTTTCCTGATTGCGAAGGTCTGAAGATTGAATACTCCATCAATATCAAAGGCAAGAACTCCGGCGGTCGGCTGGGATTGAATGTGAAAAATGTGATTGCCGTCGGTGCAGGAAAAGGCGGTGTTGGAAAAAGTACCGTTGCTGCGAGTCTGGCTTTTGCCCTCAAAAAATATGGAGCACGCGTGGGTCTGGTGGATGCAGACGTCTATGGGCCGAGTATTCCGCATCTGGTGGGAACCAGTGAAAAACCGGTTGCTCAGGAGTTTCAAGGTAAGGATGGTCAGACGCTCACACGCATCATTCCAGTGGAAGCGGATGGCTTAAAAGTAATGTCGATGGCATTTTTTGTTGAACCTGAGCAAGCCGTCATCTGGCGAGGGCCGATGTTGCATAAGGCGATTTCTCAGTTTCTTCAGGATACAGAGTGGGGAGAGCTCGATTATCTGGTGATCGACATGCCCCCGGGAACAGGCGATGTTTCATTAACATTGTCACAGCTGCTTGATCTGGCCGGAGCTGTTGTCGTCTGTTCTCCTCAACAGGTGGCGTTACTGGATGCCGTGAAAGCAGTGCAGATGTTTCGCCAGGTGAAAATTCCCGTCCTGGGAATTGTGGAAAATATGTCGGGCGATATTTTTGGTCGAGGCGGCGCACAGACGAAAGGTGAGGAATTACAGATTCCGTTTCTGGGTGAGATCCCAATGAATGCAGAAATTCGCGAAAAATCGGATGTGGGAAATATCTCTCAGTTGGTGGAAGCGGATTCGGAATCGCAGGCCTGTTTACTCAAAGTGGCAGAGAATACGGCGATTGAAATTGCCCGCACTCTAATCGAAAATCCAATAAGACCACCCCTGGAAATTCTCTAATGACACTGGATCAGAATTCAACAACACAAAATACGACCGAGAACATGATGAGCATTGAAGAGCTGATAGAGGAGTTTGAGTTTCTGAACGATTGGGAAGAACGTTGTGACTTTCTGATCGATCTGGGATTTGAATTACCGCCGATGCCCGAGTCTGACAAGACAGAAGTAAACCGTGTGCACGGTTGTCAGAGTATGGTCTGGCTGACAACCGAATTGAAGCAGGTTGACGATCAGAGGGTTCTGGAGATCCATGCGGACAGCGATGCCTTAATTGTAAAGGGATTAATCGCGGTACTGCTTGCCATTTATAATAATAAAACTCCGGAAGAAGTTCTGACGATTGATGTCAAACAATATTTTTCTCAATTACAGCTGGATAAGTATCTCAGTTCGCAGAGAAAGAATGGATTGTTCGGGATGGTCGAGCGCGTTCAGCAGGAAGCAAAATTACTAGCCGGGTAAAAATAAACGGCCTCACTGACTTTTCGCAGGTAGTTTCAGTTTTTCAAACCGAAACTGCATGGGGGCAGAAGTAATCAGCGTCGGAGCCAGATAGGTAAATTGAAAGTCCGTCTGTGTTCGAGGCAGGTCGGTGAACCGGTAGAGGACGCCAATCTTTCCGGCACTCTCAAGCGTTGTTTGTGATGAGCCGTTCAACCAGTATTGCTTGCCTTGCGGTGTCTGGAGATAGGCCCGGTTATGATAGATCCAGGTGCGGTGCGATTCGAATGCAGGGCCGCCGTAGTCATAGCTCAAAGCAATTCGAACATTCATATTTTGTACGGAAGCAAGTTTGACGGACTCTGCTTCCACTAACTCAACAGATACATTGCCGCGCCGCCTGATCGCACCTTGCGTGCGTGAGAGATCATCAAAGGTAATGGGTAGAGTCTCAGCGGCCAATTCCATTTTCAGGTCTCCCTGAATCTGGACGAATTCAGGGCGCTGCCTGCTATCCATAATCCATTGCATGGTGAATTTCAAATTCTTGCCTCCTTCCCCCAGTGGAAGTTCATATTTCGCATCGGGATTAAACGGAGGCAGGGTCAGGCTTTGATCTGATTTAGCCTGGATTTCGCGGGAAGAATAACTCAGGAAGAGTGGCCTTAAACGGGGTTCCACCTGAATTTGAAACGTGACTCGCAGTAACTCACTATCTGTAGTTCCCAGAAGCGCGCGTTTTTCTATCGTTACGACCTCAATTCGAAATGGCCCGTCATAGTAGATCTGGCTTTCGAGTTTTGACTGGATTGGGCGTTTCTGAGTAATCTTCTGAAGTTGCAGATGCCCGTTACTTCCATTGATTTGATATGCTAGCGGCAAAGTTCGAGTTAAGTCGTCAATCGCCTGCCAGAAGGATGTCTTTTTAAAATGGATCTGTATTTTCTTGTTTAAAACTTCGTCGGATAACTGGCTGGAATCAAGTTGATTGCCGGTCTGTTCAGAAATGGCATTCAGAATTTGCTTGAGAGTGTGTTTGCCTGTCAGGGTAATCGTAGACGCTTTGAGCGAATCTCTCGCGGCCTGTTGCTCAATTTTCAGACGAATCCGTTTCAGAGCTTCCCGGGCAGAAATGCTGGGAACGAGTTCCGGTGGAGGAAGTAGCGATAATACCGGTTTTCCCAATGCGGCTAACTGGATCTCTGCCTGTTGTCGAACGAGCCGCTGGTTGGAATCCAGTTTTTCAATAAGTTGCGCGATCTGCTGTTTCAGCTGTTCCTGTTCGGACTCTTTTTGTTCGAGCAGAGTGGAATTAGCACTCACTTTTTTGAATGTACAGAGCAGGCAGAGTACAGCAACTCCTGTCAGTAACCAGATACGTAACACGGTAATTCTCAATCTTGATTAAATGATACGATGGCAGCTTCCAGCCATGATCTCGGCTACCATTTATTGTAACCGGTTTGAGCGCGGGAAACACCGGGAGAATCCAGGAATACAATTGTTGTGATGCTTATAACCGCTACGTTCCCTTTGATTCCTGCCGCTTAAATCACTGATTTGTGATCGATACTGATTTCTGGAACCGGCCCCCGGATTGGGGCTTACACTATAGATAGAGAGAATATTAACTGAAACAGAACCTGCAACCTGATTAGAAACTGATGTAATGTTATCCTGTTTTCGTACTATTCTGGCCGGAGTTCTCGTAGCCGGTCTCTGTTTGATAACGGAGACATCGGCAACAGCCAAGCATCCTTCCCTGATTGAGATGAAAACCAGAAATGAGGTTTTTGTCGGCAAATCGATTGCGCACAACGACGATATCAGCTGGATGATGGATCAGACTGGTAGACTATCAGAAGTGCCGCTGAAAAAAGTGACAGCTTATCGGCGAGTCGCATCCGAATTTCAACGCCTGCCGATCAGCAAAATGAAGCAACAATTGCAGGAAGAGTTCGGCCCGTTATTTGAAGTGATCTCGACCAGGCATTATCTGATTTGTGCGCCGCGCGGAAAGGCGAAAGCCTATGGGGGCGTTTTTGAAGATCTGTACGATTCATTCTCGCATTATTTTTCCTTACGAGGCTATCAGGTTAAGGCTCCGGAATTTTTGATGGTTACCATTATATTTCCGGACCGTGATCAATTTTTCGCATACTGTAAAAAAGATGGCGTGCGTGCCGGAGATGGACTGCTGGGATACTATCACCCGCATACGAATCGAACTGCTTTGTTCGATCAACGTACGGCGACGTCTTCAGTTGATCAGGATCAAGCCCATAATGAACTCGCATTTTCGCGTGTCTCAAGCACTGGTAAAAATCTGACCGAAGCATTACGAGATACGATGATCCATGAGGCGACACACCAGGTTGCTTTCAATACCGGTTTACATTCGCGAATTGGAGAGAATCCTCGCTGGGTTGTAGAAGGTCTGGCAACAACGTTTGAGTCGGATGAGTTGCGTGCCCATACCGGGGGACGTGCCAGGTCCGTCTCGCGAATCAATCGAACGCGACTTTTGTGGTTTCATCATTATGCACAGAAACGTCGTGGAAAAGAGTCGCTACAGGCATTTATTCGGGACGACCGACAGTTCCATTCTGCGACTTTAGACGCGTATGCCGAGGCGTGGGCGCTGACGTTTTTTCTGGTAGAAACACAACCGGCACGTTATGCCCGTTATCTGAAAAAGATTTCCGCCCGCGATCCGCTTAAAGAATACTCGGCGGATGCGCGAGAGCAGGATTTTAAAGATGCCTTCAAAACCAATATCCGGACAATGGAAGTGGATTATTTACACTTCATGAATCAGTTAACACAGGATCTGGTTCAACATAATTAGGCTGCCCGACTGAGCGTTTCTTCTTCCATCGCAGCCATTACCAGGGCACCACGGGTGATACTGAAATGTTCGTCCTGAATCAGCGTGACCTGCCCGGTATCGAATCGAATCTTTCGGTTGGAGAGATTCTGTGCGAGCAATTCATCAAAACCGTCAATGTGTGACAGTTCGCCCATGTAGACCACCGGAAGTATTTCCAGTGTTTCAATATAATTCTGCATGGAATCCAGTTGGGATGCGAATTGGTCTAACAGACTGTCGAATAGCGATTCGTACCAGTTTGTCAGTAGAGAATGATTCGACAAGTAAGGGCTGAGGTTGATCTCAGGATTGAGTCGTTTGGTTCTGGCTTTTTCAGAATCGGGAACGGTTTCCCCTGCTGAATCTGTTTTGAAGAATTTGAATGCATACGCCAATTGCTCGTCAAGCCACTCACTGCCATAAGGGGCAGAATGTCGCACGACGACGCGAGACTGGTGAATCAGGCCGATTTCGGAATGTGAATGCCCGAGGTAAACGACATACCCTGAATAGTGTAAGCTGGCTGGCAGCGCTGCTAAACCGGCAGATTGTGTGATCGTCGTTGCAAAGGGAGTGAAGCCTTGCAAAGCAATTAACTGTGAGACCAGTTTGCTGAGTGGTGCTGCAGGATCCGTTCCCGGAGTGATAAACGAACAATATTCGCCGGTTCTCCGCGCTTTGGGAAGGACTGACTGAATCAGCGTTGAGAGCAATTGCCGATTCACTGGATCATTTAAAACCAGTTCCCCGTTTGTGAAAAGCGGATAGAGAGGCGAATGTGAAAAGCGGGCGATTTGACCTGCATTTTCTCCCGGAATGATCAATGTGCCTTCAGAAAAGAGAAACGGGACTGCGATCTTCTGCAGTAACTGGCGGTTCTCGAGTGTATCCTCCATCACAGTATACGCTGTCTCAATCGAGCGGCGCGTTAATTTGTGGTTTGCGTCGTTTTGCAAAACTCTCAGGCAGGTTGAGCCTATGTATAATGAACTACTCATTTCGGCATGACTCCCTGCATTGCCTGCAGAACCCGATCCAGGATTCCAGAGTTTTGATTTGCTTCCGCAGCCGCTGACTGCGTCTGGTTTGATGCAGAGCTGTGAGCTGATTTTGCGGGAGTCACTTTTTCGTCAGCTGGTTGGGTTGTTTTGGGATGGGATCGGTCAAAGCGAAACGCAGGTGCTTTCAATGTTTTTTCCGTCTTGCGCGTTTCTGGAGCTTCAGAAACTGAGTTCGTCATATCCTGTTTTTCGGAATCCACCGGCTCAGGTTTGATTTGCTTTGTGAAGTGAGGACCTTTGAGGGTTTCTTCCTTTTGATCGATCCGGGCAGATCTGGTCTGGTGTCGCCCATAAATGAATGTCTGCGTTGGAATTTGTGGCGTCTCTTCGATGACGGGGATGTCATTCTCCAGGATTTGTTCCAGAAGCGATTTTTTCGGCAGAGGAGGTAAGGAATCCCAGTTGGTAATAATCGTTGCCGGTTCTGAATCTGCTGTTTCTGTAGGCACAGAGTGAGGCTTCAATTGACGGGGAGCCCGGTTTGCTCTTTTCTGCAGATATTTCCAGATTCCGCCAGCAAAAACAGCCATGAGTAAGTACGAGAGCCATTGCGGCCAGGAAGACTCGGCCGTTTCTTCGAAATCCTCGAATTTCGGCAGATCATCATCACTCAGAACCTGAATCGAATCTACTGGAGGCGCGGGCGCGACAGTCAGGTTCAGATCGGGAACTGTTGAAGAATTTGCGTTTTGTGGTTTGGTTAACTCATCACCTGAATTGGCAGCGTTTTTTTCAGCCTGGGACAGATTCGGCTTGGGAACCAGGGTCAAGCTGGCGGCTGTCTGCTGCAGAACGGGCCCGTTGAGTTGCAGTTCGCTATTTTTATTTTTCGAGGGCGTTGTTTCTAAAGGTTGAGGAATGTCTTCAGGGTGACTGACGCCGTGCTGGATTTGTAGTGCCTCTTCTGTGACAGAATTGGCTTGTCGGAATGGAGAACTTCCCGCTGAGACCGCGGCCGGCCTGCTGATTACTTTTGGTACATCCGAAATCAGAGGGTGTGACGGCTGTAACCGTCGTGGTCCGGGCAAGGAGCGAGGAACCATTGTGAGATCAAGGCCACTGGAATGTCCCAGAACAAGCACCGTGCCGGAGGCTAGTTTTGACGTCAGTTTTTTTGTTTTGAAATCTGTGTTGTTGTGAATTCGTTTGGGAGGAATGACTTTGATCGCTTGTGCCATTTGCGGATACAGCTCAAGGGGTTGTCTCAGACAGCGTAAGATGCCTGCCAGATCTGCAATCTCGTGAGGCACTCCAAAGACCACAGGACGGTCAATTAAATTGAGTATCGCGATCTGTGTCAGTTGAGGTGATGTCTGTTGTTGAATTCCCTGGCTTCCAGTCCTGTTTTGATCAGATGAGACATCGATTACATTCGCTGACGACTTCAATCCAATCAGAACGTCGCCGTGCATCAGGGGGAAATCGGTGTTGGGAGAATAAAACAAGTCCTGGCTGATGCGTCCGCCTCTGATGATGCGAATGATGCCCGAAGCCTGGGGAGTCATACCCCCTGATTGTGAAATCACCTTGTTCAGATCAAGATCCTGATTAGAGACTTCATAGGCGGCACAATGGTGGAATTCACCCAGGAGTCCAACAACGGAGGTCTGACGTTGCTGATTCTGAGGGGGGCCAATCTCGCGATAGATTGTTTGCGCACCGGCAGCATTGAATGATCCTGCCAATAGGAACATTACCAATAACCTGAAATTGACCAAGCGCCAGCAGAACATCCGGCCTTCCTTATGACAATAAGACAGTAAAAGGAGAGGAGCGAGAGGAAACCGTACAATCATTAAAATCGGCACAATCCGAGTATCAGCATTACTCAAAGTATCGGTTTTCGTGGAAAAGCCGGGAATCAATGGGCCTGAAATAAACAGTGGTAAGTGTTTATATGTCAGAGAGTTGCCGTCATCCTTAAGTAGGGGAGGGAAGTGTAGGCTATCTTAAAATGAGATTAATTTCGTATGGGGTATTGATTCCAACTATTTTGTGATGTTGCTAGGATAAACAAAGCTTGCAAGCGGTGATGGGAGGTCTCTAAACGATGGTTACGTTTCGCGTGATCCATGTAATCTCTTAGCCTGTATCCGGGTTGATGGTAGCGTCATTCAGGTCATGGTGGCCTGGTATCATAAGTGCTGAAACACGCTATGGTTAACTAGGACGTATTTCAGGCTGTGTAAGAGTTGCTCATTTGATGAAACAGGATGTATTTGTGAACGTAACGAGTTTAACCGTCGAGAATTATTTGAAGGCGATTTTGCAAATCAGCCTGCAGTCTGACTCAGAATGGATTAGTACCGGCGAACTAGCCAAATACATGAATGTGGCGCCGGGAACGGTGACCAGTATGCTTAAAACTCTAAAGCAGTCCAAGCTGGTGGAATACCGTCCCTATGAAGGAGCCTGTCTGACCGAGAGTGGCAAGCAATCGGCAATTCGGGTATTGAGACGACACCGGTTAATTGAACTGTTTCTGTTTCAGACGTTAAAACTGACCTGGGATCAGATTCATGCGGAAGCAGAAAATATGGAGCATGCGGTAAGTGATTTCCTTGTCGATCATATTGACGAGTATCTTGGTTTTCCTGAGACCGATCCTCATGGAGATCCAATTCCCTCAATCGATGGTCAGATGCGGCGGGCCTATCCGAACCTGACGACTCTGGCAGCTTGCCAGCCGGGGACACACGTCAAAATTGTCCAGGTAACCGATCAGGAAACTGAATTCCTGCGTTTTCTATCCCGCTCCGGTTTACAAATCGGTTCTGAAGGAACCGTCCAAGAAAAGAATGTCGAGGCAGGAATTGTCGTCTCTGAGTGGAACGGACAAGTGATCTCGATGGGAATTCATGTCGCCGAGAATGTGAAAGTCGTTCCGTTGTAGGAACCTGACTGTATCTCATACTTCGTGAAAAATAAGCGAATGGAACCAGGGTGGGCTTCAAGGTTCGCCGTGCAGAAGAAAGAGAAGAAATTGAGTCATCTTACTTATGAAAATCCGTTGATTAGTCGTTATGCATCACAAGAGATGAGCCAGATCTGGTCGGCTCAAAAAAAACATTCGACCTGGCGCCGGCTCTGGGTCGCACTGGCGGAATCACAGCACGAGATGGGCCTGCCTGTCACGGCTGAGCAGGTTGAATCATTGAGAGCTGCCGTTGATGATATTGATTTTGATCTGGCTGCCAAATATGAAAAGGAACTCCGCCATGATGTCATGGCACACGCGCACACTTATGGTGAACGTTGTCCTGACGCCAAAGCAATCATCCACCTGGGAGCCACCAGCTGTTTTGTGACGGATAACAGCGAACTGATTATGATCCGCGAAAGCCTGGAACGCGTTCGGACGCGACTTGTATCGGTGATCGATCATCTGGCGAAGTTTGCAAAAGAATATCGTGATTTACCCTGTCTGGGATTCACACACTTGCAGCCAGCACAACCAACGACCGTCGGAAAGCGAGCGACGCTCTGGTGCTATGATCTGATTCTGGATCTCGAAGAAATCGAGTATCGGATTGAAACGCTCCGTTTTCGGGGCGTGAAAGGAACAACGGGGACCCAGGCGACGTTCCTGCAGCTCTTCAAAGGTGATCATGCGAAAGTTGATGAACTGGATCGCCGGGTCACGGAAAAAATGGGCTTCAAAGACCGATATGCGGTCACGGGGCAGACTTATTCTCGCAAAGTTGATGCGCAGGTACTTAGTTCTCTGAGTGGCATTGGTCAGTCGGCCCATAAAGCAGGAAATGACATTCGGATCTTGCAGAACCGAAAAGAGCTGGAAGAGCCGTTCGAGAAAAATCAAATCGGTTCTTCTGCGATGGCCTACAAACGGAATCCCATGCGGTCCGAGCGGATGTGCTCCTTAGCACGGTTTGCGATCAGCCTGACCGCGAATGCGGAAGATACCGCGGCGACGCAGTGGATGGAACGGACTCTGGATGATAGCGCCAACCGGCGTCTGTCGTTGCCTCAGTCGTTTCTGGCCATCGATGCGACTTTGATTTTATATCGAAATATTGTGGACGGGATGGTCGTTTATCCTAAGGTGATTGAGAAACATTTGAACGAAGAACTCCCCTTCATGGCGACTGAAGAATTTCTGATGGCGGGTGTGGAAGCGGGTGGTGACCGCCAGGATTTGCACGAACAGATTCGCGTGCATAGCCAGGCTGCCGGTGCGGAAGTGAAAGTGCATGGCGGGAAAAACGATCTGATTGAACGCTTGCAAAAAGACCCCGCTTTTGCCGGCTGTGATTTAACCAGCGCCCTGGACGCCCGAAAATATATCGGTCGCGCTCCCGAACAGGTGGATGCGTTTATCGCGGACATCATTGAGCCCGTCAGGCAACGTTATCAGAATGACCTGGCACAAGGGACAGAAGATCTGAAGGTCTAACTGTTGCTTGAAGCTGGCAATTATCATATTCCCCCAATGGAAACGCCCCGATGGTCAAGACCACCGAGGCGTTTCACAGGGACTATATAGTGCCATGCTACGTAAGAATATTTTTGATAACGTGTGCTTCTTCGACGCCCGTGAGCTTGGTATCCAGACCCTGAAATTCCACACTGAATCGTTGATGATTGATTCCGAGCAAATGTAACATTGTTGCATGTAGATCACGAATGTGGACAATATTTTCTACGGAATTATAGCCTAATTCATCCGTTGCACCATGGGTAATCCCGCCTTTTATCCCTCCCCCGGCCATCCACATGGAAAACCCTTTAATGTGGTGATCGCGGCCTGCGCCTCCTTTGCCCTGGAACATGGGAGTCCTGCCAAATTCCCCTCCCCAGATCACGAGGGTTTCATCGAGCATACCACGTTGTTTGAGATCATTGATGAGAGCCCAGGTTGGTTTATCGGTTAAGCCGCAGCAGGTATTCATATAGCGAACCAGACCGCCGTGATGATCCCAGCCGCGGTGATAGAGATGAATAAAGCGAGAGCCACGCTCGGCCAGACGTCTGGCCAGCAGGCAGTTGGTGGCGTAGGTTCCCGAGCCTGATTCCGCGCCGTACATTTCCAACGTCTGCTTTGATTCGCTGGACAGGTCCATCAGTTCGGGAACAGAGGTTTGCATTTTGAACGCCATTTCGTAAGCAGCGATGCGAGTTTCAATTTCGGGATTGTCCACGCGTTGATTGCGAAAGCGGTCGAGTGTCTGAACGGTTTCGATTAATTCTTTCTGCTGACGGGCACTGACGCCGGCAGGGTTCTTCAGATAGTTGACCGGGTCGCCGGTCGAATTGAACTGCACTCCCTGATAGCGACTTGGGAGGAACCCGGTGCCCCACTGACGCGAAGCGATCGGCTGCGGATTTCGTCCGCCGACACTGGTGAGTACGACGAAGCCCGGCAGTTCTTCTGTTTCGCTGCCCAGTCCGTAAGTGAGCCAAGAGCCCATCGAGGGCCGCCCACTGATGGCAGTTCCCGTATTGAGAAAGGTGTGTGCGGGGTCATGGTTGATCTGCTCGGTGACCATCGAACGAATAATGCAGATATCGTCTGCAATTTTTGCTGTCCAGGGAAGGAAGTCACTGATCTCCTGTCCGTTTTTTCCGTACTTACGAAATTTGGTTAAAGGCCCCTGGCATTTCAGTTCTTTGCCTTGCAGCTGGGCAATGGGTTGACCTTTGGTGTAGCTCTCTGGAAATGGTTTTCCATCCATCTCGGCTAACTTAGGTTTATAGTCAAACGTTTCCAGGTGTGTGGGACCTCCGGCCATACACAGAAAAATCACCCGCTTGGCTTTTGGTGCAAAGTGCGGTAATCCGGGCAGTCCGCCGACCAGTGACGGCTTCGATGGTGATTTAGCTGAAGCGGTTGATTCAGCGGATAATAGTGAACTGAGTGCCGCCGCTCCCAGACCGACACCGGAATTTGCCAGGAATGTGCGACGGTTCAAACTGGTTTGTATCTGATCGAGATTCATCATTCTGTTAGTTCCTCGTCACGACTTCATTCAGATTCAATAAGGCGCGTGTGACTTCCGTCCAGGCTGCGAGTTCTTTGGCGTTTAATTCCTGGTTCGTTTTCGCCAAGCCGGATTTTGTCAGTTCAACGGCGGCTTTGGGCTGTGACCGATATTCACGGCGATTGGAGTTTAATAAATTGAGCAGTACTTCCGTTTCCCTGTTTTCAGGAGCTCGCGAAGTTGCTTTCGTGAACGCATAGCCGATTTTTTGTGCATCCGAATCGCCACCGTTTAGCAAAACATCTTCGGCATACTTACGCGAGGCTTCTACAAAAGTCGGATCGTTCAGCAGAGTCATCGCAGCGATCGGAGTATTCGATCGGGGACGCTGCGCCGTACATTCTTCACGGCTGGGGGCATCGAAGGCTTTCAACATGGGATGGAGAAACTGGCGTTGCCAATGCACATACAGGCCGCGACGCCATTGGCGGTCGTCTGTATCTGCGACGTATTTCCGTTTGGGGAAATTCAAATGACGATAGTAGCCGGCTGGCTGATAGGGTTTCACGCTGGGGCCACCGATCTCAGTGACTAATAAACCGCTGACGGCCAGTGCGTTATCTCGAATCATTTCAGCCGGCAGTCGAAAGCGTGCCTGTCGATTGAGACGCTGGTTGAACGGATCCTGTTTTCGCTGTTCCGGCGTTTCGAGAGAAGACTGCCGATAAGCGCGGCTCATGACGATGAATTTGATGGTCTGCTTGACGTCCCATTGGTCTTTGTAAAATTTCAGTGCCAGTTGATCGAGGAGTTCCGGATAATGAGGCGGCCCTCCCTGTCCTCCAAAATCGTCCAGTACGGGAGCGATCCCGCGGCCGAAGAAGAGGTACCAGAAGCGGTTTGCCATGACGCGTGCTAACATTAAGCCGTATCCGTCTTCAGCTGATAACCAGTTCGCCAGATCCAGGCGAGTTAAGCGATCCTTTTCTGTTTTCAGCGTTCCCAGAAATTCTGGAATAGCGGGTTGAACGACGGGGCCGGTTTCATCAAGCCAGTTGCCGCGAGGCAGAATTCGAATTTCCCTCGGTTTGATGGAGACCGTAATCATCGTTTTTATCGCACGTTTATCGATGGCGGCTCGGTCTTTTTTCAGTTGTTCCAGTTTTTGTTTGAGAGTTTTTTGTTCTTCCTTTTGTTTGGTTGTTTTCAAAGCCTGTTGGGTCGTTTTCATGTTGGCTTCGATTTCTGAGATCTGTTGTTTTTCCTGATCGGTATAGAGAAAGATTTCCGGTTCTCTGATCGTGGGAATCCGGTCTGCACCGCGCCTCAAATGCTGGTCTTCATCGATGTCGGCAAAAAACGAGACGAGCGAATAAAAGTCTTTGGTGGTATAGGGATCGTACTTGTGATCGTGGCATTGGCAGCAACCCATGGTGGCGCCCATCCAGACCCCGGAAAAATTCCGAATGCGGTCGGCGGCATAGATTGCCAGATATTCTTTGCGCTGCACGCCTCCTTCATGGGATGTCTGCAGCACGCGGTTATAACCGGTGGCGATTTTTTGCTGCAGGGTGGGATTAGGCAGTAAATCTCCCGCTAACTGCTCGCGGGTGAATTGATCGAAGGGAAGATTTTCGTTAAACGCGCGGATCACATAGTCGCGATAGGGGGAGATGTGATGGTCCTGATCGCCGTGATACCCGACCGTATCTGCAAAGCGGACCAGATCCAGCCAGTAAATCGCCATCCGCTCGCCATAATGGGGAGAAGCCAAGAGTCGGTCTACAAGTTTTTCGTAAGCGTCTGGACTTTGGTCTTTGACAAACTGATCGACTTCCTGGGGAGTGGGTGGCAGTCCGGTCAGATCGAAACTGAGCCGACGAATTAACGTGACTTGATCGGCTTCCGCGGCGGGCTGCAGGTTCTGTTGTTCCAGACGCGAAAGAATGAAACGGTCAATCCAGTTCACGGGCCAGCTTTGATCTTTGACTTCGGGAACCGGAGTTGATTGCGGCTGCTGATAGGCCCAATGTTTGGACCAGGGAGCACCTGCAGCGATCCATTGTTTAATTAAATCAATTTCGGCAGGCTTCAGCGATTTTCCAGAGTCAGCAGGCGGCATGACCAGATCGGCGTCAGTACTGCTGATGCGATCGAAGAGCTGGCTTTGATCGGGCTTGCCGGGGTGAATAATAGCTGCATCGCCTGTGGTTGATTTGAGTCCGGTTTCGATATCCAGACGGAGGTCTGCTTCGCGGTGTGTGGAATCGGGGCCATGACAGTGAAAGCAGTTTCGGGAAAGAATCGGTCGAATGTCACGATTGAAACTGACTTGATTCTGTGCAAAGCTGACCTGAATAGGGATTATCAAACAGACAAGCAATCCTATCCAGGTATGTTTTGATCTTAACCGGTACATGGAAGTTCGCCCTCAGTCGGGGACGCGAGAGAAGTGCCGGGGACGATTTCAGCAGAACCCGGTGTTCCTGGCACATCAAACGCGTTGCAAACTGGTTTGGTGATACCGATCCGTAACGAATGGAGTTAACGGTAGCCAGACTCCCAAAGTCCGGCAGGTAGAATTTCTTGAGACTATTTCTCTAGCCTGCTGACCAGAACCAGTCTCTATCACAATAATAGCAGGCGTTTAGCCCCTGTGCAACGATCTGTTCTGGTGATTGATCTTGAAATCAAACGTGACAGAACTTGACAACGAACGATTTTGTGACGAACTTCAACAAAAGTGTTGTGTCATTCCAGACGAACTCATTCTTGTTGCGAAATCTCTATACCCAGGTATCCCTTATGCGAGTTCCCACCTTTCAGGATGTTCAGGAAGCACTCCCCCGTGTACGTCAAGTTCTGGCACCGACGCCTCTGTATGAGTGGCCCGGTTTGAGCCAGTTGACGGGAGCTCACTTTTTTTTGAAGCATGAGAATCACCAGCCGGTTGGTGCGTTCAAAGTGCGTGGGGGAATTAACCTGGTCAGTACACTTTCCGAGGAAGAACGCGCGGCGGGAATCTTAGGCTGTTCGACGGGCAATCATGGTCAGTCACTCGCGTATGCAGCACGCATGTTTGGTGCGAAATGTACGATTGTGGTTCCTAAAAATAATAACCCGGATAAAGTGCGTGCCATCAAACTTCTCGGCGCGGAAATCATCGAAGCAGGTAGGGACTTCGATGAAGCGAAACGGTATCTGGAGCAGGAACTCATTGGCGGAAAAGAGCGTTACGTACATTCCGCTAACGAGCCTCTGCTGATTGCCGGCGTGGGAACTCAGGCGATCGAAATCTTTGAAACGCTGAAGGCACCGGATGTGATTCTCGTTCCTGTCGGCATGGGGAGCGGTGTCTGTGGCACAGGCATCGTAGCCAGACACTTGAGTCCGACTACGGAAATCATTGCTGTGGGAGCTGAGAACGCACCGGCAAATCAATTATCCTGGAAAGCGGGAACATTGCAGACCACAGATACTGCTGACACTTGGGCCGAAGGAGTGGCTACGCGATCGGCGGCTGAGTTAACACAGGAGATCATGAAATCCGTCGTCGATGATTTTCTGCTCGTCGGTGAAGACGATATGCGAATCGCCGCCTATCATATTCTCAAAGAGACGCACAACCTGGCAGAAGCTGCAGGCGCTGCCGCACTTGCGGCGGTCTTGAACAATAAAACGCGATTTCAAGGTAAGACGGTCGTAGCGATTCTAAGTGGCGGCAACTTGAATCTGGCAGAGCTTCCGGAAATCTTACGCCTCGGTTCAGAGCAGTAAACCCGATCTGATCATCAATAAAGGAACAGGGAAAAATTAAGCTCATTTAATTAATCCCAGTTTGAGAATTCAATTCCGCCTTTGATTGGAATTCCCTCTCGGTAATTGTTACCGTAAATGGCAAACCGGAAGTAGTGTCTTATCAGACTTGAAATGGTACGATGTCCGAAATGGTCCGCACGCTCTTTGGCGTGTTCGCCAGGCATTGATCACCAGTCAATTCAGGGTTGATGAACCATTAGTATTGATCGTCGATTCCGAGTTTGTTCCTGCGAGATAGATCATTTGAGGGAAACATGAGATTTAAAGATCGCGCCGTAATTGTAACCGGTGGCAGCAAAGGGATTGGCGAAGGCTGCTCGCGTGTATTTTGTGAAGAAGGCGGCCTGGTTGCGATCTTGGCACGCGGCATGAAAGCAGGGCAGGACCTGGCCCGTGAACTCAATGAAAAAGGTCCGGGCAAAGCAATCTTTGTTCAATGCGATGTTGGTCAGCATGAACAGATTTTATCTGCGGTTGAGCTGGTTGTGGAACAGTTTGGCCGACTGGATTGCATCATCAACAATGCCGGAGTTCATCCGCCGGCAATGTCGCTGGAAGAAACCAGCATCGAAGAAATGGAAGAGCTGATGCGTGTGAATTTTCTCAGCACGTTTGCCGGTGCGAAGTATGCGTTACCTCATTTACGAAAAACCAAAGGGACGATTATCAATATGTCGTCGATGACTGCGGTATTGGGGCAACATCATTCGACCGCCTATTGCTCTACCAAGGGAGCTCAGGTCAGTTTTACAAAATCGTTGGCGATTGAACTGGGAGAAACCGGCGTACGCGTGAACGCGATTCTGCCGAGTAATATTGATACACCATTAATGCGAGATTGGGCCGAGTCACTGCCCGACCCGGAAACAGCATTGAAACGCGTTTCTGATCTTCAGGTTTTCAAACGCATGGGAACGATTGAAGAGATGGGACGTCTGGCACTCTTTCTGGCGACCGACGATTCGAGCTTTTTGACCGGACAGGCCATTGAAGCTGAAGGGGGCGCCAGCCTCGACTATTGATTCAACAGATTTTTTAGTCAGAACCATTGAATTTCGAATTGTTACATTCATTCTTTACACAATCAATATTGAGATAAGAGGACATCATTATGACAAGCTTGCGCAGAGGGTTTCATTTTCTGATTGTTATATTCTTTCTGGGAACCGCTTACCACACCTATGGAAATCTGGTGGAAGAATATAAGAACGGCTTGATTTGGAAAGAACCAACCGTCGTGACCGCTAATCCCAACCAACCACCATCGGACGCGATTGTGCTGTTTGATGGAAAGAACCTGGACCAATGGAAAGGCGGCGATAAATGGAAAATCAAAGATGGGTATGCTATTACCACCGCTCAAGACATCGAAACGAAACAATCCTTTGGTGATTGCCAGTTGCATCTGGAATGGGCGACTCCCGAAAAAATTGAAGGCAAAGGACAGGGACGCGGAAATAGTGGCGTCTTTTTGATGGGAAAATACGAAGTTCAGATTCTCGATTCTTACCAGAACAAAACATACTTTGACGGTCAGGCCGGATCGATTTATAAACAGTACCCGCCGATGGTCAATGTCTGTCGCAAGCCGGGAGAATGGCAGACTTACGATATCATTTTCAATGCTCCCCGGTTTAATGAGTATGGGCAACTGGTCAAACCGGCTTATGTGACTGTGATCCAGAATGGGGTCGTTGTTCAAAATCATACGGAACTGCAAGGTGCTACCTTTTATCATCAGCCACCGTTTTATACGGCTCATGAAGAGAAGTTGCCGATTCAGCTGCAGTTCCATCGGAACGATACCCGATTTCGCAACATCTGGGTTCGCGAAATTTCTGAAGTCCATCCGACCGGTTGTGTCTGCCCCCAGTAAGAACTTCTTATTTCAAGACAATTTGTGACACTGGAAACAGCGTTTGATTTACTAACTAAGGATGAGGGTTAACAGCATGGCCGTTTTTCTGGGTGTAGATATTGGAACAAGTGGAACGAAAACGCTGGCAATGCAGGAAGACGGAACCATTCTTTCTTCCGCGACGGTCGAGTATCCGCTCTACAGCCCTCATCCTGGCTGGTCAGAACAGGAACCGGAACACTGGTGGCAGGCGACAATTAAAAGTGTGCGCAAAGTCTTGAAAGCGGGTAAAATTAAGCCAGTAGACGTGAAAGGGATTGGTCTGAGCGGTCAGATGCACGGGAGTGTGTTTCTGAACAAGAAACACGAAGTCATCCGGCCTGCTCTGCTCTGGAATGATCAGCGGACGGCTGCGGAATGTGCTGAGATTGAAGAGCGTGCCGGCGGTCGGAAGAAACTGATTCGCATGGTGGCGAATCCTGCGTTGACTGGCTTTACGGCACCTAAAATACTCTGGTTACGGAATCGCGAGCCAAAAAATTTTGACAAGACGGTCCAGGTATTACTGCCGAAAGATTATGTTCGCTTTCGTCTGACGGGAGAGTTCGCAACTGAAGTCAGCGATGCTTCGGGAACGTTACTGTTGAATGTCAAACAGCGAAAATGGAGTCGTCCGTTATTGAGCAAACTGGAGCTGGATGCAGGACTGCTGCCGGCCGTTTATGAATCAGAAGATGTCAGTGGTCATTTGACTCAAGATGCAGCCCGGCTGTTGGGACTTACCAAAGGCGTGGCCGTCGTTGGTGGCGGTGGTGATCAGGCCGCTGGTGCAGTCGGAAATGGAATTGTCAAAAAAGGGGCGATCTCTGCGACAATGGGAACGAGTGGGGTTGTCTTTGCCCATAGCGATGAAGTGCAGATCGATCCTGAAGGCAGGGCACATACATTCTGTCACGCGGTTCGTGACAAGTGGCATGTGATGGGCGTGGTGCTTTCAGCCGGCGGCAGTCTGCAGTGGTATCGGAATCAACTTTGTGAACAGCAGGTCGCGCTTGCCAAACGACAGAAAGTGGACCCGTATCAACTGATTACCGAACAGGCAGCCGAAGCACCTGCCGGGAGTGAGGGGTTATTTTTCTTACCTTATCTGACTGGAGAGCGAACACCACATGCTGACCCTGACGCCCGGGCAGCGTGGATCGGGTTAAGCTTAAGGCACAGTCGCGCTCACTTGAGTCGCGCTGTGATTGAAGGGGCCACGTATGCAATGCGTGATTCTTTAGAAATCATCAAGGAGCTGAATATCCCGGTGAAGGAAATTCGTCTTTCCGGTGGTGGTGCGCGAAGCGAATTCTGGCGGCAGATGCAAGCCGATATTTATGGTCAAAAAGTCGTAACGATTAACGCCGAAGAAGGTCCTGCTTATGGGGTTGCGTTGCTGGCTGCTGCCGGGACAGGAGCATATAAAGATGTAGTAGAAGCGTGCGGTGCCACGATTCGAGTCATTGAGAGCACAAACGTAAACCCTAAAAACAAAAAAACATACAACCAGGCCTATCCTGTCTATCGAGGTTTATATTCCTCATTAAAAACTGATTTTCAGGAGATCAGAAGTCTGGTCGACTAGGCTGGTGTCCACTATCCAGCCTCACTCATAAATAAGTATAATTCGTCACTACGCTACAGATTCTTAAAGAGGGATCATTTGAATCGGAGCGAATATGAGTCGTGTCAATTGTACAACTGAGGCGAAACAGTTAATTTAGAGTGAGTAAGAACGCGCACTTTATTCAGCGTTGTTCTGTCTGTATTTGGTCAAACCCATTGAACGGAAGAGAGTTCGTCGAAGTCTTTCGCATGGGATGCCGAAGTAAACTATTATAGATCCAGGGAACCTTGTCCGTTCCATTTTGGATAAAGTGGTATAAAATAAACGTCATTGCCGCTAATCTCCTTTACCTGCCTGCAGACAATCTCAGAAAAATATAGTATATTCTCTACATTTCGGCCGAGTTGTATTGATCAATGCTTTCTGAGTGCCAGGTAAATTATCGATAAGCTGGGCGTGACTTTTGTTGAAAAAGTGTAGGACCGTTTCTGCAGATGAGTAAAAGCCAGGAAAATAACAGTGGATCAACTCAAGGCCCGTTTTGTGTCTGGTCTGGAATTGGATTCACGAACTTCATCAAGCTGCTGAGACTGCGTCCCACGATTCGCTGGTCTGGAATGTTTCGTTTGATTTCCTCCGGATTATTCAGCATTTCCAACTCATTATTGAGCTTGATGGAAAAGTTGGTTTTTAGTCGGAAAGTAAATAAGACGAAACTGGAGCCGCCCGTTTTTATTATTGGCCACTGGCGGAGCGGAACCACTTTACTCCATAATCTGATTTCGATGGATAAACAGTTTATCTATCCCAATATGGGAGCCATGCTGTTTCCATCTCATTTTCTGCTCACCGAGCCTGTATTAAAACAGGTTGTACGGCGTTTGTTGCCAAAACAGCGTCCTATGGACAACATGCCGGTGACCTGGGATTTACCGCAGGAGGATGAGACGTCGATTATGCTGCTGCATTTGATGTCTCCTTATCTGGCAATCAGTTTCAGCGATCAGCCCGAGGTTTATGAACGCTACTATGAACTGGATCAATTGACGCCCAAAGAAGCTTCGCTCTGGAAGAAAACATTTATCTATTTCATGAAGAAGCTGACATACAAGGCCGGCGAAAATAAGCGTGTCTTGCTGAAGTCTCCGACGCATACGTTTCGGATCCCGTTCCTGCTGAAAATGTTTCCTGATGCCCGTTTCGTTTATATCTATCGAAACCCGTATAAAGTTTATAATTCCACATTGCATCTGCGTCGAACCATGTTTGGCGATAATGGTTTCGCTCCTCTCGATATGGAAAAATTAGAAGAGGATATGGCGAATATTTATGAGAATCATCTGCACGTTTATGAGCGTGATCGCCAGATCGTGCCGGAAGGTCAGTTACACGAAGTTCGCTTTGAAGATCTCGAAGCGGATCCAGTAAGTGAGCTTCGAAAAGTATACGAGCACCTGAATCTTTCCGGCTTTGAAGAGTTAGAAAAGAATATGCAACCGTATTTGAAGGATCAAAAATCCTATAAGAAAAACAAATACGAAATGGACGCCGACCAGGAAAAGAAAATCTACGAACGCTGGCAAAAAGCATTCGAGATGTTTGGTTATGAGCGGTTACCTTCTGATGCTCTGGTTAAAAAAGAATGCGTTACGTCTTAAAGCTGCATCAACATTCAAAACAAGATGATCTGCGCGATTTCACTTTTCTTTGTCTGAAGTGGAATTTTTATCTGACGTCTGCTTTTTCTTCTCTTTCAATTCCAGGAGCTGCTTTTCGAGAACGCGTTGTTGATCTTGGATTCGGGAAATCAGGTTCGTTGATCTGACGCGTGAAGCGCTCATATCTCCAATTGCCGACAAGATCACCCAGAACGCGATTAAGAGAATACCGCCCCAGTAGGCAGCGAACAGTCCCGGATATGATTTCCAAGGCATGTAGGGGGCGTCGCCGATCATGATCAGAAATCCGATCAAAACCAGCAGGCTCGAAGTTTGCATGCGTCGCCGGTATTGTTTAGAGAAGAAACGAAAGTCGTCATCGCTTAAGTCTTCGTCATGCTGGCGATGGAACCATGAGGTCCGATGCAATTGAATCAGTCCCGCACCAAATAAAACCAGCAGGGTTCCAACTATTATGCCCGGGATCGTATCTGTCACAATTTCTGCATCCTTGATCGGTGGTGGGAGAAATCCCTTGGGGGTTTGAAATGTTACCAAATCACTTTTCCAGTCTTCTCGGTTTAAGTCTAACAAAATCAGTTTGAGATGAAACGTGTCCTATGAAATTTATTTTGAAGACGAGCGAGGCACGGAAAAATAGTGAAGTAATAAAGAACCCTTATTTCGCTGGAATGACATTCAATAGATGGGGGAATTAGGGAAATGTTGCGTTTTTGCAACATCCGATTCCTGAATTGAGTGCCCGTTTTTTTTCCTGGACGTAGTGATTTGATTTAATTCGGGCGAAGCAGGGCCTGATTCAGTACCCGGAAGTTCTGCTATACGGGTTACGGGGAGAAGTATTAATGCTCTTCAGAAGCAGTCGTAGAGATCGTTTTGGGGAGTGAGCGGAACAAGATTGTGAAGTAAATCCCGACAAGCACGATACCGGGAATCCACCAGAAGAGGGCTGTATTGAGCTCATTGGCGGGGGGGGATGCATTATAGATGGTCAAGCTGAACTCGGGATTCAAGCTGGGCAGCATATTGGGATACAGGGCTGCAGCACCGCTGAAAATGACCAGATAAATGAACAGAGCTGAGCTTAAAAACGCTGCCATATTGTGATGTTTGATTCGAAATAAGAACGAACCAATCAGAGCCAGAATTGCACCGACAGGGAGTGCCAGGATCCAGGGATGGGATGCATAGCTTGCTTTGGCAAGTGGCTGAACCGAGTAGCTGGCTAACAGTGTCAGCGCGGTTAGCCCCGTCGTCAGATCCCATAGCCAGGAAGCAACTCGTCTGGATCGTTGCTGAACGGCTCCGTCGGTTTTTGCAATGAGCCAGAGTGCACCATGATGTAAAAGGATCACGGCGGAGGTCATGCCACTCAAGATCGTGTACCAGTCCAGAATTCCTGTTTGAGTCCCAATCCGAAAATCGGTCCAGAGCGGTTCAAAGAACGTCCCTGTTTGATCCAGGGGAACACCGCGAAATACATTCGCCATGGCTGCTCCGAGAATGACAATCAGCAAACTGCTGGAGACAAACAGCATGATATTCCAGAAATGAACCCACAGGGAATCGGAAAGATAATGCGGCAATTCAATACTGATGGCCCGGAAGATCAAGAGCCAGACGACCATTGTCAGGGGGAGATAGAACCCACTGAATAGCGCACTGAGAAATACTGGAAAAGCCATCATCATGGTTCCGCCGGCAGCAATCAACCAGACTTCATTTCCATCCCAGACGGGAGCAATGGACTGGATGATCTGTTTCTGTTCGGGCCGATTGTCAGCAAGAAACAGGTGCAGTACGCCAATTCCCAGGTCGAAGCCATCCAAGACCAGGTAAGTCGAAATCATCAAGAGTAGTAGAATATACCAAACCGTTTCCATCATTCTAAGTACCCGCCTCCGTTGCTGGGTTTGCTTGATCGATACTTAATAATTCAGGCCCCTGATTGATAATTCGTGTTGCGAGAAAGAAGTATAACACGGACAGAAACAGATAGAGCCCCATGAATCCGAGCAATGTGAACATGATATTTCCCTGTGAAATATTTTTTGATGCGCCATCGACGGTTTTCATCAAACCATAAATTAACCAGGGTTGACGCCCGATTTCTGTCGTAAACCAGCCTGCTGTATTCGCGATAAACGGGAACGGCAGTGCGAGCATGAGCAGCCAGAGAATGGTTCGACTGGTATACAACTTCTTTTTCCAGAGCAACAACATGCACAGCCCCATTAAGGCGATGAAAAGTGTTCCGAGCCCAGCCATGATGTGATAAGAAAAATAAAGTAATTCGATGTTATCAGGCCAGAGATCGCGATCGTATTCGGTCAGGCCTTTGACTGTCGCATTCCAGCTGTCATATGTCAGGAAGGAAAGTGCTTTGGGAATGACGATCGGATTATCAATTTTGAGTTCTTCCAGATTAGGCTGACCTATCAGGACCAGGCCGGCACCATCTTCGGTGTGAAAGTGCCCTTCCATTGCCGAAAATTTGACAGGTTGATGTTTCTGAACCTGCTTGGCTTCCCAGTCACCGGTTGGGGCGGCGGCGATGATACTCGCAACAAACCCAACAATCACAGCCACGGAGAGATACCGCCGAGTGATTTCCAGATGTTCCCCTTTCAGTAAATGATATGCACCGATCGAAGCCATTGTAAAACTACCTGTAATCACAGAGCCGGTCATGGTATGCAGGTACTGTTTGATCGCCCAGGGGTTACTGAGCAGCGCCCAGATACTAGTCAGATGGAAAACACCCTGTTCGTCGATCCGATATCCTACCGGATGCTGAAGAAAGGCGTTCGTACAGATAATGAAGTAACCACTGAGCCACGTTCCCGCTACTAACAGAAAAGAAACGATCCAGTGGGCGGTCCTGCTCAGTTTTTTTTCACCGAAGATCAAAAGATACAAAAACGTCGATTCCAGAAAAAACGCGAAGATGCCTTCCATCGCCAGCGTTTGCCCCAGGATCGATCCGGTCGATTTCACAAGTTGGGACCAGTTAGTTCCAAATTGAAATTCCAGGGGGATGCCTGTGACAACTCCCATCAGAAATGTGAGTCCAAATATTTTGAGCCAGAAGCGCGCCGCCGCATCAGCCCAGGGATTTCCCCTCAGCCCGATGGTCTTGAGAATGAAGATCAACAGAGCCAGGCCCATTGTCAATTGGGGGAACAGATAATGGTACGATGCAGTAAAAGCAAACTGGACTCGATGGAGTAATATTGAATCAATCATACCTTTGAATCCATTTCGCCGGTGATGCGTTCTGTTAGAAATTTCAGTGAATCAATTCCATGTCTGTTATATGAATCAGGGGGCATTCTGCAACCAGTAGATGAGTACTTTACCCACTTTCGCCATGCTGGCCCCTGAACAGTAGCGTGGAATATCTCGTGTCGTATGCCACGCGGGGTAATCAAAGTCGATAATATCACAGGTTGGGATTCGTGCAATTTCATTCAAGGGTAAATGATCGTCTCGGATTTCAAATTTGGCTTGTGGGATGAACTGCTTCACCCCCATTCTTTGCGCGGCTTCCCAAATACTGCGCGTCAGTTGAGGGGCGTACTTGAGACTGTTTTTTTCCATATAGATTGCCAGATTTTTATCTGCAATCATGTCAAAGAGAACGCCGTAGACGTATTCATAATCCCGTGGTTCTGTCTTGTATTGTTTGGCAAAATATTTTGAACCGAGGAAATAGGGATCGTTTTCACGATAGACGAGTTCTTCGCCATCAAAAAACACGAAGTCGACGCCGTAGCCATGGCTGATTTTCAACTCGTGCATCATATTTCCTAATTCCATGAGGAAAGCAACGCCGCTGGCACCATCGTTCGCACCAATAAAGAGCCCCCGTGGTTGTCTCCGATCACGGTCGGGGAATGGTCGTGTGTCGTAGTGGCAAGCCAGCAGAATCCGTTTTTTTGCTTCGGGATTCCAACTGACTATCATGTTATTCATCCGCACGGGAGTTCCATTTAAGGGATGCGGAGCGTCGAACGATTGGAATTGAACCTGGGCTTTCAGCTTCCTGAAATGTTCTGAGATTAACTTTTGTTGTGCCGCCATACCGGGCGAACCGCTGATACGTGACTTGAGGCGGCAGATTGTTTTCAGATATTCATAGGAGCGGCCGGCATCAAATTCGGGTTTGGTGACTGGTTCGGCAGCGGTTAAAGGGCAGAGCGGAAACAGCACTATCACTATAAGTATTCGAACTAGTTGCCATCGTCGCCACATATAAAATTGCTTTCTCAATCTGTTGCCGATGAAACCTGATTGACCAGAGAATATTCTATACAATTCAGGAATCAATTTGTGATTCTTTTTAGGTGAATAATAGTTTGATCGACATACAAACAATAGCCGTATAGAGCACGGCTCGAATGAAACCTTCCCCTTTTTTGACAGCCAGATTCGAACCAATCCAACCACCGGCAGACATTCCCAGCATTAAAATAAAGCCTGTGACCCAGTCAATTTTTCCCTGCCAGGCGAAGATTCCAATCGCCGCTAATGTGTACGTTGCCACAATAAACACCTTGTGCATGTTGGTTCGCAACAGATCGATTTTCATGGCACCATTCATGATCGCAATCAGGATAAAGCCGATGCCTGCCTGAATAAAACCACCATAAAATCCTGCAAGGACCATCAATAAATGACCCGTTAGCGTGTTCTCATGATGAATGGCCGGGGACTCTGGGGGGGAATCCGATTCTTCTGAGGTAGTAGCCTCAGACGTATCCGATGTTGCTTTCTTTTTACGTTTGCTGAGTATCATCCAAACGAGGACACCTAGCATGACGATTGCCAGTACACGGTTGAACCAGGTGTTATTGAGTTTTGATCCCAGGAAGGCTCCCAGAAACGCCCCCGGAAGAGCACAGAGCGCTAATGAGAAACTGAGCCGGAAATCAGAAAACCCTTTATGGCGGAAACCGGCGATGGCGGTCAAGTTTTGCCCCAGAATCGCTATGCGGATGGTGCCATTCGCCACAGCGCCGGGAATTCCCAAAAACACCATCGTTGGCATGACAATTAAGGACCCCCCTCCAGCCAGGACATTCAAAATACCGGCAAGAACGCCCACGCCCGCCAATAAGAGATTTTGCCACCAATCCATGGTTTTTGATTTCCCTTAACTAATTTGATCGTTCAGACAGTGCGAGCCTGGAGTTACTAAGGAGCTGAATTCCATTTCCTCAGTTGAGAGTTTACAGGCTTTTACAACAGAGTATCAATCGACATTTGTGGAAGAACGCAAGTAAAACAGAAATCTGACTAAGCAAGGAGTGAGGCGATCATACCGGACAGTACAATTCCGTCCCAAGTTCCCGCTCCCCCGATGCTGATAGAAGGCGCATCCAGTTTTTTGAAATCTTTCCAGTGCATCAAATCTGCTCCCAGCAGAGGACCTGAGATGCCGATTACAAACGCAACGGGAGCATAGAGAGACCGGAAGTCGACTCCTAAATCTCCCTGCATGGGGGCCACGATTCCAAAACCAAACCAGGTTGCCAACACGGCAGTCAGTGGAGGAATGAAGACGGGCATGGCAATTCCGATTCCCGGGACCAGACGTGCCATACGATAGCACATAAAGGAGTTGAGACAGATTCCTGCCAGCGCAACAATGACGGGAGTCGGTCCACCAGAGATAATAAATTTCGAAAGCCAGACCGCCAGAAGAACGGGAATGATACAGCCTCCCAAGTTGACTGCGATGATCGCTTCCTGACGTAATTTTTTCATTTGTGGCATCAGTTGCAGACCGGCCAGCGATTCAAACATCGGGACATTCACTTCCTTATCAAGCGGGAAGCGGGCGATCGGAAAGTTAAACAATGATCCGAAGATCATGCCGATCAGAACCAGAACCGCTGCTTGCGGACTGAGGTGTAGGTTTCGTAATGCTGTTTCCGCCAGATCGACAAAAATTAAAGGCATCATACAGCCAAAAAAGACCATTAGGGTCAGAATCATGCAGCCCGATAACTGGGCGGATTGAAGATTGTTCGGTTGCTGTTGAGGCACTGTCTGATTTCTTTCCGTGAATCAGGATGGTTGCTGTTGAGACTCGATACATTTAAACAGGGGCAAACATTCTGTTCTCCCATTTTCTGGGACATTTTAGCCAGTTGAACCGGATTCCTGCAGGTCCTTGGCGGGAATATTCGGAACAATTCCTACCTTCTCGCCGAATTCATCAAGGGGAGCCTCCCGGGAAGGATGACATTCCTCCGCGTCCCGCTACAATCAAGGTATGGTAGGTAATTCTTTTGGACAAGCGTTTCGGATTACGACGGCTGGCGAAAGCCACGGTCCGGGCAATGTGGTGATTATTGATGGCGTTCCTCCGGGAATTCCGATCAGCGTGGAAGATCTACTCGTCGATCTCAATCGTCGCAAACCAGGTCAAAGTAAGATTGTGACCCAGCGGAAAGAAGCCGACCATCCTGAGATTCTCTCCGGAGTGTTTGAAGGCATTACCACGGGTACCTCACTCGCCATTCTGATTCGGAACGAAGATCAGCGTAGTAAAGATTACGGCGATATCAAAGACAAATACCGTCCCGGCCATGCAGATTACACTTACGACGCCAAATATGGCTTCCGTGATTATCGAGGCGGCGGACGATCCAGTGCGCGTGAAACAAATGTCCGTGTCGCAGCCGGAGTGGTTGCCAAGAAAATTCTGGCAACTGCGTTTAGTGGACGGATTGTGGGTTACGTAACTCAGGTTGGTCACTTAAAAGCCGAAATTGCAGATCCCACTTTGATTACCGCCGATCAGGTCGAACAGTTTTCCGATGGCAGTTTGAACCCGGTGCGTTGTCCCGATCATGATCTGGCTCGCCAGATGATCGAATTCATCGATCAGGTACGAAAAGAAGGTGATTCCATAGGCGGAGTCGCAGAAATCGTGGCGATCAACGTTCCCGCGGGATTGGGGGAGCCGGTCTTCGATAAGTTGAAAGCCGACATCGCCAAAGCCTTGTTCAGCATTCCCGCTGTTCTGGGAGTCGAATACGGATCGGGTTTTGGATGTGCGACAATGCGGGGCAGTCAGAATAATGATCACTTCATCGCTGAAGCAGGAGAAGACGCTCCGATTATTACCACAGACACAAACCGGCATGGAGGAAGTCTGGGTGGCATTTCAACAGGACAGCCTCTTGTGTTTCGTGCTGCGGTCAAGCCGACCAGTAGCCTGTTGATCGAACAACCAACGGTGACAAAACAGGGTGAGCCGACAACCATCCGAACCAAAGGGCGACATGACCCCTGTCTGTTGCCTCGATTTGTTCCGATTGCCGAAGCGATGATTGCGATCACGCTTGCCGATCATTGGTTGCGTTGGCGTGCCCAATGTGAAGCGGCTCCCAATCGCACTCACAATGATTAAGCAGAGAGTACTCTAGCATGGCCTGGATTCAAAAGCAGATTCGACTTCCTGCCTTAAGACGGGGCTTTCATCTCGTAACACATGAAGTGCTGAGCGAAATTCCCGAGTTATCACAAGTTGATGTTGGCATCATGCATGTTTTTATTATGCATACGTCAGCTTCACTGTCGATCAATGAAAATGCCGACCCGGATGTCCCCGTTGATTTGGAGATGGCCTTTAACAAGATCGCTCCCGAATCGTTTCCGTATGTGCATACCTGCGAAGGTCCCGATGATATGCCTGCCCATGTCAAAGCCTCAATGATTGGGAATTCGCTTACGATTCCGATCAGTGGCGGCCGACTCTGTCTGGGCACGTGGCAGGGAATCTATCTCTGCGAGCACCGTAACCACGGCGGTAGTCGTCGTCTGGTGGTGACGATTCAGGGCGAGTAACCACTCTGAACGCCTTTCGTCTTAACTGTCCTTTGCACCGACACAGTATAAGTGCTTGTCCGAGCGGATAAAGAGATCACCATCACTCACTGCGGGAGAGGCACTAAAGTCTTCATTGTCATTGGTCAGACGATTAACAGAGATTTGTTCCAGTTTGTCGCCGGCCTTGATCACATACGTCTCGCCGGAGCGGGAAGTGTAATATACTTTGCCGTCGGCAACGATGGGGGAGGAATAGTCGCTACCACGAAAACCACCGCCTCCTCTACCCCCGCGTCCGCCAAAACGATTTCCGGCTGGTTCTTCTCTCTCATCGGCTGCGACAGCGTCTCCTTGTTCGAGTCGTCCCCGGAAGATGCGTTCGCCGGTTTTGGCATCGATGCAGTTGGCAATGCCACGCGAGAAGAAATAGATTCGGTCCTGATAAATGACGGGGGTTTCAATTCGGTTCGCATCCCGGCCTGACCAGAGGACGTGTGATTTGGTGACGTCCCCTTTTCCATTGGCTCGCACGGCGATCGATCCGCCGCCCCGTCCTTCAATTCCGTAAACTACTCCATTCTGAGCAATCACACTGGAGCAATAGGTCTCGGTCGGCATGGCTTCACAATACCAGCGCAGTTTTCCGGTGTCTGGACTGAGTCCCCAGATTTCATAGGGAACGCCGATCACCAGGTCGGTTCGCTTATCACCATGGTTCACTAAAATGGGCGTGCCCCAGGTTGAGTTGAAGCCCGATGATTCTTGTCGCCAGACTTCTTTACCAGTCTCTTTATTCAACGCGACAATCGCTTCGCTTTCTGCCGTCGCCGTTACAATGAGCAGATCTTTATACAAAATAGGACTTGAGGAAGACCCCCAGCGGCGGGGATCAAGTTCATCGCCCACAATCGTTTGCCAGAGCTGATTGCCTTCGAGGTCGAACGCAACGGCTCCCGATTTACCGAAATAGGCATACACCCGCTTGCCATCTGAGGTGGGGGTGTGCGATGCATAACCATGTTCGGCGAACATACCTGTATAGACATCTTCAGGTAGAACCGGACCGACTGTTTTATCCCACAGGATCTTACCACTTTTTCGATCCAGGCAGACAAGGTGCCGCTTGAGATCTTTCTGATCACCGAGGTCATTCCGATTCATCCCATAGCCCGACCAGCAGGTGACAAAAACTTGATCACCGACAATGATCGGACTGGATGAACCGGGACCTGGTAGTGCCACTTTCCATTTCAGGTTTTTCTGAGGACTCCATTCAGCAGGAGTAGCCTGCTTTTCATCAGAAACCCCTGAGCCATTTGGCCCGCGAAACCGCATCCAGTCTGCCTGAACGCTTGAGGAAATGAACATCAACAAAGCGAACATAGCAATTTTGAGGTGCATATCAATGTCTCTGAAAATAAGATGAGATAACGAGCCAAATGGAAAAGAACGTCTTAATTTTCTTCTGGTTCAGGACGCTTGGGACGATCGCTGTCGGGACGACGTCCACCACGATTACCCCGATCTCCGCCGCGCGACCGATTGCGTGAGTTAAACTGTTCTGCCATTTTGGTTAACTCAGCTTTATCGACTTCTTTATCTTTGTTGGTGTCGATCCGATCAAACATCGGTTGCATCCGCTCGGGCAATTCATCTTTGGTAAGTTTGCCATCTTTGTTTTTGTCGTTGTTCATCATCCGCGAGACGAAATCACCAGTACGATTTCCTCCATCTCGTCTTCCAAATCCACCTTGGCCACCTGAACCTCCGGGGCCACGACGGTCACCGTCGCGTCGGGCGAAACCGCCAAAATCAGGACGCAATTCTTCCTGGGTTAACTTGCCGTTTTTGTCTTTATCCAGTTTTTGAAGAGCCGCAGTCGCATTCTCCATTTCCTCTTTGGAGATTTCGCCATCCTTATTGACATCGAGAACCACGATGATCGGCATCATCATCAGGAAGTTGGGACGCCCGCCTGGTCCACCAGGACC
The DNA here is from genome assembly GCF_007754425.1 of Gimesia fumaroli. Classification (NCBI taxonomy): domain Bacteria; kingdom Pseudomonadati; phylum Planctomycetota; class Planctomycetia; order Planctomycetales; family Planctomycetaceae; genus Gimesia; species Gimesia fumaroli. The sequence continues at coordinate 6,331,068 of NZ_CP037452.1, forward strand.
GCCTCTGCGGGGACCACCGTCTCGAGGGCCTCGTTCACCGCGATCGCCGTCGCGAGGGCCACGCTCACGCCCTTCAGGCCGATCACCTCGTTCAGGTCGATCGCCACCTTCAGGAGGTTGTGCAGGAAGTAGTGTTGTCGCACAAATTGCGAGCAGAGCTGTGCTGACAGAAAGTAGATGTGTGAAACGCATCTGTTGGTCTCCGGAAATGTGGTTTTGAAATGTTAAATGTCTCTAGCCAATGGGTTTACAACAATGGCCGTTTATTCAATTGAAAGTTGTTTTCGAGCCCCAAATCAGATCGGGGGGGACAACTTCTGAAACTTTAACGCAGCTGATTCAATTGAATCTACAAAAATCAAACCCGAGAGACGAGAAAATGTTTCGAAAAACTCGCCATTCTCAAAATAATTCCAGGAACTGAAATGAGCGATCAAGACTTTCTAGTCTGAATCAAAAAAGCACGCTTCCAGAAAAATCTGAAAGCGTGCGGGGGGGTAGGTAAATACAATCAATATTTCGATCGAAGATGAAATTATTTAAACGCAGTGACTCCAGGCATTGCGACAGGTGGAACGGGAAGCGGGCCCCATTCGTAGCTGGCGGGAGTCAGATCTTCTTTCGAATTGATCGCTTCGTCCCAAGTAATCGATTTTCCGGTGTAGGCAGCCATGCGTCCCATGATAGCGAGCATGGTGCTCTTGGTCATGTAATCGCCATTATTGATGGGATTACCCGAACGGATACTGTTGAAGAATTCGTCATGCTCAACCTGGTACATATTTTTACTTTTTTCACGGAACTGCCAGGTCTTTTCCCCTTTCGGATCATAGATGCGGTGTTTGAAGACATCGACGCGACCTTTGGTTCCAAATACATGATCCGAAACATCAACAGCACAACCATCCTGCTGACGACAACGGCTGAAGCCTTTCACGCCATTGGGGTATTCGTAAACAATGGCAAAGTGATCGAAAATGTGACCATATTCTTTACCCGTTCGTGTTTGACGGCCCCCGGTTCCACTACAGGAGATGGGAGTTTCATCTTTCATCGTCCAGGCCATTTTATCCAGACTGTGAACGTGTTGTTCGGTATTGAAATCACCGGAAAGCCAAGTGAAATACAGCCAGTTTCTCATTTGCCATTCCATATCACTCCATTCTGGTTCACGCTTAAACATCCATAAGCCACGGGTGTTGTAGCTACACTGAATGGCCATCACATCACCGACGGCACCTTCGTGAATTTGTTTGAATGTTTCACGCATGCCTTGGTGATAGCGCCAGCAAAGACCTGACACGATTGAGAGATTTTTCTCTTTCGCCAGTTTGCAGGTTTCCATTACTGACCGAACACCGGGTGCATCAACGGCGACGGGTTTTTCGGCGAAAACATGTTTGCCTGCTTCGATTGCAGCACGCAACTGCATTGGGCGGAAATGAGGAGGTGTTGTTAACAGAACCACATCTACGCAGTCAATTACTTTCTGATAAGCATCAAAGCCAATGAATTTGTGATCGGCGTCGACCTGGACCTGTTCTGCTACAGGATTCTTTTTCAGATTTTTAAAACTTGAATCAAGATGGTCGTAGAAAGTATCGCCCATCGCAACCAGTTTGGCATTTGGATCAGCAGCCAGTGCTTGTGCGGCGGCTCCTGTTCCCCGTCCCCCACAACCGACCAGACCTACGCGAATGACATCAGTTCCGCCAGCAAACAGGCTGGATTGCAGAGCAGCCGTCTGGGGCGTTCCCGCAAAAACGGCACTGGACAAGGTGGAAGCAGCAGCAACTGCTGCCGAGCCGGTTTTAATAAAATCACGACGCGTTGTTGAGCTGGAAGGCTCAGATTGCTTGTTAGTCATTTGAGGGTCCTGAATTAGTTAGTTTCATTGAAAAATGAATCCTTAGGATACCACAGGTAATAGACCGTTTTCGAGGCAAAAAAGGGAACTACTCACAGGTTTTTTAGTCCAAATCTTGAGAGCTCAGTCCGTTATACGGTTCTCGAAGGCAAGTCGTTTGAACTGCTGCTCCTACGTTTGGGGCAGATACAGCACTCATTATTGTGAACAAGTGCTATTTTCAGATTAACCGGATTGAGTGAGGGCGTCGATGTGTTCGCGTCCAAACCGTTGGAGGCTGGCAGCGCCAAGATTGACGTAATGTTGCCAGGTCGCCTTAAGGCGTTCCTGTTGCTGTTCTGTGAGCACTTTAATCTGTCGGGCGGGACAGCCGGCCCAGAGCGTATTCGGAGGGACATGAATTCCTTCGCGGACCAGAGCGCCCGCGGCGATCAAAGCGCCTTTCCCAATAACACAGCGGCTGAGCACAGTGGCACCAATGGCGATCATGGCATCGTCTTCCACAATAGAGCCGTGCACGATGGCTGCGTGTCCCAACGTGACTCGATTTCCGAGAATGCAGGGATGTTTGTAATCAGTATGCAGGATCGATCCGTCTTGCACATTGGTTTCTTCACCAACTTCGATGTATTCCAGATCGCCGCGCAAAACACATTGGTGCCAGACGGAACTGCGGGCTTTGAGACGAACGCGGCCGGTGACGATGGCATCCGGAGTCACCCAGGCTGTCGGATCAATGACCGGAATCGAGTGCAGCGCGTTCCAGTCACAGTCGACTTCAGGATACGGCAGATCGGGAGGTGTGGGGATCGAATCTGATTCCGCGGGCCATTCCGGAGAAGAGTCTGAATTATTCATTCGTGCTACACTCCTGCTGTTCGGGGCTTATGGGAGTAGCCTGGGTGAGGGTGTTGTTGGGAATGGCAGGACGTTTTTTTTCCATCAGAAACAGTCCGCCAATGGTCAACGCGGTCCCGCTTAACAGCCAGACCGTTACCTGCTCATCAAAAAAGCAGACTCCGGCAAACGCGGCCATCGCAGTTTGTGAGGCGTTTAATAAATTGACACGTGTGACTGTCAGGTATTTCATCGAAGCACCGATGGCGAAAAATGCAATCGCATTCATAATACCGCCGACCAGCATTACCAGATATTGCCAGGGAGTTGTCTGCCAGAGGATCTGAAAGCCGAGTCGATAGAAGGCAACACCAGTCAAGCAGACCAGCCCGGTAGTACTGATCAACACAAGGCTTGCCGAAATAGACATCTCGCCACGGACGGTCCCCCGGATCATGACTCCTCCTCCTCCATAGGCACAACCGGCAACGCAGGCGACAAAAATTGTCATCGCAACGGTGACAAACGATCGGGTATGGTGCTCCATATGTTCAAACACAGACTCTTCTGCCTGATGAGCCCCCAAACTCAGTACGACAATCGCCGCCGTCAGAATAATCATCGAGACAAACATCCGCGGGGTGATCGCTTCATCCAGAAAGATTCGTCCGAGGATGGCCCCGGTAAACAGCAGGGTGGCGAAGCAGACAGGAACAGTAAACGCCAACCCGCCCAGGCTCAGTGACCATTGAAACATTACATTTCCCCCGAACTGCATCAGTAGTCCGGTCAGGATCAAGGGAATGACGAGTCGTTGTGGAGGCAGAGCAGGCAGACCCTTTGAGCCCCGGTAAGCAACGAGTGTCCAGCCTACGATTGTCGCAGGGACTGATTTCAAGGCGGAGATCCAGATTGCCCAGTCGGCATTATTATCGACGGCTGCTTCCCGCAGGGAGATGTTGGCGGCCGTGTATGCGACTGCAGAAAGAACCCCGAAAATGGTTCCTTTGAGCACGGGAGACATCCCGCTGGCTTCCTGGTTCTCGGTAAGATCTATCTCAGTTGAGGCAGAGGGAATATCAGAGGACTCTTTAATCGTCTTCACCCTCTTGTTCCAGACGCTGTAGTTCGATAATGCGAGGGTCCAACTCCTCAACAATCGCATAGCGTCCTTCTGACCAGCGGAAAAAATCGACGTCGCGACATTTCTTACTGCAAAATGGGAATGGCGACTGGTCGTCACTGGCTTTAAATGTGACCACCTTACGGCAGATGGGACATGTTTGAGGTTGGATCATCGGAGCCTCAGACGAAAAAAAGAGGAGCAATATCAGAGCCTGAAACTCCTATATAGATCATTCCAACGGAAATATCAAAGGTAATCAGGAATCAGATGAAGTGCTCTTTTTCGAGCTGCTCGAATCGGTGCTGCTTTTTGATTCGGAACTGGAAGATTGTGCTTTACTGTCCGCTTCTGCTGCTTTTTTATAAGAGCTGCTACGGTAATCAGTTTGGTAAAAACCAGATCCCTTAAAGATGATCCCTGCACCAGCGCCAATGACGCGTTTGGCTTTCAGTTTTCCGCAGGCAGGACATTTTCGGAGTGGTTTTGCGGTAATTGACTGAAACTCTTCCCATTTATTGCCGCATTGGGAACATTCATAATCGTAAGTTGGCATCGATCTCTTCTCACAAAATAAGCCAATGAGAAATAAATTAACTTTCAGTAGGACCGGAGGAAACGATTACTTTCGAGGGGCGAACCACTCGGTTGTTCAGGATAAAACCCTGCTCCAGTTCCTGAATGACGGTCATTGGAGGATACTCGTCTGATGGCATCTGCTGTAACGCTTCGTGCAGGTTTGGATCAAAAGGTTGTCCTAAGGCTTCAATCGCTTTGACATGGTGTTGTGCGAAGACATCCAAAATCTGCTTCGCTACCATTTCCACACCACGTTTGAGTTCGTCAACGTGATCAGCACTTTCCGCCGCATCAACGGCTCGTTTCAGATTGTCCAGCGCTGGTAACAGATCCTGAATAAACGGAGCCGCCGCATATTGTCGCATCTGTGCCAGTTCTTTTTGATGCCGTTTACGGGCGTTATCCAACTCTGCCTGTGATCGCAGAAAACGATCCTGGTTTTCATCACGCTCAGAAATTGCGGACTGCAATTGTTCTTCTATTGTAGGCATTTCCTGCGCCGCTTCACTTTCTTCAACCGAATTTTCTTCAGTCTGATTTTGGATTTCTTCAGGCTGTTCCATATCTGCCATGCTTCTGACCTATAACGTTAATTTAAACAGATCTAATATTGAGTAATACAAAAGAGGCTCCCACATACTGAGTAAAATTAATCAGCGTGTGTGAAGTATTCCTTTAATTTGTCAAAAAACGAATTTCGATTGGGGCTACGGTGTTGAGAAACTTCCGCGTGTTCAATTTCTGCTAATTCCCGCAGTAATTCTTCTTCCCGTTCTGAGATTTTCTTAGGCACATCGATCTGCACAACAACATGCAGGTCGCCGCGGCGTCCTCCGCCATGTGGATTCGGCATACCCAGGCCTTTCAGGCGAAAGACTTCACCTGGTTGGGTCCCCGAAGGAATTTTCAGATCATGCCGACCTTCCAGAGTCGGAATTTCGATGTTGGCACCTAACGCTGCTTGTGTGTAAGTAATCGGGACGTGACAGCTTAGTTCTTGATCCTGACGACGGAACAGAGGATGTTCGTCGACACCAACAACCACGTATAAATCGCCCCGTGGTCCCCCATTTAAACCGGGATTGCCCTCACCTCTAAGACAGAGTTGCATGCCGTTATCAATGCCCGGAGGAACCTTGATGTCTAATGTAATTTCACTGGAAACCCGGCCTTCACCTCGGCAATCAGAACATTTTTCAACAATAACTTTTCCTGCACCACGACACCGTGGGCATGTTGTCTGAACCCGGAAAAAGCCTTGTGACTGAACGACCTGACCCGCTCCTCCACAGTAATCACACTCATCTGGTTGTGTCCCCGGTTCTGCACCAGAGCCATGGCAGGTTTCGCAGGTTTCCTGACGCGTAATACTGATTTCTCGGTCACAGCCGGAAGCGGCATCCAAAAGATCGATTTGAATATTGGTACGCAGGCTTTCTCCCTGACGGGGGCGATTTCCGCCTCGCTGCGAGGAGCCTCGGAACCCAAAACCTTCGAACAGATCGCCGAATGCACTGAAAATATCAGAGACATCATGGAACTGGCTGCCACCAGCGCCGCCAAAATCGGCATGGCCATAGCGATCATAGTGAGCGCGTTTCTGCTCATCGCTCAGAACCTCGAAGGCCTCGGCGGCTTCTTTGAAGCGCTTAACCGCTTCCTCATCCCCGGGGTTTCGATCCGGATGATTGGCCAGCGCCAGCTTTTTGTAGGCTTTTTTAATTTCAACGCTGGTCACTTCGCGCGATACACCGAGGATTTCATAATAATCGCGTTTCGATGCCATATCTCACAACTCATTGTTTAAAGGTTTCGAAATGTACCAAGTCCGCTCTGGTAGATTTCTGACTTCCACAGTTCGGTTAGAACTGAAAAAAACGGGCCACCATTTTTACGGCGGCCCGTCTGATATCACAAAGTCCCTACTGAAACCGGTTTTATGATTTCAGTAAATGACAGCAACTATCGAACACTTCCTTCGACATCAGCCTGTTTACCACCTTCGGCGCTGTCACTGTTAGTGACCAGAACCTGAGTGGTTAACATCAGCCCTGCGATTGAAGCAGCGTTTTTCAAGGCGTTTTTAACGACCTTGGCTGGATCGATAATTCCTGCTTTGAACATGTCGACATATTCGCCGGTATTGGCGTTATAGCCCTTCGAACCGGAAAGCTGTTTCACTTCATCAGCGACAACAGCGCCGTCCGTTCCACAGTTCTCAGCGATTTTGCGAATCGGTCCTTCCAAGGCACGAGCGACGATACTGATACCGATCTTTTCATCGCTGTTTTTACCTTTGACTTTCTCGACAGCTTCAATCGATCGCAGAAGTGCCACACCACCACCGGGAAGAATTCCTTCTTCAACAGCAGCACGCGTTGCGTGAAGCGCATCTTCCATACGAGCTTTGGTTTGCTTCATTTCTGCTTCAGTTGCAGCGCCGACAGAGATGATCGCGACACCACCGGTCAGTTTTGCCAATCGCTCCTGGAATTTTTCGCGATCGTATTCGCTCTCGGTTTTGGCTAATTGACCGCGAATCTGAGCAACGCGTGCCTGTAGGGCTTCCGTTTCACCAGCACCTTCAATCAGCGTGCAGGAGTCTTTGGTGATTTCAATCTGCTTGGCCTGACCGAGCTGGCTCAATTCGACTGATTCGAGCTTGATGCCCAGATCTTCTGAAATGACAGTTCCACCGGTCAGCACGGCTATATCTGCCAACATTGCTTTACGACGATCACCAAAACCTGGTGCTTTGACGGCTGCAATGTTGAGTACGCCACGCAGTTTATTCACAACCAGAGCAGTCAAAGGTTCGCCTTCAACGTCTTCAGCGATGATCAGCAGCGGTTTGCCGGTCTGAGAAACTTTTTCGAGCAGAGGAACCAGATCTCGCAGAGCGGCAATCTTTGATTCGTGAATCAGGATGTAGCAATCTTCAAGAATGCACTTCATGCCTTCCGTGTCTGTGACAAAGTAAGGTGAAATATAGCCTTTGTCGAATTGCATACCGTCAGCAAAAGAAAGGGTTGTTTCATTTCCCTTGCCTTCTTCAACAGTAATTACACCATCACGGCCAACTTTTTCGACAGCATCGGCAATCAGATCTCCAATGACAGAGTCATTGTTTGCAGAGATCGCACCGACTTGAGCAATTTCCGATTTTTCAGTGACTGGTTTTGCCAGTTCTTCGATTGCAGCAACCGCAGCTTCAACAGCTTTGTCAATTCCGCGGCGAACAATCATCGGGTTAGCACCCAAAGATAATCCTCGCAAGCCTTCCTGGTAGATCGAACGCGCTAATACGGTAGCGGTTGTTGTTCCATCGCCAGCAACATCACTGGTTTTGGAGGCAACTTCGTTGACCAGTTTGGCCCCCATGTTTTCGAAGGGATCCTCAAGTTCGACTTCCTTACTGACTGTAACACCGTCTTTGGTCACCAGTGGGTTTCCAAAGTTTTTATCGATGATCACGTTGCGTCCTGTGGGACCCATTGTGATGGCTACAGCGTCGCTAATAGTTTGCACGCCTTTTTGCAGCTTGGCACGTGCGCGATCTTCAAACAATAGTTGCTTTGCCACGCTTATAAACTCCTCTGTTTAACAGGAACGAACATTTGATCGGATTACTCCGTTCTCCCCTGCGTGATTTTGTGGTTTGAATTAGATTCCCAAGGCAGTTCGAAATTGAAAGGCGGTCAGCGATTCAATTTCCTGTCTGGTGTTCCGATAAAAGTACGTTCTCTATTTGATGATTTTGGCAAGGATATCGCTCTCGCGTAAAATCTTGACCTCTTTACCACTGACTTCAATGTCCGTTCCGCCATATTTGCCGTAGAGAACTTCATCACCGACTTCAACAGCAACCGGGCATCGTTCGCCGCTTTCCAGGAGCCGTCCCGGTCCAACAGCAATGACAGTGCCACTCTGCGGCTTTTCCTGAGCAGTGTCAGGAAGAACGATGCCGCCAGCAGTTGTTTCTTCAGCGACATTGGGTTCAATCACGATACGGTCATCAAGAGGATTCAGTTCCATTATGTTAACTCCCAATTATTCCAATTAGTCTGGTTGTATTTGTGAACCCGGGAGCAGTTCCCGGATGAAAATATATTGATTTTTTTAACAGAGGAGCCAGCAAGGATTCGCGGTGCTCCTCGTTAAAAGACTGCAAGCGAGACTAGAAGCCTCCCATGCCAGGCATACCGCCCATGCCGGGCATTCCACCGCCCATCCCAGGCATGCCACCCATTCCGCCCATGCCACCCATGTCGTGATGGTCGTCATGGTGGTGATCGTCTTCTTCTTCCTTCGGTTCTTCGACAACAATGGAATCGGTTGTCATCAGCAGAGAGGCAACACTCGCTCCGTTCTGCAGAGTAGAACGAACCACCTTAGCAGGATCGACAACGCCAAAATCGAACATATCGCCGTAACGATCATTCAAAGCGTCATAACCGTAGGAGTTGCTTTTTTCTTTTTTGACACGATTAGCAACAACGGAACCATCCTGGCCGGCGTTTTCTGCAATTGCCCGCAGAGGCATTTCCAGAACTCTCTGAATGAGTGCAACACCCAGTGCCTGATCGCCAGTCAGTTTAAGGCTGTCAAGTGTTTTGCTACATCGGAGTAAAGCAATTCCACCGCCGGGCACAATTCCTTCTTCGATGGCAGCACGCGTTGCGGCGAGTGCATCATCGATCAGGTCTTTGCGTTCCTTCATTTCTGTTTCAGTCGCGGCACCGACGTTAATCTGTGCAACACCACCGGCGAGCTTTGCCAGACGCTCCTGCAGTTTTTCACGATCGTATTCGCTGTCAGTGACTTCGATTTCTGCACGAATCTGATCGGCACGACCAGTCACTGCCGCCTTACTTCCAGAACCACTGACAATCGTCGTATTATCGGCACTGATATGAAGTTTTTTGGCCTGCCCCAGGTCTTTTAATTCAACTGCTTCCAGTTTGATTCCCAAGTCTTTGAAAATGGCTTTTCCGCCGGTCAGTACGGCAATGTCTTCGAGCATTGCTTTACGGCGATCTCCATAACCGGGAGCTTTCACAGCACAGACTTTGAGAATCCCTCGCAATTTGTTGACAACCAGAGTCGCCAGTGCTTCGCCTTCGATGTCTTCAGCAATAATCAGCAGCGGAGCACCATCTTTGGAAACCTGTTCCAGCAAAGGCACCAGTGCTTGTGCGGAGCTGATTTTTTCTTCGCAAATCAGGATACGAGCCCGTTCCAGATCGCAGGTCTGATTGTCTTCGTCTGTTACGAAGTGAGGAGAAAGGAATCCGCGTTCGAATTGCATTCCCTCGACCAGATCTACTTCTGTTGAAACGCCTCGTCCTTCTTCTACAGTGATGACACCATCTGCTCCGACTTTAAGCAAAGCATCAGCCAGAATCTTGCCGATTTCCGGATCATTGTTTCCAGCGATGGTGGCAACGGTTTCAATTGCCTTTTTGTCTTTTCCTTTTACTTCCTTGGAGATTTTCCCAATCTGCTCCACAACTGCCTCAACGGCTTTTTGAACGCCACGGCTCAAAGCCATTGGGTCAGCACCTGAAGCGATGTATTTCAGACCTTCTCGAAAGATCGCTTCTGCCAGAACGGTTGCCGTTGTGGTTCCGTCACCGGCGACGTCATTCGTTTTGGAAGCAGCCTCTTTTACTAACTGGACTCCCATATTTTCAAATGGGTCTTCCAATTCGATGTCTTCTGCTACGGTGACACCGTCTTTAGTTACCTTTGGGGTTCCCCAGCCTTTGTCCAAGACAGCGTTTCGCCCTCGCGGCCCAAGCGTACTGCTTACTGCACGCGACAATTTGGCGACTCCTGCCAATAAACTCTTCCTGGCCTCTTCGTCAAAGCTTAAAAGTTTTGCCACAGTCTCTCCTCAACCAGCAATAATGGCCAATAATTTTGCCCATGACCACGATGATCTCTCACACGGAATAATGTTTCTTCCTGCGAATCCAATGGGGATCGGCGTGTGAGTATGTTAGGTGTATACAACAAAGTTGGCAGGATCCAGCTTGGACCCTGTCCACGCCATGCTCTAAATGCAATCAGCATGCCAATCGGAATCATGATCCGTAAGATGCTGTTATGTTATGATTTATGGAAACACTGGTAATCTGACACTCTTCAGTGACTGCCAACTTGGCAGCATTCTCTGCCTTTGTAAGTCATCTGGGAAAATCTGTCAGAGTCAAATTTAAATCTGACTCTCTGTGCGGCCATAGACAGGAGCTTCACTTCCTGACTCCGGATTGGAAAATGATCGAAATTCAAATTGAATTCACAATGCCTATTTCGAAGGCACCTGGATAGAGGGCTGCCTAATCATCCTGCATCCAAAACCAGCACTCGAGTGGGTTTCAGGAAATATTAATTTATTATGAGATGACATAAGTCCCATATTTTTAGTGACATAATGCCGTTTGCTCATTTCCTAAATCGCATTGAGGCACACTGTTTGCTTTATGCCTGATTACCAGAAAAGTGCTCAAATTATTGATTGGTAATTAGGGGTCTCATTCAGATTATTTGATTAACTGAAACAACAAACGAAACAGCATCTGATGAGTATTCCGGGAAAGGTTTGCGACAAAATGAATTGGAAACATGCGCTCACGGGCTTAACGGCTAGCCTTGTCGTAGTTTTAGCGTTCTCACAGCCGGTTTTGGCGTTTGACGAAGCTGAACCGACAGAAAAACCCGCAGCAGAATCAACAGAAACAGCGGCCCCGGCAGAAGGGGAAGCGGAAGCACCTGCTGAAGAGGCAGCACCGCTAACATTACCTGAGCTCTATTATGCTCTGGATAACAGCATGTTATTTCTGTGTGCGGTTCTGGTGCTCTTCATGCAATCTGGATTTGCGATGGTCGAGTCCGGATTTAACTCTTCCAAAAATACAATCAACATTCTCTTTAAGAACTTAATGGATGTCTGTGTCGGCGTTTTAGTCTATTATGCCATTGGGTACGGACTGATGTACCCGGGCGATAGTGGAAACGGGTACTTTGGTTTTGCCCAGTTTGGGATCGGCGAGGCAGGAGATCCTGGTCCAGGCGTTTTACATCCTCAGGTTGACTTTTTGTTCCAAGTCGCCTTTGCCGCAACAGCTGCCACAATTGTTTCCGGAGCAGTCGCTGGTCGTTTGAAATTCAGCTCATACCTGATCTACAGTATTATCCTGACAGGGATCATTTACCCGATCAGCGGTTACTGGAAATGGGGCGGTGGCTGGTTGGATGCCAAAGGCTTCTACGATTTCGCTGGTTCCATTGTAGTACATGCTGTCGGCGGATTTGCTGGCTTGGCTGGTGCCCTGGTTCTGGGACCCCGAATTGGACGCTTCAAAGATGGCAAATCTGCTCCGATTCCAGGTCATAATATTGCACAAGCCACATTGGGTGTATTTATCCTCTGGGTAGGCTGGTACGGATTTAACCCTGGTAGCCAGTTGGCTTTCGGTGGTACAGATAACACGAATGCTGTGATGTTAATCGCAACCAATACGACCCTGGCAGCTGCCACCGGTGGTGTCGCCGCAATGATCCTGGGTTGGATCATGTACGGTAAACCAGATATTTCAATGGCCTTAAACGGCGTGCTTGCTGGTCTCGTTGGCATTACTGCCAACTGTGACAGCGTGACGAACATCGAAGCGATCATCATTGGTGGTATCGCGGGCTTGTTGGTCGTCTTTGGTATCCTGGCTTTGGAAAAACTCAAAATCGACGATCCTGTTGGTGCTTTCCCGGTACACGGACTCTGTGGAGTCTGGGGCGGAATTGCCACTGGCATCTTTGGAGATTACGACCTTGGTGTGCAGATCCTGGGATCTGTTGTGATTCCTGTTTACGCGTTTGTCACAATGTTTGCTCTGTTCTTCTTCCTGAAGATGATCGGACAGCTTCGCGTATCTGAAGAAGACGAAATGAAGGGCTTAGACTTGTCAGAGCACGGAATGCAGGCTTATCACTAAGCCAGGCTCTAAGACCTGTTTGAAGACACTGGTGCTTTGCAGGAGGTACCGTTAGTGTGACTGACTGATGGCTTGTGAAACGACTTCACTTGCCATCAGTTTTTTTATGCGCAGAGAGTTTGAAGTTGTTGTGAACAAAGAAATATCCGGAATTCCTTGAGAACCTGGCTCAGCTTGCGTACTGTAAATATTAAATCAACAGAGAACGCGACCCGGAAGAGCCTTCAATTAACTCAAGGAGAATTTCGATGGCAAAATATGTTTTGGCCCTTGATCAGGGAACGACATCCAGCCGATCCATTTTGTTTAATCATCAAGGTCAAATTGAAGCAACTGCACAACAGGAATTCGAGCAGATTTTTCCTTCGCCAGGGCTCGTAGAGCATAATCCTGAGGCGATTTGGAATTCACAACTGGCAACGGCGCAAACCGTGATCCAGCAATCAGGTGCAACGCCCGAAGAGATTGCCGCAATTGGGATTACCAACCAGCGGGAAACCATTGTGCTCTGGGATCGTGAAACGGGAAAAGCGGTTTCGAACGCGATCGTCTGGCAGAGCCGACTGACAGCAGAACGTTGTGATCAACTGAAAGCAGAAGGGTATGAAAAACTATTCCGCGAAAAAACGGGTCTGGTGCTCGATGCATACTTCTCCGGCACCAAGATTGAGTATTTATTAAATGAGATTGAAGGATTGAGAGAGCAGGCCAATGCTGGCAAGATCTTATTTGGAACGATCGATACTTTTTTGATCTGGCGTCTAACAGGGGGGAAAGTGCATGTCACCGATCCCAGCAATGCCTGCCGCACATTGCTCTATAATATTCACACGCATGAGTGGGATGAGGAACTGCTGAAAATATTCAATATTCCGCGATGCATGCTGCCCGAAGTCAAAGACTCCAGTGAAGTCTATGGTGAGACGACGCCTGATCTGTTTGGAGAGCCGATCAAAATAGCCGGTATTGCTGGTGACCAGCAGGCTGCAACGTTCGGCCAGGGTTGCTTTGAGCAGGGGGCTGCCAAAAACACCTATGGAACCGGCTGTTTCATGTTGATGAATACCGGCTCGCAACCTGTACCTTCGGAGACAGGGCTGCTCACAACCATCGGCTGGAGCATTAATGGGAAGGTCACCTATTGTCTGGAAGGATCGGTCTTCATTGCGGGAGCCGCCATACAGTGGCTGCGTGACGGCTTGCAGATAATCAAGTCGGCAGAAGAAATCGAAGGACTGGCGTCACAAGTTGAGGATTCAGGCGATGTTTTCTTCGTGCCTGCTTTTGTCGGTCTGGGAGCGCCTTACTGGAACCAGAATGCACGAGGTACTTTGATTGGTCTAACACGTGGCTCTTCGAAGGAGCATGTTGCGCGGGCAGTCTTGGAATCATTGGCCTATCAAAGCTGTGACGTCTTGCATGCGATGGAACAGGACTCAAAAATCAAACTGAAAACGCTCAAGGTCGATGGCGGTGCCGCGGCGAATAATCTGCTCATGCAGTTCCAATCGGACATTCTGGACGTTCCCGTTCAACGACCGGTTGTGCATGAAACAACGGCATTGGGGGCTGCCTATCTGGCGGGTCTGGCTGTGGGGTTCTGGCAGAATCAGGATGAAGTCACAAAGAACTGGGCCCTCGATGCCGATTTTCATCCAGCCATGGATTCGACAAAACGCGACCATTTGTATCAACGCTGGAAGAAAGCCGTCGGTCGCGCCGTGGACTGGTCTTAGAGCTGTCCTTGCTGTACGGGCACAAAATTGATCTTAAAACTGGTTAAGTGTTGCTGGTCGGGAGCCGCGCCAGGTTTTGATCGGTTCCGATGATTAAAAGAATGTCTGATTCCTGAATCTGATAATCAGGGTGGGGCACACAGTCCGTGGTGTAGATTTTGCCGGTTTTTTTCTCGACCTCTTCCGAATTTCGCTTGCGGACTGCGACAACGTTGACTGAGTATTTAGAGCGTAGAGACAATTCAGTCAGGTTTTTACCCACAAACTGGTTGGGGGTTAACAATTCAATCATTGTATATCCATCGCCCACCTGCAGGTAATCTTCCAGATGTGGATTTGCCAGTAAACGTGCCAAATGGGCACCCGCCTGGACTTCAGGCTGAATGACTTCCGTCGCACCGATTTGAGTAAAAATTTCGGCATGGAATTCTGATTGCGCACGACAGATAATTTTTGGGACGCCCATTTTTTTGACGATGACTGTGATGAGCAATGCTGATTCAAAATTTTCGCCAATCGAGATCACACAGGCATCGACCTTATCAACTTCCTGGCTCTTTAAGGCTAGTTCATCTGTCGCATTCAGACGTACTGCGATTGCGACATCGTCCTTGACTTCGTTAACCAGTTTGTCTGAGTGGTCAATCGCTATCACTTCGACTCCACTGTTTCCCAGTCGTTTAGCCAGTTCTATCCCAAAGCGTCCTAACCCGATTACCGCTACTTTTATCACTGGATGAAATCTCCCGCACAAAATAAAATGTCAGTCATCTAAATAAATTCGCGCTTCATTAAATCATCTGCTAACCCAGGGTCACGCTTTCTTCCGGGTAACTGTACCTGTATGACGGCCCACGGTTCGTCAGCGCAATCAGGGCAGTCAGTGGCCCCACTCTTCCAATAAACATCGTCAGGATGATCACCCAATGAGAAGGGGGGGATAAATCTGCGGTAATTCCGGTAGAAACACCGACGGTAGCAAAGGCGCTCGTAGTTTCAAACAAGTGATCCAGGAAGATGTCCTGCCTGTTTTCAAACATAACCACAAGTAGTGTCGATGTCATCAGGACCAGAATTCCAAGCGAAATAATGGTCAGAGAACGGTTGATTAAAGTGTTGGGAATCGTGCGCCCCATGATTTCAACCCGATCTCGTCCCTTGAGAAGTGACCAGACCGAGAGTACGGCAAGCGCACACACGACTGTTTTCACCCCACCACCTGTTGAACCGGGAGAGGCTCCGATAAACATCATGAGAACTGCAAACAGTTTGGTGTGTGGCTGATAGTCTCCTAAATCAACGGTGTTAAACCCCGCGGTTCTGAAAGTGACTGATTGGAACCATGCTGAATTAAGCTGTTCCCACGCCGAAACCTCTTTTTGCTGATGAATAGACTCGAGTAGATAGATTCCAAGTGTGCCTCCAACCAGCAGAAAAAGCGTGGTCAGAGTCACAAGACGCGATGAGACAGTCAGTCTGACTTTTTGGGTGGGGTGATTAAATAATGGTTTGCGTATCGAGAAATTCGAGAAATGAGTGATGCCATAAATCAAATAATTATAATTCACGGCAAACCCGAGCCCTCCAACGATGATCAAGGCAGGCATAACTCCCCACACCTGCCAGTGGTGTCCCATGTTGAGCAGATTATCATCCATCAGACTGAAGCCGGCATTGCAATATCCACTGACCGAATGGAACAGGCTGTAGTAGAGTCGCTCTTGCCAGGGAAGTTCAGGCCAGAGTCCTGTCAGAAAAATTGCCCCCGTGAGCTCAGTAAAAATGGTGATCCCCAGAATAGCCAGGAGTAACCGCCTGACATCTCCTCGCTGATGCGATTCCAGCATCTCGCTGAATGTGACACTCTCACGAATCTGCATGGTTCGTCCAAATGCCGCAGCGAAAAAAGCACCAAATGTTAATATTCCCAAGCCACCAATCTGAAACAGAATCATAATGATCGTCTGGCCGGTTCTACTCCAATAGGTTCCGGTGGGAACCACGATCAGTCCCGTGACGCAACTGGCGCTGGTAGATGTAAATAACGCAACGAGAAAAGGGGCCGCTTCAGTCGCATTATCAGTCGGATCCTGTACACGGGCCGTGGGAAACATCAGCAGGATAGTTCCGATGCTAATCAGGATTAGAAAGGATGCCACCACGATCAAAGCCGGGTTCCAACCGCGCGAAGAAACACGCCGAATTAATAGAATCGTTTCATACAGACTGCGTAGAATCACACAAAGTTCTGAAACGCCCAGGACCAATTCCAGTCGCCCGGGGGCATCACCGGGAAATAAGTCGTGAAAAATCAGAATGGCTATGGATGAAAGAAGCCACAGGCCGGAGATAAAAATATACGCCAGGTATTTCTTAATAAATTCTTTTCGGGAGAGATGCCAGATATAGCGAATCGTCAGGCTCAATGTGAAATAGACCATTGCGATCACAATGGTGCAGCCCAATTCCCAATGGACGATGGTGGTAATCTTCAGCAGGCCATGTAGAATGACAGTGGCCACCAGGCTGATAATCAACGCAATGATCTCCAGGCGTCGAAGTGTTCGACTCCGCCGAGGATGGTGCGTTTGATACTGCAATCGGCTTGGAAGGTGTGACAACGTCATATGGATTAAAGCTGTAACAAAATTTGAATTTATGAAAACCTGTCCAGACTTTAACAGCACTATAGTGCAATTGATGCAGTGAGAAAATGGTACGCGATTTTATTTCCGAAAGTTTGACCCACGATCCGATTCACGGATATATCCCCTTTACGTCAAAAACGGGAATTCCGGACGATGAAGTTTCCGAGCAGGAGATTATCGATCACCCCTGGGTACAGAGATTAAGACACATTCACCAGCTGCAAACAGCATGGTGGGTCTTTCCGTCGGCTGAGCATATGCGGTTTCAGCATGTTCTGGGGGCAATGCATTTAGCGTCTGTTTCCATCAATGCCTGGTATGACTCTCTGAACAGTGCCTGCAGGAATGTACCTTCACTGCCTTATGTGGAAAGCCTGGTGAGACTGGCAGCCTTGTTACATGATGTCGGCCACGGGCCATTCGGGCACTTTTTTGATGACCACTATTTAGCGCAGTACGACCTGACTCATGAGGATCTTGGCTCCCACATCATTGAACACGAACTGGGTGATTCGATTCGGGGAATTCGTCGAAACCCCAATGGGCACTTGAATCCTCTGGAAGAGTTGGACCCCAAACAGATTGGCTGGCTGATTCGTCGCCCTGCAAATGGCTCAGAGAGCGAAGAAGGCAATCCTGACTGGCTTTGTAAATTGCGAGCCATGTTTAGCGGAATCTACACCGTCGATAATATGGATTTTGTACTACGCGATGCCTATATGTCGGGGTACAACACCCGGGCCGTCGATGTATCCCGCCTGATACATTACAGCTTTTTTACATCAGAAGGATTAACGATTCATGGGCGAGGGCTGCCGGCTTTAGTCAATTTTATTGAAACACGGGCCAATTTATTTCGCACGATATATTATCATCGCACCGTTCGCGCGCTCGACCTGGCACTCGAAGAGATCTTTGCAGAAACAATGCAGCATCTGTTTCACGGGAATCCGCTGGACCACCTGGATGACTATCAGGGTTTTACCGAATCCTCATTCCTGGTTGATGTGGGACGGTTTCATAAAAACGAGAATCCAGAAGTTCAGGAACTGGCGAAACGCTGGGAGGGACTCCTTTCGCGGAATGTGGAATGGAAAATGGCTTGCGAACGCTCAATTAACTTTCATTCAGGATCTGCCGTTCATACCTCCATTTTTTCTGAGCCGGATCTGGTGGAAAAAAGAGTGCGCGCCAAGCTGCCTGCTGAGTTAAAGCAGATTCCTCTTCGGATTGATGTGGCCCGGCACTATCATCGGCCCAGTGGCAGGCTCCCGGCTGGAGGTCAGAATTTCTTTCTAGACCCGGGTACGGGAAAATCACAGGAACTCAGTGATGATGAATTGTTTCGTGCACTTCCTGTCAGCTTTTTGATTTTCCGAATCTACACTCGAGATCACCTGCATGATTCAGAAATGACCAATGCTTTGAACGCAGCATTGGGTGAAGTTTCGGATTCAAAAACAAATATGTAATACGCAATTCCTGGTTGAAAGATCACCAGGCAATGAACAAAAATATGGCAAGTTTTACCTTGTCACAGCGGCGTTAGTCTCTCTGTTCTTGAGTCGTTTTACCCGGTTTTATCACGAATCAGATAAGACGATAGTCCTGTTGTATCGGTCGTGTCGGCAACGAAAAATCAATGCGACTGATTTTCCGGCAGAGTCGATAAGAAAACCATGATCGACTTTGAATTAGAACAGATGATAGAAAACCCTGAATGGTGCCTCGTGTTGAACCATTACAGTCAACAACAGCTCCAGACGAAAAAGCAGGATCCCGAGTTTGACGGATGGATTATTCGCCAGAATGAGGTAGAAGGTGTTGCCTTGGAACACCTCCCTCGAATTCACGGTAAATTGATCGCGTTTGACTTGTTAAAATTTCAGATTTCCAGCCGGGATTCTGGTGTATTTTATAAAGTCACTCGAGCGGGACAAAAGATGCTTCCCAAACTGCAGAAGATGCTGCAGCAACAAAGTGCATCCGAGCAGTCTGAATCGGAGTATTCCTATTCGAAATCTGCTTGAACTGTCCGCCCGGTAGAGCGTAAAACAGTTATAACCCATACGATCGATAAAAAATAAACGGCCCGATTGCACAAAGCAATGGGCCGTTTCAATTTATCAGATCTAGCTCCTGACAGTCATACTCGATAGTGTGATCTGCCAGAATCAGCTCAGTACACTATGCTTTTTTAGGAGCTGGTGCGGGAGCTTTCTTTGGAGGAGCTGGTGCTTCTTCTACTTTCTTAGGAGCAGCTGGCTTAGCTTCAGCTGGTGCTGATCCGCAGCTTGAGCAAGGAGAAGCGGGGCAGCACTTAGGAGCTGGTGCACAGCATTTGGGAGCTGGTGCACAGCACTTTGGTGCTGGAGCGGGGCAGCATACGGGAGCTGGCTTGCAGCAACGTACGCGAACTGGTTTGCAACAACGAACACGACGTTCTGGCTTGCAGCAGCGAACTTTGACTGGCTTGCAGCAACGAACTTTTTCTGGCTTGCAGCAGCGAACGCGAACTGGTTTGCAGCAACGTTCACGCTTTGGCTTGCAGCAACGTACGCGTTCTGGTTTGCAGCAACGGTTCAGCAAACCGGCTTCTGTGTCAGAGACACTGAAAGATGCAGAGATCAAAGTCAGTGCAGCAATCATTGAGAGTGTGACAGCTTTTCGAATCATGGTGTACTCCTCAGATTCTTTAAATAAAGTGGTTCCACTACCGTTGAAGAACAAGTCACTAGTTCATTCCCCAACGATGTCCCTAAGTCTACGCACTTAGGGAAAACAGGTCTGTTTTTCTATCTTGGTAAGATTTACCGGTTACAGTAAATACGCTGATTACAATACCAGAACGAATTACGTTGTCAAAGTAAAGAGAATACGAAAAATGAAGTTTCTCTAAAAATCCTCTATTTCCTGAAGTGTTGCTGGCAGACCCATTTTCGTACTGGATTCAATCTGAAATTCCGTAGCATTCGATCAGATTCAAAGCATCTGTTTCTATTGAAGGCTCAAATTCAATTGGAATACTCGAAAAATAGATGTAAATTGGGGTGGTTTAAGCCCTCTCAGCCACGTTTCCCGATTCAAAAGCGACTTTCAGCCAAATTCCTTGCAAGAGTTCAACCTGGGGGGTAAAACCAAGTTGATTCAATAAAAGTCCTTCCCAACAGTATTTCGATCAATCGATGGATGTGTGAATTTGCCCACTCCCAAAACTTCAACCTGTGATTCAGCGCATCAGCGGCTCTGGAAATGTGTGGATCAGTCCATCTCCTTAGGCGGTATGCCGTTATTAATGGGCATCCTCAATGTCACTCCCGATAGTTTTTCCGATGGCGGCGAAGCAATCAATGTTGACTCCGCCGTTCGTAAAGGTCTGAAACTCGTCAAGGATGGCGCCGACATTCTGGATATTGGGGGCGAGTCCACGCGTCCCGGGGCAGAACCGGTCTCGGTTGAGGAAGAATTAAGCAGAGTCATTCCTGCAATCGAAGCATTGTCAGTACAAACATCAGTCCCGATCTCCATTGATACCACCAAAGCAGAAGTCGCTCGTCGCGCGATTCAAGCGGGCGCCGTCATTATTAATGACATCTCCGGTCTCACCTTTGATCCGGAAATGATTCCTCTGGCGGCAGAAACGCAGGCCGGCGTCATCTGTATGCACATTCTGGGAACGCCACAAACCATGCAGGACCATCCTGAATACGAGGATGTGGTTTCCGATCTGAAAACATGGTTAGGGGAACGTGTTCAAACTTTACTAGATGCTGGAGTCGAGCCCGAGCAGATCGTTCTCGATCCCGGCGTCGGCTTTGGAAAAACAGCCGAGCATAATCTGGAAATTCTCTCGCACATTCAGGAATTCAAAGACTTGGGTTTCCCCGTGCTGATCGGGCATTCCCGCAAGCGATTCTTATCAAAACTGCTCGGTCGTTCCGTGGAAGAACGTCTGGCCGGCACAGTCGGCGTATCCATTGCACTGGCGGATCAATCAGTTGATATTTTACGTCTGCACGATGTAGCCGCTAATCGGGATGCATTATCTGCCTGGCATGCCGTTTCCCAACGTGTATCATAATGATGTAATTTTGCGATTTAGATTTAATAGATTCAGAAGGCTTGGTAAAAAGCTTTCTGAATTAGAAACTTGAGGAAAGACCATGAAAATGAAATGTTTTTATCTGTCAATCACCCTGGCCTTACTATGTTCCCTTTCTCATAACGGGCTGGCGGCTGAAGAGCAAAAGCACAATTATGACCGCTGGGAAAAATCAATCACTCAGTTTGAAAAGCAGGATCAGAAACAGGGCATCAAGAAAAATGGAGTCCTCTTTGTCGGCAGCTCCAGTATCCGACTGTGGAATCTGGATAAATACTTTCCCGAGCTGGAAGCAGTCAATCGCGGATTTGGTGGATCGGAAATCGTCGATTCCACTCATTTCGCAGACCGCATCATTCTAAAGCATGAACCGAAACTGATCTTCCTTTACGCCGGCGATAACGATCTCTCTCGGAAAAGATCCCCCGAAGATGTTGCTGCTGACTTTCAAAAATTCGTGGCAACCGTGCATAAAACACTGCCCCAGACGAAAATTGTCTTCATCGCCGTGAAACCCAGCCTCAGCCGCTGGAAACTGGCAGATTCTATCGTCAAAGCCAATCAGCTGATTGCTGACCAATGTGCCGATAACGGCCTGCTGGAGTACGCCGATGTCTGGAAACCCATGTTGGGAGCCGATGGCAAGCCACGTCCGGAACTGTTCAAGTCGGACGGCTTGCATTTAAATCATGAAGGCTATCTCGTCTGGAAAAAAGCGGTTCAGCCGTTTTTGAACCATAAGTAACATCCGCCAAATAAAGCCGGCGATTTCAGAGCGTTTTTACCTGTAATTCATGCGAGCCAAGAAACTGATTCAGTTCGCTACGGGTAAAAATGCCTGCCGTCGCACCAGTAGCACGGACACAGCTATGCCCCAAAGCAGATCCAAATCGCAGGCATTCTTCAGGGCTCACACCTTCCAATAGTCCGTGGATAAAACCAGCGACAAACGCATCGCCACTGCCCGTTCCGTCGACCAGATGTACCGGATACACCGCCGAATGAATCGTCTGCTGGTCATCCATCAGAATACTTCCCTCGCCCCCGCAGGTGATAATCACCGTCTTCGCCCCGGCTGCTTTGAAGGCACGTGCCTGCGCGAGTGGGTCTGATTCTCCCGTGATCAATTCCCCCTCATCATTATTGGGGAGAAAATAATCGCTTAACGGCAGCACTGGTTTAAGCATTTTCCAATAGTCGTCGGGCTGCGGAGTCACTACATCCAGCACCGTCGTCACCCCCGCCTCTTTCGCAATCCGGAACATTTGAGCCACATTGTCCGGCGAAAGTTCTTCCGACAGACAATAGCCGCCCAGATACAATATCCGGCTCGAACGAATCTGTTCTTCTGTGACGGTTTCTCCCGTGAACAACGAATTCGCAGCGACGGAATGAATGAACCGGCGATCCTCTCCCTGAACGTTGATCACAAACGAGCCGCTGGTCGGAAGCTGATCCGATTTCATCAGATACTCACACTGAACACCCGACTGAATCAGGCTTTCTTCCACATACCGACCAAATACATCCTGACCCACAATACCAGCGATCGCGACCTGTCGCTCCAGTCTCGCCAGATCAGCGGCCACATTCGACGCACAGCCGCCAATGGTCAGCTCCATTTCATCCGTCAGCACCAATTCTCCCGGCTTGGGCATATGATCAATGGCTTTGCAGACATGGTCCGCCACAATGATTCCCGCACATAAACAATCATACTTCGGAGACGGCATTCGAGGCACCTTCCTATCTCGTCGAACTCAGGTCAGATCAATCCAGTCTGATTATTATGAGCGAGTTCAGTTGGAGTTCAACGCCTAGCTGGAATGAAGATGCACAGATTTTGTGTTCTGCTCTTTGTCGGCAGGTTTGGAAGGCACCACAGTCTGGGCTTCCGTTTCCACTGGGTCAGTCACCGGCCTTAGTTTTTGAAAGTGCATGACCAGACGGAGCATAATAGGATACGTCGCCAGCGAGAAAAACGTCGCCACCACAAGAGATCCGATAATCAGCGGCGAACCGACTTCCAACAAGAGCTGTTTCACTGTTTCCCACCAGCCGCTGAAACCTTCAAACTCCAGGATCCGGGCAAAATCGTTTTGCGTGAGCGAACCGCCCACATAATAAGTGCCAATTTTATAGTCGAACCAGTAAATGGGAACGATCGTCAGCGGATTCGAAACATATACAGTAATCAGTGAAGCAATCTGGTTGAATCGAAAGAAAGGACGCATCAAAAACGCAAAACAAATCACCATCAGCATTTGGATGCCGACCGTGGGCGTCAAGGCAATAAACATCCCGATCGCCGTACCCAGAGCAATGGAGTGCGCACTGTCATCCAGCATCAAGATCGAACGCAGAAGCATTCGAGGGCTGCTTTTCCAGGATAATTTAGAAGACGACATATACGGCAATTCAAATGGCGGATTCAGGGGCTTAATCTAGATGGTTGTTCACATCACTTTACCGAGGATTCGGATTAGTTTATCGGCACTATCCCGGGAAAATTCTTCAAGTTGATGGAATTATTGGTCTAGAGAGATAATTCTGCTTCGGTCAACTCTTTCAATTGATCCAATTATACGGAATGCAACCGGCGGCAATAATACAAATTGGAGTTTTCTCCCAATCAGCATCTATTCTAATTAAGCTATTTCACATTAGGCAACTGAAATTGCCAGTCCGTCTGATTCAGGAACAGGAAAAAAATGCGAATCTCAGGCCCGTTTCACTGGGAGATCCACTCGATTTAGATGTACACTTTGAAAGCATCGTCTCGATTTTCCAGAGAGTTTTTCGTTCCAACCCTGAAATTTGGTTTAAGGTTAGGTATGCTCTGTAAGACATTTTAATGAATTCTTCTTGCTCTCAATTGATACTACATAATCCGTGTTTTCACGATTTTCTGAAATCACGGGTGACTGGAATTGAACTATGGTAGAAAACTTGGAAATTTTTGAGGTAGAACAGGCTGCTCCCAATCTGGTGGTAGTCCCCCAAGGCTCGACCATGCAATTTCAATACAGCAATGTTCAAGTAGAATCCAATAAAGTACTGAGGTTGTTTGATTCGCCGGAAGTCAAGAATGTGATCATTGATCTCTCCCGCGTCGACTACCTCGACTCCATCATCATAGGCGCCATCATTCGTTTGCTCCAACGTGCGAAACAGACCGGCGGACATGCCGTCTTCTGTAATGCCTGCGACAACATGCAGAACATCCTCAAGTGCATCAAAGTCGGAACCCTCTGGCCTTTATACGATTCCCGCGAAGCAGCGCTTGCCGCGTTGAACGAGAATTCCTGACCTTCGCCTCCTTCCTGAAAATGAGTTTGGAATGCTGCCGTTTACAGCCGACGACTTGAAAGCAATTCAGACGGAAACGTTCATCGAACATCTCGACTACTTCGAAAGTCTGGCTTCGACCAACTCCTGGGCTCTGAATAACCTTGCTCCTCCTGTTAGCGAAAATCCGACGCGCAATATCAGTTTACCGCGTCTGATTCTCACTGGAAAACAGACTGCAGGCCGAGGTCGAGGCAGCAATGCCTGGTGGTCCCCTGAAGGGGGATTAACTTTCTCCCTCGTCGTCGATGCCAGCCAGATCCAGATTCCCCTCGAACAGCAACCCCTGATCGCACTCGCCACCGGACTCGCCGTCTGTGAAACGATCGAAAAATACCTCCCCGAATATCACCTGCAACTAAAATGGCCCAATGACGTCTACCTGCAGAACAAAAAAGTCTCCGGCATTCTGGTCGAAACCGCCGCCAACCAACCGGGGCTCGTCGTGATCGGAGTCGGCGTCAATTTAAATAACTCCTTTCTCTCCGCCGAAGAGGCTCTGCAATCGATAGGCACCTCGCTCTATGAAACCACCCGCCAGAAATATTCGCTGGCGAATACGCTCATCGACCTGATCAACGGCATCGAGAATCGACTCTATGATGTTGCCGGCGAAGAAAATAAATTCATGTCCTCCTGGCGAGAGTATTGCCTGCTGACCGGCAAAACGATTCGAATTAATACAGGACGCGAAACCAAACAAGGCGAATGTCTGGAAATCGACGACGATGGGTTTCTGATTCTGAAAACCGCAACAGGTATCGAACGTATCATCAGTGGCACCATCGAACATTTTTGATTGAATCTGGGAACCTATGAAAAAACTACTCATCTACCCCGCCATCGATTCCACAAGACTCGCCCGCATCGAGGACGTCTCCGACCAGTTGACCGTCTGTAACGCGTCGGAACTCTCCGCAGCACTCACCGAAATCAAAGACGCCGACGCTTTCTTTGGGAAAATCAGCCCCGAACTGCTCGCCGCCGCCGAAAACCTGCAGTGGGTCCAGTCCCCCACCGCCAGCCTCGAACATTACGTCTTCCCCGAACTCGTTGATCATCCCTGCCAGCTCACGAACATGCGCGGCCTGTTTTACGATGTCATCGCCGATCACGTCATGGGATTCGTCATCTGCTTCGCCCGCAACCTGCACCGTTATATCAGGCAACAAACCGAATCGAACTGGCAACCGATCGGCGGCGTAGCCGGCAAACCGAATTTCGTCACCGGACCGGGTCAGGTCAGCGAAGTCGATCGCAGTCATCTGCACCTCTCCGACTGTACTTTGGGTGTCGTCGGAGCCGGCAGCATTGGCGCAGAAATCTGTCGGCGTGCCGCCGCGTTCGGCATGCAAGTCTGCGCCGTCGACCCCATCGCTACTGAAGTGCCCGGCGTGGTGGATGAAGTCTGGAATGTCGACCGCTTGAATGATCTGCTGGATGTCAGTGATTTCGTCGTCATCGCCGCCCCGCACACGCCCCAGACCGAAAAACTGTTTCGCACCGCACAGTTCCGGCAAATGAAGTCAACTGGATATCTGATCAACATCGGCCGCGGCGCGATTGTCGATCTCACGGATTTAACCGCCGCCTTACAGAACGGCGAGATCGCCGGCGCCGGATTGGACGTATTCGAAATCGAACCCCTGCCGGCTGAGCACCCGCTCTGGCAGATGGAAAACGTCATCCTCACCCCCCACATCGCAGCCGCCTCCACCCACGTCCCCGAACGCCATCTCGAAACGCTGTTGGAAAACCTCCGTTGTTTTCTCGCCGATAAACCATTCCTGACCCCCGCTGATAAACAGAACTGGTTCTGAAAAAGCAGTGTTGATCAGGAGCAGTGACTGCAAAAATCGCACTTGACGCGAACCCGCGGTTCGCTAGTTTATCAAAACTTATGCGTCGCGCGCGAGAACAGTACTGGTTCAGGTGAAACTCTGAAACCGGTTTTAACCGCACCTGCAAAAAACCGCTTGTTTCAGCCCGATTTTCCAAATGAAATCCTCCAAAAGTTATTCGGGTCGACACACATCGGCGCATTACCAACATCGCCCAACCAACTCCCCGCACCATCCGGCACACACTCAACCACCATCCACCCCACAACAAAATCCCCTTTCCTCTTGACTCCTTCACACCGCTACAGACAATCTGATTCACAAACAACATTAGCAATCCCTCCCACCGGGAGCGGTACGGCGCAAGCCGCCATTTAACAACATCAGGAAAAACTCGCCCGATTTTACCCAAGAGACTCTCAACCACAGAGATGAACACTGTTAAGCTATGATTATGGGAATGGATCTAATTGAAATCGGAATGGAGATCGGCGAGCGTCTAGGCATCGACGATGAAAAACTGTTTTTAGACCATCATGAAACAGTACAGGATCTTTATTTCTCCACCTGTCGGCTCTTAAATGAACAATCAGAACAACATCAGGCAAAAAGTCTCTCAAAACCAGAAATTAACACAGTCGTCATGGCATCTGTTTCCAAGGTAACCGGAATTCCCGAAGCCGAGATTTCGTCCCGCACACTGTTAAGAGACATCTGTGATTAGAAGAAAGTCAATTCCGTCGTACCTTTCGGTATTGACTGCATCCCGCATGACTTACTAAACACCAGCACGGATTTCGTGCTTTTCGTGTCTTTCGTGGTAGCATAAAATAAACACGACCTGGCACCTCAAACAAAGAATGGACCATCAGGCAATGACCAACTCCGATCAACCAACACGGTCCTGGTTCAGCTTTCGCAAGCTTTGTGTGTTGTTGTTAATTGCAGCCGTATTCTGCCTGATTTCTTTCGCAGTCAGACACTGGCTTCCCGAAACTCCGGTCAGCAGGATTCGTGATCTGGGAGGCGAGATTCAATACACCAACAACTTCCCCCCGGTGTTCGGTTCACTCATTGGAGGCATCCGCAGTATCACCATTCCGAGTTCGAAAAAGGTACAAGTCACGGACGAAATCATCAGCTCATTGGGAGAGCAACCACGTTTATCGGTACTGACCTTAGGGAACTTACAAAACCCGACTTCAATCACAGACCACGGACTCGTTTCTCTGAAAAACTATCCTCTCCAATATCTCAGCATTACCGGCGGTTCCATCACGGATGCAGGTCTCAATGAACTGAGAAAGATTCCCACACTCTCGGTACTCTCATTGAATGAAGTTGATATTACAGGAGAACAATTCCAAGCAACCCCTGCCTGGAGCAAGCTGGAAATCTTGCAACTGAATGGCTCAAAGCTCACCAATGCAGGATTGAAACAACTCTGTACTATTCCCAACCTGTTTTTTCTCAATCTCAGCAATACTTCCATTGATGGTGACAGCTTACAACATTTATCGAATTTAAAAAAACTCTCAGACCTGAACCTCGACAACACAAATATCACCTCCGAATCACTCAATCATCTGTCAGCCGTCAAGCCCCTGCGTACCCTGAGCATGCAGGGCACTGCGTTTAACGATGCCCATGTAAGGCAGATTTCCAATGTAAAGCAAATCGAATTTCTGATGCTGAGTAATTCACAAGTCACAGATCAAGGGCTGATTCCTCTGACAAAAATGGAAAACTTAAAAAAGCTGTTTCTGTCAAATACGAGCATCTCGGATGCAGGTGTTGCACACCTGATCCAATCTAAAAGTCTGCTGAAGTTAGATCTGTCATCAAACACACACATTACAGATGACGTCATCCAAATCCTTTTAAAAATCCCTCAACTCAAAGTACTCAATCTCTCTGAAGGGCAACTTTCTGACGATGCGATACGCTCCCTGCAAAAATCTGGAATGATATTCTACTTTATGGAACCTTCATTGTTTTCAACCATGTATACCGCCGGCGGGATCTAATTTAAAGAACACCACGGTTCACTGAATTGCCAGACCGAAAATCTCTCCCCTGAGATTTCTTTACTCAACGAATACAATCGCGATAGAATAGGGGGAGCCTGCCAATCCCTGATGGACCTGCCAACAGGGGAAACATGATACCGGGATAATGTGCTATGTTCACTCATCACACACCAGCTACCCCTGAGAACATTGCTCAGCCAACACGGTCCCGGTTCAGTGTTCGCAAGGTGATTACTCTGCTGTTGATTGCTGCCGTTTTTTGTCTGGCTCCGTGGGGACTAAAACGCTGGCGGTCGAAAGCTGTGGTAGAAACGATTCGAAACAACGACGGTAGATTCTATTTTAGCCATGGCTTGTGCCTGAAAGGCTTCTGCCTCGCACCACACCCGAAACTGGAACCGTTTACAGGCACCATTAGTTCGATTTACCTTCCAGGAACTGTAGACTTTCAGGTCACTGATGAATTCATCGATTCCCTCGGCGAGCAACCGCATTTATCGTCTCTTTCTCTGGGAAGTAAAAAATTCCCTACAACAATAACAGACCAGGGGCTCGCCGCAATCACAAATTTTCCGCTCACTGATCTCACGATCCACGGCGGCTCGATTACCGACTCCGGTTTAAATATGCTGAAAAAGTGCTCCAACCTCAAAGTCCTCAGTCTCCATGATCTGGAAATCACGGGAGAACAGTTTCACGCCGCATCTGCACTCAAGAGTTTATACACTCTACATCTATCTAATATTAAACTTACCGAGTCAGGTTGGGAAAATATTTCTGCGAGCCCCAATCTGGTGTTGCTTGATCTCAGTCAGACTTGTATCACAAGGGATGGATTACAGCATTTATCAAAATTGAAAAAGCTGGCGCATCTCAGTATCGCTCAATCGGAAATCGAGGCCGATACCTTGAAGTATCTGGCAGATGTGAAGTCACTCAAGCAACTGAATTTAACCGGAACATCAATCAACGATACCCATCTGCGACAGATCGCTAATCTGAAATCTCTCACATTTTTGTTACTAAACGATTCCTCAATCACAGATCAGGGGCTCATTTCTCTAGCAAAGTTGAAACAGCTGAATCGACTGCGAATGGAAAACACAGGGATTACCGATGCAGGGATCAAGCACCTGATTCATTTCGACCAATTAACTCATCTCGAATTGTCAAGTACCAAAATCACCGACAAGGCGAAAGACAGCCTGTTACAAATCCCCCTGCTCAGAGAAATTCGAGCCCACAACACCAAGATATCAGCAAACGTCGTTGAATCCCTGCGCGAGGCAGGTATCACAGTTCATTGTTATAATAGTCGTTACCGAATATTAGACTCCAAATCCTTGAGAAAGCGCATCGCTTCAAACACTCTAAAGTGAATTTCCATTTCTAACCGGTTCAATATCGAACAAATTCCCCCGGCAGTCACAGATGCCGTTTTGTTGTTCATTTCGGGTGTTTTGGTCCATACTCTGCCGACTTATTCTGAAGAGAGTGATGTTTCTTAAGCCAGCCCCTGATATCGCCATTCCCAAGCATTTTCTGATCCCCTAAACTAACCGCACCAGTCTTATCACAAAACACGCATTGCACTATCAAGGAAGATCGTATGTCTGTCGTGGCAGAAGAACTCGAGAACACACCAGCCGCCAGCAAAAATGTGCGGGTTCTGGCGGCAGGCTTTATTGGCAATATTCTCGAATGGTACGACTTCGCCGTTTACGGATTCTTCGCCCCCACGCTGGGCAAACTCTTTTTCCCTTCCGACAATCCCACCACGTCTTTAATTGCCGCCTTCGGCGCGTTTGCCGCCGGCTTTTTGATGCGGCCCGTCGGCGCGGTTCTGTTCGGACATATCGGCGATCGACTCGGACGGAAGAAAGCACTCACGCTCTCAGTCATGATGATGGCCGTGCCGACACTGCTGGTCGGCGTGTTACCCACGCATGCACAAATCGGCGTCACCGCCGCGGTCCTGATGGTGTTGTTACGCATGATTCAGGGAGTTTCCGTCGGGGGCGAATATACCAGTTCGTTCGTCTTCCTCGTCGAACATGCCCCACCACACCGCCGCGCCTTTTTTGGTTCGTGGAGCATGATCGGCGCCACTTGCGGCATCCTGCTGGGCTCGGCCGTTGGCGCATTAATCAATACATTCACGACCGACGAACAACTACTGGAATGGGGCTGGCGGATTCCGTTTCTATCCGGGGTGCTGGTCGCTTTCGTCGGTTACTTCATTCGGCACGGAATTCCCGAACAGCCTCTGTCGGAAGAACTCTCCGAGCAGGAAGCGTATTCACCACTGAAGGAAGCATTTGCCAGCCATAAAAAAGAAATGTTACAGTCATCCGGCATCAATATGATGAACGCCGTCACGTTTTACACGGTCTTCATCTATCTCTCATCCTGGCTCGTCGAAGAAGTTGGCGAAGACCGCGCCGAAGCACTCGACATCAACACCATCAGCATGGCGGCGTTAACCCTGTTTGTTCCCATCGCTGCGATCCTGGCCGATAAATTTGGTCGCAAACCATTTCTGCTGATCGGCTCCGCCGGCATCGCGCTGTTCTCGCCGACGCTGCTCGGCTTGATGCACCATCACAATTTTGCGCTGATCCTCACCGGGCAAATTGGATTCGCACTGCTCGTCGCCTGCTTCGCCGGTGCTATCCCCGCAACAATTACCGAGCTCTTCAAGCGGGGCGTGCGCGTGAGTGCCGCCAGCGTCAGCTATAATCTGCCGTTCGCCATCTTCGGAGGCACCGCACCGATGGTCGCCGCCTGGCTCGTCAAAGTCACAGGCAACCCGCTCTCCATCGCCTGGTATCTCTCCGCCATCGCCGGCATCACCTTTTTCATTATCCTCACCGTCAAAGAAACCAATGGCAAATCGCTGGATGAATAAAGATCGTGCTACATCCCAACTCAATGTGTGCCAATCGTGACTGACCATAGTGCCGGTCCAAGTCCAGATTAATCCCACCAACGTGGTTGCTGTAGGGGCTGCCCCATGTGTCAGCCCGCAGTGACAGCATGCAAATTAAAATTAAGAAACGAACGCTTCAAACGCCCCATTCTTTACATGATAAAATCCAACCCTCGAAAGGCGGGCGGACACACAGGTACTGCCCCTACACTGACCCTTATTTCGTGCTTTTCGTGGTAGAAAAAAATTCTCATCCAGATAAGACAACGCGTTTCGACGGTCGACGATTCGAAAAGTTTTGCGAAAACTCTCCGCTGATCACAGCATCGGCTCACCTGTCTCGGCGGCAAATTTCATTTTCTCGCCTTTGTTGAGCAACACGTTACTGCCTTTCTGCTCTTGCAGTACGAACCGGCTCAATTGCCCGTCGAAATAGTCTTTGCCTGCTTGTACATTCGCATAATGTGCGGCGACGGTCGCCGGGTCCAGTGCATAATCGTAAAAGGCAACTTCGTCAATCACGCCGGTGAATGGCTCGCGTCCGATTAGCGTTTCGAACCGATCGGAAATCAGATTGCCGATGACCGCCGGCTTGGAGCCGCCGCTGATAATCATCGTCCCCACCGGGAAACGATGGCTCATGCGTAGTTTGCCATCGATGTAAATCGCCTTCACACCGGTCCATCCGTTATACGTCGCTACGATATGATGCGGTTTACCATCGCGGATTTCTTCCAGCGTGGGTCGCCCCTCTTTGCCGTCTAACGGCATATCCAATTCGCTGTAACCCATGCCCGACAGAAACAGACCAAACGAAAGGCAAGGGCCGGATCCTACCGTCGGAATTTGTGTGATACCGGCTTTGTCGTCATTCTGAAAGCTCAGCAAAATCCGATAGCTGCCATCTTCTTTGCGAAAGATTTCGTCATAATCGAAGGGGGCTTTCTTTTGAGGTGTATTCGGAGTCTTCCACTCGGAAATCACCAGTGCTTCGACGGTGATACCGGTCGAAACGGAAAAATCACCGGTGCCGACTTCTTTACCACCTCCGCTTCCCAGCAGCAGACTAGCATCAGGTCGATTATTAAATCGGACGGCACCCGCTCCCACTAAACCGGGAACCCGCCTGGTATTTTTACCAGCTTGAATCGAACGATTGCCAATCGAATCAATTAACGGTTCTGCCTTTGGTTGATCGAAGGTCCAGAAAAAACGAGGCAGGCGGCCGCGCGGCTTCACTTCAACCTGGCCATCCAGAACATGCACGTAGGTCTCAGCCGCCTCGTTGACACTCACTTCGTATTCCGTTCCCCGATCAACGACCTCAACGCTGGGTGTCTCCAGCGTAAAAGATTCGGTTCCGTTTGTTCGCCGTGCCGACAACGTACCGGAGAACAGCGTGCCCTGGTTCTTACGTTCCATACCAAACAGCGCGGGGCTCTCGACAGAGATATCAGCGCCTCCTGAAAAGGCCACTTCCACATTCCCCGAAGTCACCTTCACCGTGCCCGGCTGAAAATGGTGCGTTAATGCGGGAGATTTTCCGATCAATTCCCATCTTGCCTGAGCCACCTCGGAAAGCGTGGCCACTTCATCCGGGGGCACCGCATTGTCATCGAAATAGTATTGGGACGACTCCGCGACAACCTGGGGAACTATTTTCTCTTGCAAAGGTTTTTTCCTGAGCAGAAACAACCCCACCGCCAGCAGACAGACCACCAGACAAAGCGTCTGCATGATGGAAAGCCGTAGCGATTTTTTTTCTGTCTCAGGTTCCGCGTGATATTGATTTACCGATTTTTCAATCGCCGACGAAGAGAGCAGTTCACCCGATGTGACGGCACTGGCCAGGCCCATATGCAGAAAGATATAGTCCAGATATTCCTGCCGATACTCGGGGTGGTCCAGCAACAGACGTTCCAGAGTCTCCATTTCGGATTCCGTAATGATTCCCGAACATTGTGCGTCAGCCAGTTCCCAGATCTGTTCGGAGACCGAATTTTCGGGTTTGGTCATGAAGACACCTCGCTGGAAAGACGACGGTTTACACAATCAAATAATGCTTTCCGGATTTTTTTGATCGTTTTATAAATCGCATGCGAGGAACATTTCCAACGGTCCGCCACGGTGGCTGCCGTTTCCTGTTCCCCGTAATAGGCATCAATCAATTCCCGCTCACGGGCACTTAGTTTTTTCAGACACTGAGTCAGTGCTAACTGCCGCTGGCTCTGTTCTTCCATCATACTCGAAACATCTTTCGCCAGCTCAGTCACCAGACTGTCACTGAAAATCAAACGCTTGTTCTGATACTTCCGGCGATATTTGCGCACCTGATTAAAGGCAATCCCATATGCCCAGTTGAGAAAACTGCGGTCGGGATCGTATTCAGGAAACTCTTTCCACAAAATTACGCACGTTTCCTGAAAAATGTCTTCCGCAGCGGCCACATCCAGTACCAGTGCCAGGATATAACCATAAACCTTCCGATCATCCCGGGAAAACAGACGGAAAAATTCTTCGCTCATGACCGGATTATTCAGATGCTCACTCATGTCGAAGTTAAGTCTATCACTACCAGGGTGTTGGAGGGAATTGGATCGGGAAAGAAATCAGCGCAGCAGAGAACGCAAAGGTGTCTCCGCTATAGTATGTGGCGCGATTCACTCCGAATTGGTACCAAAAAATGCGCGATTTTCCAAATTTTCAACGAAAATTCAAAACTGATGGTACTAAATCAAAAATCAGCGCGCCATATACTTAATGAGGACGCGCTGTGGCTCTCCCCTGACCCCACTCCTCGAAACAGAACACAAATGAAAAACGTTTAATAACGACCGAGGAGTCTTTGACTAAATAATAACCGCATACTTTTATTTCCGGTTTAGACCAGGGAGAACGAATGTCAGTCGCTCGCAAACAAAATCGTCACCAACGTACCGCGTTTACATTGATCGAACTACTGGTGGTGATTGCCATCATTGCTATTTTGATTGCCCTGTTACTTCCCGCGGTACAACAGGCGCGCGAAGCAGCCCGCCGCAGTACCTGTAAAAATAACCTGAAGCAACTGGGACTGGCGCTGCACAACTATCACGAAACGCATCGACTGTTCCCTCCCGGCATGATTTATCGCGTCGTCACCCCGTCATCCCCTGGCGGCAAACGAACTCCCTTCTGCGTGCACCTTTTGCCTTACATTGATCAGGCCAACATTTACAACCTGTACGACCATAATCAAAACTGGCACGCCACCGTCCATGACCCGCAACCCGCCGGCAACGGGGTCCGCCTTGTTCCGATTCCCGTCTGGCAATGTCCGACCGACCGTGAATCGATCTGGAGCGCTAATCCTGATGGCAGTATTCGTGGAAATTACGCCGTCAACTGGGGGCAGGGGACCTTCGGCAATCAAATCAAGCCATCTCCTTTTCGAAATACCTTCGGCGCCCGCATGCGGGACATAACCGACGGCTCAAGTAATACTCTGGCAATGATGGAAATGCTCAAGCCGGAAACCAGCGCAGACGACTATCGCGCCTGGATCTGGAATGATGAACCGGAATCCGTAGTGATGACCCGCGTTGGTCCGAACAGTTCAGCCCCCGACCTGGTGACACATTGTGTTTCCGAAGCTGGCCGTCTGCCTTGTACGGGTTCCATCGCCGGTCCAGATCGCAGTAACGCTTCGCGGAGCCTTCACGTTGGTGGAGTCCACGCGCTACTCTGCGATGGTGCCGTACGATTTATCTCCGAAAATATCGACCTCAATACCTGGCAAAGCCTGAGCAGCATGAGTGGCGGCGAAGTGATCGGCGAGTTTTAAACCGCGCCATGTATAACTCAACTTCGTGTCCTTCGAAACGTTTTATGCTGTGTTCCGTCATTTGACAGAAAAGGTGATTTCAGTGCGTATTCAGAATTTGATCCTATTGTCCCTTTGCACCGCGGTACTGTTCCTGACCGGTTGTGGGAAGAATGACGCCTTCGAACGAACGAAGGTAGCAGGCATGGTGACGCTCAACGGAGATCCGGTCAAGCAGGGCGTCATCACGTTCATTCCCACAGGTAAAGGTGCGACTGCCGGTGCGAGTATCGAATCGGGAAAATTTGTCATCCCTGAAGAAACAGGCCCCAGCCCCGGCGAATACCGCGTTGAAATCGATTCCAGTGTCCCCACCGGCAAACAGATTCTGGACACCGATGGCGAAACCATGGTAGACGAATTTGAAAACGGCATCCCACCCCGGTTTAACCGGCAGACTGAACTGAAAGTCACTCTCAAAACAGGCAATAATCAACATTTGTTTGATCTGGAAACAGAGTAGGCATTTTTTTCCAAACAGATCAACCAGAAGCCGACTTGTCGGTTATAATCGATTACCCAAAAACATGAGGCATTCCGACTCAGGTTCGGCCCATTTATTCTCCCACTCTGAGAGAAATAGAAAAGCACATATGTTTTTTTTCACCCAGCGGAACATCAAACCCACACCACTGTTTTTGAGCATCTTCTGCCTGTACTCTCTCCCGACAGCGTCTGCAGCAGAGTTCCCGTTTGAAAAACAAGTGGCACCGATCCTCCAACAGCACTGCATTGAGTGTCATAACGACAGCACTCGCGACGGCGGCCTTTCACTGGAAAGCCACAGCAGTACTCTCAAAGGAGGCGAAAGTGGCAGTGTGCTGGTAGCAGGCAAGCCGAACGAAAGTTCGCTGTTGGATTATGTGACCGGCCCCGAACCGGAAATGCCCAAAAAAGGCAAGCCGTTATCCGAAGTGGAAATTGAAACCCTCAAACAGTGGATCAAAGCCGGCGCCCCCTGGCCGGACGGCACGCGGATTCGCGAAGCCCAGCTTTCGCAAACCGACTGGTGGTCGTTCCAGCCGCTGCAGAAACCAGCGGTCCCGTCACTCTCAGCCAAAAATCAAAAACGGGTTCGAACTCCCGTCGATGCCTTTCTGCTCGCCCGACTGCAGGAGAAAAACCTCTCCTTTTCCCCAGACGCCGACCGCCGTACTCTCATCCGTCGTCTCTATTTCGATCTGATCGGACTCCCTCCCACACCAGCGGAGATCAACAATTTTGTCAATGATTCCCACCCGCGTGCCTACGAACGGCTCGTCGATCAACTGCTGGCTTCGCCCCGCTACGGCGAACGCTGGGCACGTCACTGGCTCGACGTCGTGCACTACGGCGACACACACGGATACGATAAAGACAAACTCCGTGAAAACGCCTGGCCTTATCGGGACTACGTCATCCGGGCCCTCAACGACGACAAACCTTATTCAGAATTTATTCAGGAACAACTCGCCGGCGACGTCATCAAACCGTACTCCACCGACGGCATTCCTGCCACCGGATTTATCGTTGCCGGCCCGTTTGACTGGGTCGGGCAAATAGAAATCAATGAAAAACTGATCGAGAAAAAAATCACACGCAATCTCGATCGCGATGATATGGTCGCGACGGTCATGAATACCACCGTCAGCCTGACAGTCCAGTGCGCCCGCTGCCACAATCACAAATTCGATCCGATCGCCCAGGAAGACTATTATGGTTTACAAGCCGTCTTCGCCGGCATTGACCGTGCCGAACGGGAATACGATCCGAATCCCCAGACAGCAGACCAACGCCAGAAACTGTTGGCAGATCAAACCAAAACCCGGAACGATTTCAAAGATCTCTCCGAACTGATCCGATCACGCGGGGGAAAAGAACTGGCTGCACTGGACGCCAAAATCGACCAGGCGCTGAAAGCCAAACAGGGGCAGGGGGTCGAATATGGTTATCACAGCAAAATTGAGAAATCGGACAAGAGCCAGAAATGGATACAGCTCAACTTCAAACAGCCGATCACCGCAGAGCAGATCACGCTCTTTCCCGCCTATGATGACTTTAACAGCATCGGTGCCGGCTTCGGTTTCCCCCAACGGTTCAAACTGGAAGTATCCGACACGGCCGACTTCAAAACAACGAAAACCATCATTGCCGATCAGACACAAG
The DNA here is from genome assembly GCF_007754425.1 of Gimesia fumaroli. Classification (NCBI taxonomy): domain Bacteria; kingdom Pseudomonadati; phylum Planctomycetota; class Planctomycetia; order Planctomycetales; family Planctomycetaceae; genus Gimesia; species Gimesia fumaroli. Next base: position 6,368,109 of record NZ_CP037452.1, read on the forward strand.
CGGATTATCCCAATCCCAAAACCCGAATCGTTGAATTTGACCTGAAAGGCCAGAGCTTTCAACACCTGAGAATGACGGCCACAAAACTCGCACCCCGCTCAAACGATTTCATTTTTGCACTCGGCGAAATCAAAGTCCTCGATTCTGCAGGCAAAAATATCGCCAGGCAAGCAACTGTCACATCCCTTGATTCCATCGAAGCACTGCCACGCTGGTCGCGCAAGAATGTGAATGACGGTCATTTTTATCAAAGCCCCGATTCCAACGGGGACCTCCAAAAACTGCAGGCAAAACGAAACCATTTAGTCTCCAACCTGTCCACTGCTGAAGAAAAAAAGACAATGCTGCAGCAGAGTCTCAAGTTAAAGCAGATCAAAAAGAAACTGGACCAACTCCCGAAGCGTCAGAAAGTTTTCGCAGCCGCCACCCACTTTTCTCCGCGAGGAAATTTCAGACCGACTGCAGGAGAACCGCGACCCGTGTTTCTACTCAGTCGTGGTAGTGAAAAAGCGCCTGTGAAAGAAGTTCAACCAGCGACTTTAAATCTGATCGATGGACTCCCTGGCGATTTTCAACTGAAAGATCCGGAAAACGAAGGCGCCCGCCGGCTTGCCTTGGCACAATGGATCACCCGCCGCGAGAATCCACTGACGTGGCGGTCAATTGTGAATCGCATCTGGCAATACCATTTCGGTAAAGGCATCGTTGATACGCCGAATGACTTTGGAAAAATGGGCTCGCTCCCCACACATCCCGAACTGCTCGATTATCTCGCCCGCCGATTTCGTGACGAAGGGCAATCGCTCAAATCATTGCACCGCATGCTGGTCTTAAGCACCGCCTATCGGCAGTCATCGCGCTCCCATGAACGAGGCAATCAAATTGATGGCGATAACCGTCTGCTCTGGCGAATGAATCGACGCAAACTGGAAGCCGAAGCCATTCGCGATGCCGCCCTGCAAGTCAGCGGAAAGCTGGACCTCACCATGTTTGGCCCGGGAGATCGGCTGTTTGTATTAGAGAAACCGCAACACTCGCCGCACTATCTTTATGAAAAATTTGATCCTGCGACCGCCAAATCATTACGTCGCTCAATCTACCGCTTTGTCGTTCGCTCGGTGCCCGACCCCTTTATGGAATCGCTGGATTGTGCCGATCCTTCTCAGATCACGCCCAAGCGGATTCCCACTTTGACAGCGCTGCAGGCACTCTCTCTACTGAATGATCAGTTCATGGTGAGCATGTCCGAGTTTTACGCACAAAAAGTGGAAGCGGAAGCAGCAGACTTGCCGGCTCAAATCAAACTGGCTTTCGAAACCGCATTAGGCCGTACGCCAAACAAAGTAGAACTACAGATTTTACAGACTATTGGGAAACAGCATGGCATGAAAAATATCTGCCGTCTGATCTTCAACAGCAATGAATTTATCTTTATCGATTAATCAACATAGAAAGTAATCTCATGGATCGTCGTGAGTTTTTAATGTCGGCTGGGGGAGGACTGGGGGGAATTGCGCTCGCCTCTCTGCTGCAGAACGATCAACTACTTGCCGCTGAATCATCCAAAACACAGATACTGCATCACCCGCCGCGTGCCAAACGGGTCATTCAACTTTATATGTCGGGTGCCGCCAGTCAATGTGATACCTTCGACTACAAACCCGAACTGATCAAAGATAACGGCAATGCCTGGGACCCCGGCGAACAGGTGCAATTGTTTCAATCCTCGCCAGGCAAAACCATGCAGGCCCCCTGGAAATGGAAACAGTACGGCGAATCAGGAAAATGGATCAATGAGTGCGTCGCACCATTGGGTGACTGCGTCGATGATATGGCATTCATCCATAATATGGTCAGCAAGTCGAACGTGCACGGCCCCGCCACTTTCATGCAGGCCACCGGGTTCATCCTGCCCGGCTTTCCCGGCATGGGTGCCTGGATCAGCTACGGTCTCGGCAGTCTCACCGATAATCTACCCACGTTTGTCGTACTGCCTGACCCGCGCGGCTTTGCTCCCAACGGAGCCGCCAACTGGTCTGCCGGTTTTTTACCCGCCAGCAATCAGGGAACCATTATTCGACCGAATTCCGAGACCCCCATTTCCAATTTGTTCCCACCCAAAAATGACTTTATCACCCGTAAAAGCGACCGCGACGTCCTGGCGGCGTTAAAACAATTGAATCAGCGCCACGAACAGGAACGCACGGGAGACTCACGGCTCAACGCACGGATTCAATCCTACGAACTGGCTGCTAAAATGCAGTTACAGGCACCGGAAGTACTCGATCTTTCGAATGAAACGAAAAGTACACTCAACATGTACGGGCTGAATTCCGTCGACTTTGAAGTACAGGAAGGCATTAGTGAAGCCGCCGAAATCGCATACTTTGGTCGAAACTGCCTGGTGGCGCGGCGTCTGCTGGAGCAGGGAGTGCGGTTCGTGCAGATCTGGTCGGGAGCCGACAACGGATTTCCCCGCCGCAACTGGGATTCCCATGAAGACATCAAACGCGATCACTGGCCTTTAGGGCGTGGCATGTCCATCGGCGCAGCCGCGTTGATCAAAGACCTGAAACAACGTGGTATGCTGGACGATACCATTGTGTTATGGACCACGGAATTCGGCAGAATGCCCTGCAGTCAAGGCAGTAAAGGCCGCGACCATAATCCGTTCGTCTTTACCAACTGGCTGTCAGGTGGTGGCATTAAAGGGGGCACGACCTATGGTGAATCAGATCAATGGTCTTTCAAACCCGCTGATCCCTCGAACCCCACGATGTGTTATGACGTGCATGCGACGATTCTGCATCAGTTGGGAATCGATCATGAAAAACTGACGTTCCGACATAATGGCATTGATCGCCGTCTGACCGATGTGCACGGGCATGTCATCAAAGAGATCATTTCATAAACCGTCAATAAAAAAACGAGTGGCCGGTTTAATACCGGCCACTCGCATATTACTTAACTTGCAGTTAAAGTCAGTCTTCGCTTATTCGAAGTTGCCTTTGGTCAACTGGGCATCCAACCAGGGGCCGGAGAAGACTTCTGAAGGACGCAGTTCAACAGTTGCATCAGTGTGACCTGATCCACCTGAAGCGGATCCAGTGAAACCTGGGTTCAGGAAGCCATCACCATTCAAGTCGACGATTGCTTTGACACTACCGTCTGCCATCAGGATGTTGCAGATCTTGTTACGGCCACGACCGTGCCATGCATACCAGTCGCGAGAATCCTGTAACCACAGAATACCATCAGTTCCGGGCGTTCCAGCTCGGTTCGGATCTGGAAGTTCTGCAGGAATGGCACCAACAACGTTTGTACCGGCAGGCATCAGATCGATGGCTCCACCAGTTCCCGCAGCTGGATTCCAGTAAGCAGGACCGTCATTGAAGGACTCAGCCAGTCGTTCGCCGGCTTCTACGAATCCTGGAATGGAGTGTGACAAAACAGCTTCGCCCACATCACCAGGAGCACCACATCCCATGAAGGGAACGGCTGAAGAAGAAATTCGTGATGAATCCAGACGACGAATCGTCAGAGGACCTAAGCTACCGCCAAAACCTTTTAAACCAGATGAAGTGACACCAGCATTGGTTTTTGCACCAGAGCGAACCAGGAACCAGCTGGATGCATAGTTTGTTCCATAGCCGTCTTCCAGCAGTTTCGCAACTTGCAGAATACGAGGAGCTGTACCTTCTGTCCCTGAAGTCCAGGTAGCACAGACACCTTCCAGCAGACGCGCTGGTGGGGCATTGTCTTTATTACTTGTATTGGCCACACCAATCATGTCGTTCAATTTTTCTGAACCTAACAGTGTGGAAGAAGGGCACAGCATCTTCTGAGGAAGACCAGCACCACTGTTAACCATGTCGGCGACCCAACCCCAGGTGTCAGGACATCCGTCACGACGGAAGTCATAAGCTCCGGTACAGTACCGTCCGCTGGGATCGGTAGAAGCGAACGAGTGCATGGAGAGACCGAACTGACGTAAGTTACTTTTACACTGTGAAGAACGTGCTGACTCACGAGCTGCGAAGACAGCGGGAATCAGCAGAGCAGCTAATAATGCAATGATCGAAATCACTACCAGAAGTTCGATCAGGGTAAAACCTGATCGGTTGACTTTTCGAGAACGCGAATTTTTCATTTTGTTTCCTGTTGTTTAAAAGAGTTTGACTGATACGCGAACAATGAAGGCTAAAAACAAATTACTAGTAAAAGAAACAGGTCATCCCCATCAATTAGGCTGTTGATGTTTGATTCTGATCTGTCCCCCCTGAAACTCACTTCTTCTTTTCACTTCTGATTGAATTCAATCTCTTACTTTGCCTTGAAGTTTTCGTTGCCGGCTGAAATCTTCAATTGAGAGTACGATATCGAGCGTGTGTGAAGTTTTTTCCACCCGACCTGTTAAGAACCAATGAATAATTCGTAGCAAAATTGATCAAATGGGGCCTTTTGTTATGGTTTAATGAATATACAGCAAGGTTTTCGCGCAAATCTTCATAATTATGTCTGGTGAATTACCGAGCCGATGAGAGACAAAACTTGAATTTCCCATGTCGCGCCGCCTATAATCAAGGTAAGAAAACGCCAGGCAGCCCGCCCACCTTTGCCTGGCTTAAGTCACCTGCTCAATTAGAGTTACACTGCGATTGAGCTACCCCACTTTGGGTAAAGTGGCGGACCGGTATTCACTCGTGTTTGGTTTTGAGACTTGGAAATCATTCCGCTTAACAGAAAATCCGGGATTGCAGTTGCTTTGATCAGACTCCAATGTCTGTCAACAACCGTCTCGTTTCTTTCTGCATCACGGCACTGAATTTCGACTCTCAGCGGTTGACCGAAAGAAGAATTATGGTCGTTCGAACGTGCTCATTTTTATTACTCTGCCTGATCGCTTCCGTTGTATTTCTTTTTCAGAGTGCCTCTGCAGAAACGGAAACAACAACAGACGATTTCGATTTTGCAACCGACATTCGCCCGCTCTTATCCGACGCCTGCTTCTCCTGCCATGGCCCCGATGAAGAACACCGCGAAGCAGAACTGAGATTGGATTTAAAAGAAAGTGTCTTCAGTTCGCATGACGGACACGCACTGATTGTCCCGGGTAAACCAGCCGAAAGTCTGATCTATCAACGCATGATTTCTACCGACGACGACGAACGAATGCCACCCGTTGATTCCGGTAAGAAACTGTCTAAATCGGACATTGAAAAAATCCGCAAGTGGATCGCCGCTGGTGCTCCCTGGGCCTCTCACTGGGCCTTTCAACCTCCTGAAAAACCAGAGTTGCCTCACGTCCAACAACCACAGCTCGTTCAAAATCCGATCGATGCTTTTGTGCTGGAAAAACTGGAACAACAGCAGTTAACGTTTTCCCAACCCACCGATCGCATCACACTCCTCAGGCGGCTGAGTCTGGACCTGACCGGCCTGCCGCCCAGTATTCAGGAAGTCGATCAATTTCAAAACGACAAAGCCCCGAGCGCCTATGAAAAACAGGTCGAACGTTTGCTTGCTTCACCGCATTACGGCGAGCGCTGGGGCCGCATCTGGCTGGACGCCGCCCGCTATGCCGATTCCAACGGCTATGAAAAAGATGCTCCACGCGAGGTCTGGCTCTATCGTGACTGGGTTATCGACGCCTTCAATCAGAACATGCCTTACAACCAGTTTATTCTCGAACAAATCGCCGGCGACCTGCTGCCCAACGCAACACAGGATCAGATTATTGCCACCGGCTTCATGCGAAATTCCATGCTCAACGAAGAAGGGGGCATCGACCCTGAAGAGTTCCGGATGGCAGCCATGTTCGATCGAATGGATACCATCGGCAAAAGCGTGCTCGGCCTGACTCTGCAATGCGGTCAATGTCACACTCACAAGTATGATCCCCTGACCCAGGAAAATTACTATCAGATTTTTGCCTGCATCAATAATTCCTACGAAGCCAGTATTCGCGGCTACACCGATGAAGAACAGGAAAAACGCCTGTCGCTCTTTCAGCAAATCGATACGATCGAACAGTCACTCAAAGCAAAGCTGCCTGTCTGGCCTGCAAAAATGGCCGCCTGGGAACAAGCAGTTAAACAAAATCAGCCTGAGTGGACTGTGTTGCAGCTGACCAATACCGACAGTAACTCTCAGCGCTATTTCGATCAACCCGATCATTCGATGCTGGCGCAAGGTTATGCCCCCTCAAAATTCACATCCAATTTTGAAGCTACCGTGGATGCTTCTGAAATCAAAGCGATTCGACTCGAACTTTTAAATCATCCCAACCTGCCTGCAGGCGGTCCCGGGCGGTCGATCGAAGGCTTGTGTGCTTTGACTGATATCAAACTCACGGTCGTCAATCCGAAAGATCCGAAACAGACAACCAGCGTCAAATTCTCCGAAGCCACCGCCGACTTCAGCAATGAACGACAGCAACTGCCACCAAAGTACAGTGATAAAAAAGGAGTCCGCGGTTTTACAGGCCCCGTGGCATATGCCATCGACGGCGATAACACCACAGCCTGGGGCATTGATGCCGGTCCCGGACGCTTCAATCAGCCACGTGAAGCTGTTTTTCGTGCAGAAAAACCATTTGGTTATCCGGAAGGTACGAAACTTAAAATCAGTCTGGTACAGATGCATGGAGGCTGGAACAGCGACGATAATCAAACTATGAATCTGGGACGTTTCCGTATCTCCTACAGCAAATCTGCAAACGCCAAAGCCGATCCGGTTCCTGATCAGGTCAGACAAATTCTGCAGATTCCCCACACGAAGCGCACACCACAACAACAGGATCAGGTCTTCAGCTACTGGCGTACAACCGTCCCGGAATGGACAGCTGAAAATAACGAAATCGAAGCCCTCTGGAAACAGCACCCCCAAGGCGCCACTCAACTGGTGTATCAGGAACGACCTGACCCCCGATCGACGCACCTGCTGGATCGCGGCGACTTCCTTAAAAAGAAACAGGTCGTCCAGCCGGGAGTCCCCGACTTTCTCAACACATTACCCCAGGATACTCAGGTGAATCGTCTGACGTTTGCCCGCTGGCTCGTCGATCGCAAATCACCGACCACCGCACGTGCCATCGTGAATCGCGTCTGGCAGGCCTATTTCGGGAAAGGCATCGTCAGTACCAGCGAAGATCTCGGCTCACAGGGCGCTGCTCCCACACACCGTAAACTACTGGACTGGATGGCGGTCTGGTTTATGGATCAGGGTTGGGACCTGAAAAAGTTACACACGTTGATCGTAACTTCGCGCACCTATCAACAGTCCTCTCAAGTCAGTCCGGAACTCTATGCGAAAGATCCATACAACCGCTTCTTTGCCCGCGGCCCCCGCTATCGAGTCGATGCAGAAATCGTCCGCGACATCGCACTCAAAGCCAGTGGCCTGCTCAATCCTCAGGTCGGTGGCCCGTCCGTCTACCCGCCGGCCCCCGCGTTTCTGTTCGAAAAGCCGGCCAGCTACGGACCCAAAACCTGGATCGAAGCAAAAGACGATAATCGCTTCCGGCGAGCAATTTATACGTTCCGCTTCCGCTCGGTTCCTTATCCCATGCTGTCAGCCTTTGATGCACCCAATGGTGATATCTCGACCGTCAAACGGACTCGTTCAAATACGCCTTTGCAGGCGTTAACCACCCTCAACGAAACCCTGTTTATGGAATGCGCAAACGGACTGGCAGAAACGGCACTGAAACAACAGGACGCGACAGACGTACAACGCATTGAAACCGCTTTTCGTCGCTGTGTTTCCCGTTCTCCTTCCGCGTCTGAAAAACAGGTATTAAACCAGTTTCTGACCAGGCAACGCACTTATTTCGCTGAACATCCGGAAGAAGCCAGGCAGATTTCCGCACAGAAAAAAACAAAAACGGATACGACAGATTTCGCAGCCTGGGTCGCGCTCTCACGCGTCCTGCTCAATATGGATGAAACGATTACTAAAGAATAATCACTGGCTTTCAAAGCAACTGTTCTCTCAAAAAAACGCAGTGATTTTACTGTCAGAATAAAACAGGTAAAGCATGATGAATCAAAATCAACACCCGGCCCACCCCATCGCACGACGCTGGTTCCTGCAACAATGCGGCGTCGGTGTGGGAGCCATCGCCTTACAGCAGATGTTACAGGAATCCGGCTACGCGGCTCCCGCAAAAACTGGTGAAATTGAAGACCCCTTAGCACCCCGCCAGCCACACCATCCCCCCAAAGCAAAGAATATTATCTTCCTGTTTATGGGCGGAGGGCCCAGCCATCTGGAACTGTTTGATAACAAACCGGTCTTGGGAAAATTTGACGGCAAGTTGCCCCCCGAAGAACTTCTCAAAGGCTATCGGGCCGCGTTTATCAATCCCAACTCGAAATTCCTCGGCCCTAAATTTAAATTTGCAAAACATGGCAAATGCGGTGCGGAACTCTCGGAAATCCTGCCGCATCTGTCCGAAGTCGTCGACGATCTCGCCATCGTGAAAAGTATGAAAACCGACGCCTTCAATCATGCACCCGCTCAAATTCAAGCGTTAACCGGCTCACAGCTCTTCGGCAAACCCAGTCTGGGTGCCTGGACCATCTATGGACTGGGCAGCGAATCCAAAAACCTGCCGGGCTTTGTTGTTTTCAGTTCCGGAAATAAAGGCCCGAGTGGCGGAAGTTCCTGCTGGGGTAGCGGCTTTCTGCCCACCGTTCATCAGGGCGTCATGTTCCGTGGCGGCCAGGAGCCCGTGCTTTACCTCAAGAATCCTCCCGGCGTCTCTGAGCAATTACAGCGTGATTCACTCGATACCTTAAAAGCATTGAACCAGAATCATCTGGAGCAGGTTGGCGATCCTGAAATCGCAACCCGGATCAATTCCTTCGAAATGGCGTACCGCATGCAGTCCAGTGCTCCCGATGTGATGGATATCACCCAGGAAACAAAACAGACCCTCGAAATGTATGGCGCCGAACCTGGTAAAAGTTCATTTGCCAATAACTGTCTGCTCGCCCGCCGACTCGTCGAACGTGGCGTACGCTGCATCCAGCTATTCCATGAATCCTGGGATCAGCACGGCGGTCTTGTGGGAGGCTTGAAAAACAACTGTAAAGCCACCGACCAGGCTTCAGCAGCATTGATTAAAGACCTCAAACAACGTGGTATGCTCAAAGATACGCTTGTTGTCTGGGGCGGTGAATTCGGACGGACTCCCATGGTGCAGGGGGGGAACGATGGCCGGGATCATCACCCCAATGCCTTTACCATGTGGCTGGCTGGCGGCGGCATTAAAGGGGGCACGACCATCGGCCGGTCTGATGATTTCGGCTTTAATGTCATTGAAGACGAAGTTCCCGTCTATGATCTGCATGCCACAATTTTACATCTGCTTGGCTTGAATCCGGAACGACTCTCATTCCGCTTTCAGGGACTTGATCAACGCTTAATCGGCGTCAATCCGGCAAAAATCGTCAAGAAAATCCTGGCCTAGAAAATCAGACCTGAAAAAAAGAAAACCCCTTGTGCGAATACGCAAGGGGTTTTTGTTTATCTTTTTCGTTGATTGCTTTAAGCGGCAATTTCCTGCTCGTATTGTCGAACGGGGGCATCGTTCAGACGATTCAGGAAACCATTGTGCTGCTGATCGAACAGACGCTGCAAACCGTCATCCAGCATCGGCATCGAAATGCTCAACGCACGACGAATTTTGCGGGTGTGCAGTGAAGTCTCACCATTGGCAAAGCCGGTAGTACGTTCATTGAGCACATTCGCACGAGGCAGCACAGGCACGGTTAATCCAAATGTCGCCGCCAGTCGTTGGACGAATTCTACAGGGCTGATTCGTTCGCCGCCTGCTACATGGAAGATGCCCGTCAATCGTTCCTGATAGGCATGTTCAATAATCGCAGCCAGATCCGTCGCTAACAGTGGAGTGGCATGCCGATAGCAATCCAGCTTGGAATAGGTGCCGGCTTGCAAAGTTTGTACCAGATTTTCAATCTCGCCAGGCCCGTATGTTGCCGGGTTCCAGCCAAAGACATTGGTTCTGATAATCAATGTATTATCACACAGGCTGACTTCGCGTTCGATGGCGCGAAGAATCTCTGCCTGCTCGCTTTCACACACTCCCTGGCAGTCCTCTTCATGGAACATCCAGGGACCGGTAAAGATGGCATCAGAAGAGATGTGGGTAAAGCGGGCCGAATGCAATTCCGCAGCATTCACCCAGTTTCGCACCGCCACGACTGGATCGTTCGCGGAGAATTTTCCAGGATCGACCGACCAGGCAGAGTTGGCTGCTACGCCACAATACACAACCCACTGCGGACGAGCCAGGGACAACCAATGCTCGGCTGTCTCGACATCATCTTCCAGATAAGTATGAGTTTCGCATCCCTGGATGGAAACCGGTGTCGTTGAAGTTAATCCTACAACCCGATATCGACTGGATAAGCAGGTTGCAATATTTGCTCCGGCAACCGTATCAAGTCCAATAACCAGAACTGTTTCCACGCCGCGCCTCCATGCTATGACGTTGTTGTTATATCAGTCAGTACATTGTTCTTATTCTGATTTCCGAAATCACAAGTCTGTCTCTTTTCAACAGATTTAGAACTCGGTAATCAAACTCACAAAACAATCCCTTTGTTTCGCGAGAGGCGGATTATAGTTGGCATTCCTGATTTTCACCAACCCCAATTTGAAAGAGAATTTCATACCCCTGTTTCGGCTCGGAAACGTGAATCGATTCTGCTTGCTTCACCTATAATACATAACCCATATCAAGCATCGAGAATCTGAGACAGTCGCGATTCCTCCTCAAAAATCCCTCCTCTGGAACAGAAACCTGAAATATTTTTTCGAAAAAACAAATCGAAATCGAAAAAAAGATTAAAGGTTTGTCGTTTTTTTTATTTCATTGTCTTTCTTTCGTATTGACCTGCCTTTTGAAAAGCAATATCTTCCCGCCTCACATTAGTGATCTCTGCGCCTGATCCACAGGCCTGTCACTCACCTCCCACACTGATTACCCGTCAAACTAATTGATTCCATTTACCTTTCGTGTTGAAACAGCAGTGACACCTTGCGTACGAAACGCAAGCACTCACTGATACGATTCCTTCTCACAAAGACTTTTCAGACAATGTCCGTTTCGCGTCATTTACCGGAATACCCGATTCTTTTAGCAGGGGTTGCTACACCTGTCGTAAAAGGATTGCGCGAAATGGGACTGCCGGTCGCCGAACTCCATGAAGATCTGGCCCAGCTTGCCGGCTACCAGACTTCCAACTGGAACCTGTTACTGGTGGGAGCTCAGAAAACATTCAATGCCCAGGATTTACAGACTCTCTCTCACTGTCAAATCCCGGTCGTCGATCTCTCTGAATTCACCAGTGAAGCAGCCGTTGGTCGTCTTAAACACGAGTTAGGAACGAAATCCAACACGGGTAGCGAACAGTTCAACTCGGCCCTGGTGATTCAACTGAAGGAAAGAGTACAGCAAACAGGCGGTGCCTGGATTCGATTGGCAGATTTTCCTTATCCCTATCAGGGTGTTATCTGTTATGGCGAATCGGCTTTAGGCAAAGAATTTCGAGAATTCTCCAATGTCATGAGCCCGCTGACAGTCCCGCTGGAAATGCTGCATTTAAAAGCAGAATATGACTGGCAGGGAAAATCAGACAGCCAGACACAACGTAAACTTCGCGTCGAACTGATCAGCAGATACCGACAGGGACTGCCGGTTTCACTACCGTCTGTTCCGTCACGAGAAGAACTCAATCAGCTGTTCCAGAAGATCGGCCTGGATCGAAAACAGATACCGCTGGTCTGGGTCACTTCGCTGGAAACATTTTTCCGCTGGTGGAATTTAAGGCGTCAGCTCTCCGTGAGCATCAGCCACATTGCCTCCGGTTGGGAAACGATCATTTCAGGAAACATCCAGGGATTTCACCCCGGACTGCAAATCTGGAAAGGTCGTCATTCCGCGACCGTCTCACTCTCTCTGGGAGTGAATGAAATCAGAGACGAAACGATTGCGTTCGCAGCCAATCCGGAACGACACCCCGGAGGATTTACTGCACATTGGGCTGGCGTGAATTCCAGTCTGTTTCCAATCGACTTTAAGAAACCGGCGGCTTCGGTCGCTTCGTAAATCGACTAACTATTCCACATCACAGATTGATTCTCAGCGATTGAATTTTTTGATCGCGACATTGTAGTAGAAAAGGATTGTTCAAATGAAACGTTTTGGTTTAATGATGCTGGGTCTCGCGTTAATTACCCTGACGACAGGATGTCAATGCGGACGAGGCACCTGCGGAAGCTGTAATTATGGTCCCACGATGGCACCTGCTCCCTTTGGCGGTGGTGGATGTTCCTCGGGAAATTGTGGCGTTGGCGCTCCAACATATACACCACAGGGAGCCTACAACACTTACAATACCTATCAGTCTACAGCGAGTGCACCTGTGATTCAGGGAAGTGTTCCCACAACCGCATCTGCACCACTTGATCCACTTCCCATGTATTAAACGAAATACGTGAGAAGGTCCTTTTGTTGGGCGCTTGTCAACTCGGCCTGGTTCAGGCCGATGGGGAAAACAGACAGTTTCCCGGCTTGATTTCAGCAAAATTACTGCAACAATACTATTGTTCGCAGACGTATGGATTGTATCTACCGATCAGCCCTGATATACAGGTAATGACGTCCTCTGTTTTCTCCTCTGCGCGAATAGTTCGGTAGGGCAGAGACGATTGTTATTTGCGAACTTTATCTGAGTATCATACCCTGCCGGGTATCTGTAATTATGGCTGCTTTAGAAATCGTTAATTATCCTCATCCCGCCCTCCGCTGGAAATCCAAACTCATCAAAAGTATCTCGCCCGAACTGCGCGATACCGTAAAGACCATGTTTGAGTTGATGTACGAAGCGCGGGGCATCGGTTTGGCTGCCAATCAGGTCGCACTTCCCTACCGTCTGTTTGTGATTAATCTGACATCCGATCCTAATGAAAGCGAAGAAGAATTCGTATTCATCAATCCGGAAATCACTAAACGCAAAGGGACCACGGAAGGCGAAGAAGGCTGCCTGAGCCTGCCCCAGGTGTATGGCGACGTGAAACGATCAGAAGAGATCACCGTCGAGGCCTATGATCTGGATGGCCAGTTGTTCGAAATCACACTCGATGATCTCGCCGCACGTGCGGTCCAGCACGAACTCGATCACCTTGACGGCATCATGTTTCCGGATCGAATGGTGGATACGAAACGAGTCGAACTGGATGCACTGATCGCCGATTTCGAATCAGAATTTCGACATAAACAGAAGTCCGGCGAGTACCCGTCTGACGAGGAAATTCGTAAACAACTGCAACAGCTTGAAGAGGCGCTGGGATAAATCGAATCACGCACTTTAACTGATTCGCTGTTTGAGCTATCCGAAACACAGTTCGCCCCGCTAGAGTTTGATACAATACCCCGGTTTTCTGCGACGGACTGGAATGGTCCACATCGCCGCCTTGAGGAGACTCCGCCGTGCCTTTAAAAGTTGTCATGATGGGAACCGGCACGTTCGCCATCCCCGCATTTCAGGCGCTGATTGATTCCGAACACCAGGTACTCGGGCTATATACCCAACCCGATCGAACAGGCCGCGGCCATCATCGGCACAAAAATCCCATGAAGGAGCTCGCACTCGCACATGAAATTCCTGTGTTTCAGCCTCCCAAAATCAATACGCCGGAATCGCTGGAAGAATTGCGGCAACTTGATGCGGATGTGTTTTTAGTCGCCGCTTACGGACAGATTCTCTCACAAGAACTTCTGGATATTCCCAAATACGGGGCCTTTAACCTGCACGCCTCACTATTGCCGAAATACCGTGGGGCTGCCCCCATTCTGTACGCCATTCGAAACGGCGAAATCAAAACCGGCGTTTCTCTGTTTCGCATCGAACGCGCTCTCGACTCCGGTCCGGTTGCAGCAATGGTCGAAACTTCTATCGGCCCCAAAGAAACCACGGGCGAAGTCCAGAACCGACTGGCCGAACTCTCCGCCCCGCTCGCATTGGATGTACTCAAAGAAATCGAACAGGGAACACTGAAAGAAACACCACAAGATCATACTGAAGCAACATTTGCGCCCACTCTCGATAAACAGGAAGGCGCCATCGACTGGAACCAGAGTGCTTCGCAAATCGCATGTCACGTTCGGGCGATGCAGCCCTGGCCTAATCCCTTCTCATTTCTCCAGCAACCAGAGCAGGAACCACTTCGATTATTGATACTGGATGTGGAACTACTCAATTCAGAGCAAATAGGCGAACTGAATCTCGATCAGGAACTCCAGAATTCCGCCCCAGGCACAGTGATCTTTGCCAATACAAAACGAGTCCTCATCAGCACCGGCAAGGGAGTGCTGGAACTGAAACAGATTCAGCCTCAGGGAAAACGGCCCATGCAGACCAGCCAGTTCTTGTGTGGCAGGAAAATCAACCCTGGAGACCACTTTGGAAACCCTCCCGCAGAGCAAGGATAAGTGAACGCAAAATCACTGTAATTCAGCAACTTCACTCTTGCCGCGTTTTCCCGTTTCTGAGATGATCCCGCCCCTGAACTGAGGCGATGCAGTATTAATAAACACAAGGAAGTGAATTAGATGCGCCGAATTATCGCGGCTCTGATCTTCATGATGATTGGAGCCGGAGGCATGTATGCCGCGTTTGAGTTTCATATTGTGCAATCCAAGGAAGGCTGGCTTTTCATTCCCAAGTCGCAAGCCGGCCTGCACGACACCTATGCCGACATCAGAGACTGGAAAGCAACGACATGGAAAAGCCATCCTAAGTTAGCGCAATCCCTGGTTGAGAATGGCAAAGGAAATCTCATCATTAAATCAGCGTCGAACGGTTTTTTCGACGGCCTGTTTCAGAGTGCCCCTAAAAAACGTTCTGCTGAAAACACCCAGACTCCGTCCCAACGTTATTAAATCAAAGCCTCGAATGTCAGTTCCATCAACGCGCAAATAGACAACGATCCCAAACTGTGAAACGACAAGCACCCAACAGACCGAATCAGTCTTCCAACAGGAAGTCTCAACGAATACTCAAAGCACTGACTTTGAGTCTCT
This sequence comes from Gimesia fumaroli, assembly GCF_007754425.1. Lineage (NCBI taxonomy): Bacteria > Pseudomonadati > Planctomycetota > Planctomycetia > Planctomycetales > Planctomycetaceae > Gimesia > Gimesia fumaroli. The sequence continues at coordinate 6,383,224 of NZ_CP037452.1, forward strand.
GTCTGTTGTTGTGCCTGCTGTTGACTCAAGGCTGTCGTAGTGCTGCCAAAAATCAAACAGTCCATCTACCGGCCCGGCATAGCGTAAGTGCGGAACAGCTCATTGTCCTTAGTGATTTCAAACTCGGGCAGGACCATGAACTGTTTCAGGATTTGATCAAGCTCCGTGAGGACGTCGCTGAAACGTTGAGTATTCCACTCAACAGCGAACAGGTCACCGTCTACCTCTTCACCAATCAGGAAGAATATCGAAATTATCTGGACATGACCTACCCGGGGTTGCCTCCCCGCCGTGCCTACTTCGTGGGAACTCCCAAGGAATTGGCCGTCTATACATTTTGGGGTGAGCGCATTCAGGAAGACCTGCGGCACGAATTCACGCACGGTCTGTTACACGCCAGCTTGAAAACCGTCCCTTTATGGCTCGATGAAGGACTGGCGGAATACTTTGAAGTCGCCGGCAATACGCCCGGACAAGTTAACCGCGATCATGCTTCGCGGCTTTCCACCGCCCTGAATAACGGCTGGAAACCCGATATGAAACGTCTTGAGCAACTGGAAAAAGTCTCACAGATGCAGCGGGTTGACTATCAGGAAGCCTGGGCCTGGGTACATTTCATGTTGAACAGCACGCCGGAAACGCGAGACACACTGCTTGAATATCTGGCGGAACTGAGAACCAACAATCATCCCGAAGAACTGAGCACACGGCTGCCCCGTGATATCCCGGGCGTCGATCAGCGGTTTGTAAACTACGTCGCCTCGTTAAATACGTTCCCCTCACGCTAAATCGGTTCATCTTTCCCGCAAAGCACGAGCAGTTTCGCGTCCCGCTGACTTGGGTGATGTCTGATAATCAGCTAAGATGCAGCAGTTAAGTATGCCCTCAACTGCACGACGCCCCCGTGATATTGGATAAATGAGATGCTGGCCCGACTGCGCCTGTTGCTGGAACTGATTCGTTTCAGCCATACCATTTTTGCACTCCCGTTTGCACTGCTCTCCGCAGTACTGGCCTGGCGTGGCCAAACGGTTCGCTGGCAAGAACTGGTCGGCATCCTGCTCTGCATGCTGTTTGCCCGCTCCGCAGCGATGGCCTTTAATCGACTCGTCGATCGCGATATCGACGCTCAGAACCCACGCACCCAAAGCCGCCATCTGCCCGCCGGTCTGATCAGTGTGCGCGCGGTGTTTCTCTTCACACTGCTGACATCGCTGGCATTCATCGCCTCGACGCTCTTGTTCTTACCCAACCGCTGGCCCCTGTATCTGTCCATTCCAGTTCTGCTGTTTCTGCTCGGCTATTCCTATGCCAAGCGTTTCACAATCTGGTGCCACTACTGGCTTTCCGCTGCTTTGATGCTCTCACCACTTGCCGCCTGGATCGCCATTCGCGGCAGTCTTTCACTGGAACCGATACTGCTGGGACTGGTCGTCTTTTTCTGGGTTGGCGGATTCGATATTATTTACGCGTGTCAGGATGTCCATTTCGATCAGGAAACCCGGCTCTCCAGCATTCCCTCACGCTGGGGAATCAGAAAAGCACTCCGTTTTGCCATGCTCAGCCACGCATTGACCATCGTCTGCCTGTTCAGTCTGTGGTACGTCGCCGCATTGGGAATTCCCTTTCTGATTGCGGTTCTTGCTGTGGCAGGCCTGTTGATCTACGAGCACCTGCTGGTGAATCCCGACGATCTGGGACGCGTCAATCTCGCCTTTTTTCACGTGAATGCCGTCATCAGTATTGGTTTGTTCTTTGTGGGATTGATCGATGTCTGGCTCG